>JAUQOW010000014.1 GCA_030550675.1 Chloroflexota bacterium
AGCCAACGCCGGTTGAGCCTGTCGAAGCCAACGCCGATTGCGAGATCGTCCAATATCTGGTTGATTTTCCTGATCATGGCGCGCGCGCGGTTGTCGGCGTTGCAGGCGGGGCGTCGGTCGCCGTGATCTCCGGTGTCCCGGTCATCGTTGGAGTTGATGGAAGCGTCGGTGTTGGCGTCGTGGTTGGTTCGGCGGTCGTCGTAGCCGTCGGCGCAGCGACCGGAGTGATCGGCGTGGGTCCGCGCAGGTCAAGCGCCGCGTCGCCAGCGATGTCGCTCAGGCGCTGGAGGAAGCGCTCGATGCGCTGGGAACGGCGGTCGAGTTCCTGCAACAACGCTGCGCGCCCCGCCTCGGCGGTGGCGAAGGCGTTCACCTGATCGCGGCTGGCGCGGGCGTCAGCGACCAGCGTGGCGTTCTGCGCAACGACGGCGGTTAACTGTTCGCGCACCTGTTCCCGCAGGAATCGCACATCGTCAATTGCGCTGCGGATGTCGCTGATTGCCTCGCGGTCGTCACTGGCGCGGCGGTACAGGTCAGCCGCCGCGGTCTCCAGCGCGCTGACGCGATTGACGAGTTCGGCGTTGTCCGCCCTGAGCAATGCGATATTCGTCTTTGCCATATCCAATTCAAACGGCATTTCTGGCGTGAAGCCCAGCCACAGAAGCGCGGCGCCAATCGTTAGCAACGTGATCATCGTGGTTATCAGGATGACCAGGAAAGCTGCCAGCAGGCGGGCAAAAAAACCGCCGCCCCGACGCGCCGGGGGCGGAGGCGGCGTAGCAGGCGTGGATTCGGAAGCGTTGGTCATGGCGAGTCGTCCTGCAAGTCAGTCGTCCGGCACGCCGGGCGAGGTTTCACCGCCGCGATTACTGGCAGCGGCGGGAGGTCCTGCGTAGATTGAACGTTCCACCACTACCGGCTGGGTTGCGCGCACCGTTGCTGAAATGGTCGTCTGATCGGGGAACAGTTCGTGCACCGCCATCGTGTAGCGCGAACCGGCAGGCATCACCACCGACCGACTGGCGCGCGAGCCGTCCGCCAGAATGAAAGCGACTTCGATGCGCGCCTGGCTGCGCGACGGATTGCTGATGAGCAGATATTGCTGATAATCGCCGCTGGTGCGACCATCGGCAAAACGCCACGTATAGGCGGGCGCCATGACTCCCGGTCCCGCTGTTCCTGCCGCGCCGTTGCGCCAGTAGAGCGCCCGCTCCGCCGCAACCGGACGGTCGGAGACGATGGTTGTGGCGACTCCCAGTTCCGGCACGACTTCGTTGACATCGATGGAGAGGCGCGCCAGCGGCGGGATGGCGTACCGGCGCGCCAGCGATGTGCCGTCAGGCGTCAGGAACCGCACTGTCACATTCGCGCGGTCGCCGTTCGGGTTTACAATCAGCAGCGACATTTGAAACGGAGGCGCAGTGGTTCCTTCGGCAAAGTACCACTCTCGCGAGAGTTCGGTCACGCCCGGCGAGATGTGCATGCCCCCGCTGGTCAGCGTGCTGCCGGGACCGAAGATCATCGTCCGTTCAGCAATGATCGGCTGGCTGGCAGTGACCCGCATGCCAAAGGAGGCGTTCGGCAACAGGTCGCCCATCACGATGACGGTGCGCTGCTGCGGCAGCAGTGTGACCGGTTCGCTGTCGAACGGCGGATACACGAACGTCGTGCCGTCATTCGTGATCAGCAGCACACGCACGCCGACCGGCTCGGATTGCGGGTTGAACAGGACCAGAAACGTGCGTTTGTCGCCCTCGGTTGAACCCTCAGCGAAGTACCAGACGCGCGAAGGTCGCGTGATGCCTGGTTGCACGCTCAGGTCAGCGCCGAAATTCATGAAGCGCTCTGCAATGATTGGCGCATTGGCTTCGATAATCGCCGGTGCATCAGGAGTATCGTTGAAGATCTGGTTGATTACCAGACTGGCGCGCGCTCCGGGCGCGACCGTTGTCTCGCGGATGACCTCAACCCCCGGCTGGCGCACGATAATGAAGCGCACATTTGCTGGTGTTGAACCGGGATTGAGCACAGCCAGCCGCTCTTCGTAATCGCGCGGATTGCCCTCGGCGAAGAACCAGCGCGAGCGCACGATTGCGGCGCTTGCCGATTGCCGGATCTGCGGCAGCGCATCGCGCAGCGCATTCGAGGGATCGCCAGCGGAAGGCGCCAGGTCGCTATGTGCGGCGATAGTCGGTCCAACGACGTTGGACCCGTTGAGCGTGATGACTCGTTGACCGGTCGGCTCAATGCGGTACGCCTCACACAGCCACGCCAGCAACGAGCGAAGTGCGTCGAGTTGCGCCGCCGGCGGCGCGCCTTCACCGATGAGTGCAATGTGGACGGCGGCGCCGCCGCTCAGTTCAGCGACTGGCGCAGTCGGTCCGCCGCTTCGTCCCTCGAAGATCGCGCCATCGCGCCCGATTATGTAGTGATAAACCGTATCGCTTAGTCCGAGGGTCTGTTCGTGGAATGCAGCGAGGGCGCGCAGGAACGGCAAGGGATCGTCGGGGGCATCGGCGCCGACCTGATGGATTACAATCCCCTGCGGCGTCAGGCGCGATCCGCGATATGCGCGCGGATTGCCGCCAGCCCACGACGGGCGCGGAAATATGCGCGGCGGGACGGTCAGCGTTGCCGGTCCGCCGATCGCTGGCACAGCGCCGATCGCGCGCGGCGGTCCGGCGCTCGTATCGAAGTAACTGACGCTGACGTCGCTCAGCACTGGCGAAGCGTTGGGGACGGTACTGCTGAATGTTGCACGAAATTGCAAGGCGCGCGTATCCGGCGGCAGCGGGCGCACTCCTTCGGTCGCAAAAGCGTCGGGAGTCGATCTGGCGCGCAGTTCGCCTGGGGTGATCGGCTGCCAGGGTCCCAGTTGATCGGGAGCGGGTCCGCCGCGTATCTCGAGCGTGAGCGCGGTTCCTGGCGGAACGTCGGCATGCCAGACGACGCCTGCCGCATTAAGGGTCGTGGTCAACGAGATTGGTTCAGAAACGAACGTTCCGCGCGATGCGCCGCGTTCCAGGCGCAATTCGCCGTCGGCATTCGTGATAATCTGCACATCAGTGCGCGTGCCGCGCTGCCAGTCCGCCTGGGTGCTGAATACAATCCGCCCCGACTGAACCGGCGCCTGCGCCGCCGCACGCGGCGGGGCGAAGCCAATGGCGATGCCAATCATCAGAGCCGCAACAACCAGGCGGTGCATAGCATCTCCCCGGTCGGCGATCAGGGATTACGAGTTCTGAGCGCCAACCCCTAACCCCTACTCCGCTGGCTTCAACGCTTCCACGTGATACACATTCGTCGAGTCGTACAGAATCCAGCCCGCACCGGCGTCGAACTCCTCGACCGCGCGGATCTGCGCGCGAACCTCGGCTGGCGTGTACTCGACAATCTGGTCTTTCGGCACCCAGATCAGCGTAAAGTCCTGCAACCAGGGTCGCAACAGCGCGCGTTTGCCATCAACCTGTTTGAGCGCTGCAGCCATCGCCTTCTGGACGACCTCATAGGGATATTTCGCCGGATTATCGAAGCCGAATTCACCCGGGCTGAAATGCGAGGGATAGATCATCGGGCTGATGTAATCGGCATGCTCCGCCATCATGCTCAGGTTTTGCCCGATCAATTGGGAAGGACGGAAGGAGGTATATCCGAACACATCAACCGAGAAAAATGCGCCGGCGCCGTTGATCGCCCGATGTGATCGTCGGAGCACTTCCGTGATGTTCGCCCAGCGTTCTTCGGTCGTCCCTTCGCGCGAGAGCAACAGGCGGTCCTTATCGGTCGGCGAGAACTCCAGCGATGGAAAGCGGATATAGTCGTACTGAATCTCATCAAAGCCAAGGAGCGCCGCTTCAACCGATAACTGAATATTGTAATCCCAGACGTTCTCGTTCCACGGGTCGAGCCAGGCGTAGCGGATGCCTGGCGCCGGATAATCGTAGAAGATCCCGCCAGTGGTGCGGTCTTTTGCCGCCCACTCCGGTTTCGCCTCAGCCAGCACATTGTCGTGGCTGAACATGTGAACGCGCGCGATGGTGTAAATGCCACGCCGTTTCGCTTCATCAAGGATTTTGCGCAGGTCCATATAGGGCTTGAACGTCCCTAATTCGCGCACAATGGGAACCTGCGAGTCGTAGTACACCAACCCCAGGTCATCGCGCAGATCCGATTTGATATCGATAACGATAGCGTTCAGTTCTGTGGCGTCAATGATGTCGAAATACTTCATCAACAGGTTCCAGCGCGATGCCACGGCAGCGGTGACGTAGAGCGCCTTTGAGTAGAACGGTTCAATCTCGATGGTCTCCGGGACGCTGCCAGAGCGCAGTTCAATGACGGCTTTGCGATACCCCGGCGCCAGCACTTGCAGATACCCCTGCTCAGGAACGCCCTCCAGCGTGAACGATCCGTCAGGGCTATTGTCGATCCGCACCATTGCCACATCGCTGCTTTGCAGGTTCAGTGTTGCAATAATCGTCGCGTTGCGGATCGGGCGCTTCGATTTCGCATCGATCAAAACGCTGCTCAGGGTATCGGGGCGGAGCGCCAGATCAAGGGTGGTTGTGCGCTCGACCGGTTGATCGAGGCTGGCATAGCCTCTGGCGCTGATCGTAATGGCGCCTTTCTCAGGAACGCCCCGCAGGAGATACTGACCGTTGCTGTCAGTCGTCGTCTGGAGGTCGCCAAGCGACACCGACGCGCCGGCTATTGGGCGACCAGTATACCGGTCGGTCACTGTGCCGCGCAGCGTATCGGGACGGATCGCGGCATCGAACGACGTGGTGCGCGACAGGTCACTGACCAGCGGCGCATATCCGTCGGCGGCGATGGTCACTCGAAACGTTTCCGGCACGCCCGTCAGCATATACCGTCCTTCAGCGTCGGTGGCGGCGCTGATCGTTTCAGACGCCCGCACAATCGCGCCTGCGACTGGACTGCCGGTATACAGATCGGTGATAACGCCGCTCAGTGTATTCGGCCGCACCTGCACCGGGTCAAGCGTGACCACTGGCAGTTGGGGGCGTTCCAGGTGCGGCAGGGCGGACAGGTTGATCTCGACCGGTTCATAGCCGCTGGCGACGACCTTGATGACATCGCGCGCGGTCCAGCGGTCGATCTGATAGGCGCCGTTCGCATCAGTCGTCACCTGGGTGTCGCCGATGGTCAGGGTAGCGACGACCGGTTTTCCCGTGTACGCATCAGCGACCGTTCCGGTCAGCGGAACGGCGGGGCGGCTACATGCAGCGATAACGAGCGCCAGCAGGCTTACAACAGCAACAGTGAATCCTCGAATCCATCGCATCGATGAACTGCTCCATCCCAGGTGCGTCTCGTCAGAGTTACGTTGCGCGTATGATAAAGGCTTGACAACGCATTGTCAAGCATGGCGCGCCAGTAAACCGATCGGTGCAGAGGTGTCAAATCACTGCCGAAAGCCGCGTTGTCGTCCGTAGATAGCGATCATCGCCAGGAGGGTGGCGCCGAGCACCATCCGGCGCACCGATTCCTGCATCTGCATGGTGGTCAGCAGGCTGGTCACGAGCGTCAACACCAGCGCCCCCGCCATGGTTCCAAAATAACTGCCCTTGCCGCCGGTCAGCAGCGTGCCGCCGACGGCAACCGCCGCAATTGATGGGAACAGAAAAGGATCGCCAATGCGGATATGCACGACGCCGGTATTCCCGACAACCAGAAAGCCGCCAAGCCCGGCGAGCATCCCGGAGAGCATATACGTCCCAATGACCATGCCGGTCACGTTGACGCCAGAGAGACGCGCGGCGGTGCGGTTTGCGCCGATGGCGAACAGGTTTTTGCCAAAGGCGGTGCGCTCCAGCAACAGCCACATGAACGCCGCGAACACCGCCCAGATCAGGATGGCGCCAGGAATGCCCAACAGAACCGGACGGGCGATCAGTTGCGTCATGATCGGTGCGACCGCGCCGCTGACGTTTCCCTGGGTAATAACCAGGATCAACCCGCTGACGACGCCTGCCATGCCAAGAGTCATCACCAACGGTGAAATGGCGAGAAACGCGATGCCTGCGCCGTTGACCAGCCCGATTAATCCGCCGACCGCCAGCACTGCCAGCAGCGCGGGCAGCACCTGTTCGTTCCTGCCATTGACAATAGTATAGGTCAGGATCGCCGTCAGGGTGACGACTGCGCCGGTCGAAAGATCGATGCCCTCTCCGCCGCTGATGATCACCAGGGTCTGCCCGGCGGCAATAATGCCCAGGAAGACCGAGAGCCGCACAATGTTGACCGCCTGCGCCGTTGCGACATCGAGATTGCCGCCGAAGCCGTTGGGCAGGAATCCGCTGAGCAGGAACAGCACGATCGCCAGCAATACTGCGGCGAGCGGCGGTGAGATCGTCAGTCGCTTCATCTCGTCCTCCTGCGCACCAGATTGATGATGCCGGGCATCGCCAGCGCCAGCACAATAATTGCCGCATTGACGAAGGTCTGCCACCAGGTAGCGACATTCGCGAATGAAATGATATTTCGTATCAAACCAAGAATGATAGCGCCCATGATCGGTCCAGCGACGCCGCCCGCGCCGCCGCTCAGCGGTGTGCCGCCGATCACCGCCGCTGTGATGGACGAAAGCGTGAGCGGATCGCCAACCTGGGCGTTGCCGGAGCCGGTGAGCAGGGTCATTGCAATCCCGCCCAGCGCCGCCATCAACCCGGAGATGACATACGTGCTGAACTGCACCGCGCGCACCGGCACGCCCGTCTCGTAGGCGGCGTCAGCTTTGCCGCCGACGGCGTAGAGGTAGCGTCCATAGCGCGTGCGCCGGACGACCGCCCAGATCAGCAGGATCAGGGCGATCACGTAGAACGCGAGCGGCAGCCAGAGGATAATGGTCTCGCGGTAGAACGCCGTCAGGCGCGATGGCGCGCCGCCGCCGGGGTTGGGCAGAATGAAGAGCGCAAGCCCGGCGTAGATAAAACTGGTGGCAAACGTGGTGATAATCGGCTGGAGACGCAGGTAGGCGATGAACAGCCCATTCAGCGCGCCAGCCCCCATGCCGACCAGCAGGGCAACGCCCATCATGACCCCGGCAGTGCTCAGATCGCCGCTCAACCCGATCTGCGTGGCGAGGATGGCGTTGACGACCGAGACGATCGAGCCGACCGAGATATCAATGCCGCCGCCGATCATGACGATCGCCTGCCCGACGGCGACCAGGATCAGCGGCAGAAAGACGCGCATATTGCGATTCAGCGTCGTCGGTTCGAGCAGATTCGGCTGCAACAGCGCATTGGCGATGAACGCCGCGACCAGCAGCAGCAGCGCGAACAGATAGGGATGGCGGTAGGTTGCCTGTTGCCAGCGCGATTGTTTCATAGTGCGACCCCGGCGGATACTCCCAGACTCGCGGCGACCAGGTTGGCGGTGGTCAGGGCGGCGCCAGCAAGTTCAGAACTGATGCGCCCATCGTGCATCACCAGCACCCGATCGCTCAAACCGATCAGTTCTTCATCATCGCTGCTGTACAGGATCACCGTGGTTCCCTCTTCGCACAGGCGGGTAAGCAGCCGATAAAATTCCGCCTTTGTGGCAATATCGACCCCCTTTGTCGGATCGTCGAGGAGCAGGAGGCGCGGATTGCGCAGAAGCCATTTGCCAATGACCACCTTTTGGGCATTGCCTCCCGACAGGGAGCTGACCGGCGCATCGAGACTCGCCATTTTCACTTCGAGGCGCGCAGCGATGGCGGCTGCGTCCTGGCGAGCGCGTTTCATACGCAGTGGGAAGCCATAGTTGCGCCACGAAGGGACGAGCAGATTTTCCAGGATTGAACGGATGGAGAGCAATCCCTCGCCAGCGCGATCGCCCGGCACGAGCGCCACGCCATGGTTCATTGCCTGCCGCGGGTGGGTAAAGTGCACCGGCTTGCCATCGAGCGTCATGCGCCCGCTCCAGGGCACGCCGCCAAAGATGGCAAGGAGCAGATCGCGTTGCCCCTGCCCTTTCAGCCCGCCGATGCCGAGCAGTTCCCCCTCGTGAACCTGCATGCTGACCCCGCGCAGCACGCTGGTGCGCAGGTCCTCGATCTGCAGCACGACGCGTCGCGTTGCCAGCGCGTCGGGCGACGCGCGGCGGCGCTCAACGGCGCCGCCTGCGGTCTCCGGCGCCATCAGGGTCACGAGATCGCTTGCCGTCGTCTCCTTCATCGATCCTGCGCCGACCGTCTGACCGTTGCGCAACACGGAATAGCGATCAGCGATCTGTTCGATCTCAGTCATGCGGTGCGAAATGAAGATGATCGCCGTTCCCTGCGCCTTCCATTGCCCGATCAACTCGAACAACCGCTGCACCTGGCGGCTGTCCAGGCTGGCGGTCGCTTCGTCCAGAATCAAAAGGCGCGGATTGACGCTGATCGCCTTGAGGATTTCTACGATCTGCCGTTCATCGGGGAGCAACGCGAAAACCGGCGTGTCCGGCGTGAGATCGGCGCGCAGCGTCCCGGCGAAGAGGGATAACAGTTCTTCCGTGCGTCGTCGCTCGGTGCGGCGGTCGATCAGTCCGCCGCGTCGCAGCGGCTCGCGGGTGAGCCAGATATTCTCGGCGACAGTCAGTTGCGGCACGAGGCTGAGTTCCTGGAACACGGTCGAGATGCCAGCGTCTTTCGCGGCGTGCGGCGAGTCAAAGCGCACAGCGCGGCCATCGAGGAGCAGTTGCCCCCGGTCAGGGGCAACCACTCCGTTGATGACCTTGCTGAGCGTGCTTTTCCCGCTGCCATTCGCCCCGATCAGCGCCAGCGTCTCGCCAGCGTCGACGTCCAGGCTGGCATCGATCAGCGCCTGGACGGCGCCGTACCGCTTGGCGACGTTGCGAACAGCGAGCAGAGGCGGCATGGCGCTACTTCAGGAAGAACTGCTGTACCTCCTCGTCGGTCATAATGCCGTCGAGCAGGTATGTGGCCGGCTTATCCTTGCACACAGTAGTGAACACTTCCTGGAAGTTATCCTTCGTCACAATCACCGGGATCGGAATGACAAACGACAGACCATTCGCCCCGCCAAGCTTACTCTTGTCCACCTGCTTGCCCAGGAGCATATTGACGGCGATCCGCAGACCGGTCGGCGACACGCCAGGCGGGTTGGCGACAGCGATCGTCTCAAAGTTGGGATCCTCCTTCAACCGCTGATCCCACAGTTGCAGGAACTGGCAGCGCCCCTCGCCGACGAGCACGGGCCACTTCGACGGGTTGGCCGCCATTACCGCCTGCATCGCGCCGATCGCCATGCCGTCCTGCGTCCAGTAGCCATCAAGATTGGGGAACGACGCCAGGAAGTTCGACATCACCTGCTGACCGGTGGCCTGGTCCCATCTGCCGGTCTCGCGCCCCAACACCTTGATGTTGGGGTACTCTTTCAGCACTTCTTCAACGCCTTCCATGCGCGCAATGTTTGCCGGGTGTCCAGGGAAGCCCTCGATCAGCACGATATTCCCCTGACCGCCCAATTTTTCCGCGAGCCAGCGGGCTGAAATCTTCGCCCACTCCTTCTGGTCGATGCCGACGTTGTAGACGCCGGGGGTGTTGAGTTCCTGATCGACCGAGATGACGATAATTCCCTTGTTAATCGCTTCCTGGAGCGTATCGTTCAGACCGTTGACATCGCTGGGGTTCACCAGGATGGCGTCGACGCCCTTATTAATGAGATTCTGCAATTGCAGGATCTGACCTGCGACATCGGTATCGGCGCTCTCGATCACGAGTTCGTTCGTGATGCCCCGTTCCATGTATTCCTTGTTGATCTCAATCAACGACTGGATCATCTGGGTGCGGTATTCGCTGCTGATGAACGGGTTGGAGATGCCGATGGTAAACTTTTTGCCTTCCGGCGCTGGTGTAGTGGCAGGTTGCGACGCTGGCGCGGCGGTGGGCGCCGTGGTGGCCGGTGCGCCGCCGCATGCCGCAATCAGGGCGGCAGTCATCAGCACAAGCGTAAACAATGCGAAATGTCGGCGAGTCATTGCCTGTTCCTCCTGTCTGTCGGAATGTTGATGCGATGAAGCAAGGACGACGCAAAACAGTTCAGCGTCCACCTCCTTTCTCGGCAGCAAGCGCTTCGAGACGGGCGGGATGCGCGGACAGGGCGCCGGCGATCCTGGCTTGTGCTACCGGGCAGGTCTGACGAATACGTGCAGTGATTGTAGATCAGAGTGCTGAAACGGGCAAGTAGGAGCGGGGTCTTGATGATCGTTTTTTTGAATCTTTATCATTGCACAGGGGGCCAGGCGTCCAGGATTGCCCGCACCTTGCGCAGGAGTTCCGTCGGGGTAAATGGTTTCTGAAGGACTGGCGCGCGCGTCGCCTGATGCCCGGAGAGTTGCGGCTCAGCGCCATAGCCGGTGATGAACAGCACCCTGATGTTCGGTCGCAGGAGGGTCAGATAATCCGCCAGCACGATGCCGCTGGTATGGGGGATGACATGATCGCTCAGGAGCAAATGGATCGGCGTCCCCTGTTCGGCATGAGCAATCGCCTCCTGATCACTGCTCGCTTCGAGGACGGTGTACCCGTGCGCGCGAAGCACGCGCGCTGCCAGTGATCGCACTGCCGGATCGTCCTCAACCAGCAGGATGGTTTCTGAGCCGCTGAGCCCGGCGCTCTGACCGATAGTTGCGGACTCTGGCGAATCGGCGGTCGGAGCGCGCGGCAGATAAATCGTGACGACTGTGCCGCGTCCGGGTTCGCTTGCCAGATCGATTGCGCCGCCATGACGAGTCACGATGCCATAGCATGTCGCCAGCCCCAAACCGGTGCCTTCGCCAGGTTTCTTCGTGGTGAAGAACGGCTCAAAGGCGCGCTGGCGCGTCTCCTCGTCCATGCCGACGCCGGTGTCGCTGACCGTCAGACAGACGTACTCTCCCGCTTTCAGGGAGGGATAAAGGCGCTCAAACCGCTCGTCCGTCACCACATTCGTCGTGGCGATGGCGAGCGTGCCGCCATCCGGCATCGCATCGCGCGCATTGACGGCAAGATTGACCAGCACCTGCTCGATCTGCCCTGGATCGGCGCGCACGCTCCAGAGATCGGGAGCAAGCTGCGTCTGCAAGACAATGTTCTCGCGGATCAGGCGGCGCAGCAGTTTGTGCATATCGCGAATGAGCGCATTCAGGTTGATCGGGCGCGGATCGAACTGCTGGCGGTGGGCAAAGGCGAGCAACTGGCGCGTCAGCGCCGAGGCGCGCTCAGTGGCTTGCTGGATCTCGATCAGTTCCGCCATTGCCGGGTGGTCATCGGGGAGCGACTGGCGCGCCAGTTCGGTGCACCCGGCGATCACTGCCAGGAGATTGTTGAAATCGTGCGCGATGCCGCCGGATAATCGACCAAGCGCGTCCATCTTTTGCATCTGAAGCAGCCGTTCTTCCAGTTCGCGGCGCGCCGTAATATCGCGTCCAATGAGGATCGCGGCGAATGTATCGTTCTGTTCAACCGCTTTGATGTCGCACTCGAACCAGCGCCAGGAGTCATTGGCATGACAGTAGCGGAAGGTTGCTGTGATGCGTTTGCGCTGGAGAACACTCTGCCAGTGCTCCGCGCTGTTTGGAAGATCATCGGGGTGCAGATGATCAAAAGCGTCGCATCCGATCAATTCTTCGGGAGTGCGCCCCAGCAGACTGATGACGGATGGGCTGATATACTGAAACCGATGCTGAGCATCGAGGATGGCGATCAGATCAGAAGTATTTTCGGTAATCAGGCGATAGCGCGCTTCGATCTCGCGCAACGCCTGCTCAGAGCGGCGCTGCGCCTCGATCGCCCGCCACTGACGCAGCGCGCGCTGCGCAACGTGCGGCAGATCGCGAAAAGCGGCGTCGCTCTTAACGATATAGTCAAGCGCGCCGGCGCGAATGGCTTCGACCGCCACCCGCTCATCGCCAAAACCGGTCATCAGAATGACCGGCAGCGGGTGTGATGGATCGAGCAGCTCCAGCCCATCGCCATCGGGCAGGCGCCAGTCGCAGATGATCAGGTCATAGCCGCAAGCATCGTCAGCCAGCCGCGCGCGCGCCTCTTGCAGGGTGTGTGCAATAGACAGTTCGAAAAGCGATTGCCAGGCTTCAAACGCGCACCGGATCAGTTCAATGTGCAATTCATCGTCTTCGATGAGCAGCAGTTGGACATGTTCAATGCCAGCCACTGTCGATTCCGCAGTCTAGACGGGAGATGCCGTGTTGCGCGTCAGCCAGTATACGCCGACATCGTGCATCAGATCACGGAACTCCTCAAAACCAAACGGCTTGACCAGGTAACTGTTGACATATGCATCATATGCGCGAGTCACATCGCGCTCCGCCGACGACGTGGTCAGCACGACGACGGGAATGCGGCGCAGGTCCGCCGATTGCTTGATGCTGGTCAGGACATCAAGCCCATCGACGCGCGGCAGACGCAGGTCGAGCAAAATGACGTGCGGACGCGGACTCTGAGCGGGATCGACCCAGTCCCCGCGACGGTATAGATAATCGAGAGCGCTCTCGCCATCACTGAGATGCGTGATCTGTGGCGCCCATGGTTGCTCGTCCAGCGTGCGCCGGATCAATTCTGCGTGATCGTCGTTATCTTCAACCAGAAGCACGCGAAGCGTCGTATCGGTCATGGCTCACCTCCTGCGTGGGCGTGGGTGCGACGGGGAGTGAGAAGTAGAAGGTGGCGCCAGCGCCCGGTCCGGTGGACTCAATCCAGATCCGCCCGCCATGAACTTCGATAATGCGGCGAACAATCGTCAGCCCGATGCCTGTGCCTTCGCTGCGCGGGTCAAGTTTATTGAACAGACCAAAGATTTGCTCGTGATACTTCGGGTCGATCCCGATGCCGTTATCACGCACATAGAAGATCGGCGCCCCCTGCGTCTCGTTAATGACCCCAATCTCAACATGGGGCGTATGCTGATTATCGCAAAACTTGAGCGCATTATCAACCAGATTTTGAACAACCTCAACAAGCCGATCCCGGTCGCCGCATACCAGCGGCATATCGGGCGCGACGCTGATGCGCGCCTGTCGTGCGGCGATCCTGCCAGCCAGCAATTCGAGCGCCTCCTTCACGATCTCGTTGAATGGCACGCGCTGCGGTGCAGCGCTGATGCGACCGATCCGCGACAGTTCAAGCAGGTCGTTCAGCAGGCGCTCCATTTTGCGCACCGCTGCGTCAATCCGCCGGAGGTCGCTCTGCATCCGCTCGATGTTTCCTTCCCGCAGGTCGTGTTCCAGATAGCCGAGAAATCCCTGGATGGTGATGAGCGGACTCTTCAGATCGTGCGAGACAGTATAGGTGAAGCGCTCCAGTTCGGCATTTTTTTGCTCAAGTTCAGCGATCAGGCGCTCGCGCTCCGCCTGAATCCGGCGTTGCTCGGTCACGTTGCGCGCCAGGATCATGGCGTACTTCACACATCCGCTGTCATCGGTCAGCGGGACATAATGGTAATGGTAGATTCGGTCCTCATATGGGATCTCTGCTGAGAAACGTGTGCCGCTCAACACGGCGCGGATGTTCCCCTCGACCTGCGCGACGAACGAAGAAGGAATCGCTTCATGGAGCAAACGCCCCTCCAGCGCCTCTTTCGAGTAACCGGTCGCGGCGAGTTCCGGTCCGTCGGCGAGAACGAATCGCAGGTCGTGATCGAAGATCAGCACGGCGCTGTCGGGGAGATTCGCCGCCAGGATGCGGTAGCGCTCCTCTGAGATGCGCAACGCTGCCGCCTGCGCTTCCAACGCCTGCGCGTTCTGGCGCGCCAGCGCGCGGCTGTGCTGCAGGCTCTCGCTCAACAGGCGCGATGCAAAAGCCGTCAACCCCAGGATCAACGCCAGATCGAACCAGTCGCCAGGCTCGCCCTCGTAGGGCGATCTGGTCCATCCATACATTTCCGCTGTCACAATTCCAGCGATGGCCAGCAGGATCACCGCGACCATAGCTATGAATGCGCGGCGATTGAGCAGGAGGCTGCCGATGACGATGACAGCCGCGTAGAGACTGGTGACTGTATCGTGCGCACCGCGCCCGATGAACTGGAGTGATGCGGTCAGGGCGATGAACAGGCTCAGCAGCAGAATGATCGATAGACGCAGCCGACGTGCGTAGAGCAGCAGCAGCGCAATAAACGCCACACCGCTGCTCGCCAGCAACGCAGTGGTGGAGAGTGACCGTCCGAGCAGCGCGTTGATCCCCGCAGCGCCCAACGCAATCGCAAGACAGATCACCAGGAGCAGATGCTGGATCTGCGCAATGCGCGCCTGTTCTTCGTCGTCGAAGCGAGGCGGATGCAGCAGGCAGGAAAGGGTGCGTCTCATCCTGTGTCTGTATTATCATATCTCCACATAACATGTATTGTACCTGAGAGGCATTGATTGGGGAGAAGCGCTGAACCAGTCCAGCGCTTTTCAAATCTCAAGGTTGACGCGAAGACGCACAGATGCAAAGCGTCGCAATCGGTGCGAACGTCTGTGCGTCTCTGCGTCAGCATTGCTCAGAAACGCTCCGTTAGTCTTACTCTCATAGGGAGATCAAATGAAACCCGGACCATCGAGCCTGCACCTCTAGAGCGGTTGGCGTCGGCTGAGCCCGTCGAAGCCAACGCCAACCGCAGGTAGTCAACGCAGGCATGGTTGTGTCTGGTTGATCTTCCTATCAAGTCGCCAGTGCGTGGCGCTCGCCGGCATACTGGCGGCGCAGCCATTTTTCGAGTTCGATCAGCACATATCCGATGAACGCAATCGTTAGA
Source organism: Chloroflexota bacterium (assembly GCA_030550675.1). Classification (GTDB taxonomy): domain Bacteria; phylum Chloroflexota; class Chloroflexia; order Chloroflexales; family Roseiflexaceae; genus Roseiflexus. Next base: position 14,745 of record JAUQOW010000014.1, read on the forward strand.
ATGCGCCCCCATGCTTCGAAGCTGATCGGTGCGCTGTTCAGAATCTGGTTCATCCATGGCGCATAGGTGAATCCCAGTTGCAGCAGGATCATCGCCCCAATGCCAGCAAACAGCCAGCGGTTGCTGAACACGCCGATCTGAAACATCGAGTGTGTGAGCGAACGGCAGTTGAGCAGATAGAAGACTTCGATCATGACGATGACGTTGACCGCCACCGTGCGCGCTTCGGCAAGGCTGGCGCCAGATTGCAATTCCCACTCGAAGAGCGTAAACGCGCTGATCATGATCAGTACGCCAACCGCCAGGGTGCGCCAGATCAGGGTAGTATCCAGGATCGGCGCATCCGGTTTGCGCGGCGGGCGCTTCATGATGCCCGGTTCTTTTCCCTCGGCTGCCAGCACCATGCCAAGTGCAGCAACCGTCGCCATGTTGACCCACAGAATCTGCACCGGCAGCACCGGCAGCGCTGATCCGATCAGGATGGCTGCCAGAATGACCAGCCCTTCGCCAACGTTGGTTGGCAGCGTCCAGGCGATGATCTTGGTCAGGTTGTCGAACACGCCGCGTCCTTCCTCCACTGCCGCCTCAATAGTGGCGAAGTTGTCGTCGGTCAGCACCATGTCCGCCGCTTCGCGCGCAACATCGGTTCCCGTCAATCCCATGGCGACGCCGATGTCCGCCTGTTTCAACGCTGGCGCGTCATTGACCCCGTCGCCGGTCATAGCAACGATGTGACCGCGCGACTGCAACGCTTCAACCAGACGCAGTTTTTGTTCTGGCGTAACCCGCGCAAACACCGTTGTACGCTCGGCGACGTCGACAAATTCCTCGTCCGATAGTTGCTCGATCTCACGACCGGTCAGCACTGATGGCTTGCGCCCGCCGTCGAGACCGATCTGTTCGGCGATAGCGGCGGCGGTCAGCGCGTGATCGCCAGTGATCATTTTCACACGAATGCCTGCCTGCTGGCAGGCGCGCACTGCGGGGATCGCTTCGGGGCGCGGCGGGTCAACCATGCCCTGCAACCCCAGAAAGGTGAACCCGCCAGTTACATCATCGTGACTCAGCGACGTGGTTCCGGCGGGCATACAGCCGCGCGCGAACGCCAGCACGCGCAGTCCTTCTCTCGCCAGTTCGTCGGTGGCGTGATGGATGGCATCGACGTCGCACGGCACGAGGCGACCGTCAGCTTCAAGCATCGTGTCGCACCGCGACAGGATGGCTTCCACCGATCCTTTCATATAGACGATGCGCTCCTGATCGGGACCGGCGTCATGGAGCGTCGCCATGTACTGGTGCTGCGATTCGAAGGGGATGGCGTCGATGCGCGGCGGGAGCCGATCGTTGCAGTGGATGCCCGCTTTATGGGCTGCAACGATCAATGCCCCTTCCGTCGGGTCGCCGCGCACATCCCAGCGTCCCTCCTTCTCGACCAGTTCGCTGTCGTTGCACAGGAGACCGGCGCGCAGGCATTCCGCCAGTGCGATGTGCGACTCCAGATCGACCGGCGCGCCGTTGCGCCGGATCTCACCCGCTGGCTGATACCCTGTTCCGGTTGTTTCGTAGAGTTCGCCGCCTGCCACGATGCGCTGCACCGTCATCTGGTTTTGCGTCAGCGTGCCGGTTTTGTCGGAGCAGATGACCGTGGTGCTGCCCAGGGTTTCGACAGCGGGCAGTTTGCGGATGATCGCGCGCCGCCGCGCCATGCGGGTGACGCCAATCGCCAGGGTGACGGTAACAGCGGCGGGCAGCCCTTCGGGAATGGCGCTGACAGCCAGCGCAATCGCGGCCATCAGGGTGTCGAGGAAGGGTTGATCGCGGAATGCGCCGATCAGAAATGTCACCGCCGCCAGCCCCAGGATGACGAAAAGGAGCAACCGACTGAAATGCGCAATCTTGCGCGTCAGCGGCGTCTGAAGGTCGTGCGCGGTTGCGATCAGTTGCGAAATTCGCCCCACCTCAGTCTTGTCGCCGGTCGCCACGACGATGCCCGCGCCCTGACCGTAGGTGACGAGCGTTGAAGCATACGCCATCGTGACTCGCTCTGCCAGTGTGGTGTCGGGATCGAGCGCGGCATGCGCCTGCTTCGCCACCGGCACTGACTCGCCAGTGAGCGCAGCTTCGGCGATCTGCAGATCGCGGGTGCGGATGAGGCGCATATCGGCGGGAACTTTATCGCCGCTCTGTAACAACACCAGATCGCCGGGAACAAGCGCCGCCGCCGGGATACGGACGGTCTTTCCGTCGCGTATGACCGTGGCTTCCATCGTCATCGTGCGCGCCAGCGCCTCAATCGCCTTCTCGGCGCGACTTTCCTGGATGTAGCCGAGAATGACATTCACCAGCACCGCGCCAAAAATAATTGCGGCGTCGACCGGGTCCTTGAGCACGAAGGTGATCACGCTGGCAACCAGCAGGATGTAGAGGAGCGGGTTGTGGAACTGAAGCAGGAACCGGACCAGCGGGCTTTTGCCGCGCTTTGCGGTGATCACGTTAGGACCGTAGCGCTTCAGGCGTTGTTCCGCCTCGGCGGATGTCAATCCGAAGCGCTCATCGCTGTCAAGACGCACAATAACGTCGTTTGGCGGCAATGTGTGCCATACGTTGTCGGTGCGTTGCACTGCAATTTCTGCTTTCATCATCTCTTCCTTTCATCATATGCTCAATCCCCCCGACGGTGGAGTCGCGCCTTAATCGGATCGTCCTCCCAGGATCTCTGCCAGTCGTTGCACCTGCTCAGCCGATGTCAGCGCCAGAACTTCGTCGCCGGTCTGCAGCACGGTGTCGCCGTGGGGCAGAATCAGGCGACCGCGCCGGATAATGGCGACAATCACGCTTTCTTCCGGCAGATTGAGATCGACGATGGTGCGCCCTACGGCGGACGAACCGGCGGCGATTTTTTCCTCCACCAGCGAATAGCGTCCGCGGCGCAACTTGAGCAGCGTCATCATGTCGCCGAGGGACATCTCTTCCAGAATGAGATGCGCCATCAGATCCGCCTGGCTCAGCGCAACATCAACCCCCATTTCGGCAGTGAACATCCAGGCGTTCTTCGGGTTGTTCACCCGCGCAATCGTGCGTGGCACGTTGAACTCAAAGCGTGCCAGGCTGGTCGCCACCAGGTTCACCTCATCATCGCCGGTGACGGCTGCCACGACATCCGCCTGGCGCACGCCGCATGCCTCCAGCGCCGCCGGGTCGCTGCCGCTTCCCGCGATAATCGTCTCTGGCGGGAGGGTTTGCGCCAGATGGTCGCGGGTGGCAGCGCGCGGCTCAATGATGCGCGCCTGATGTCCGCTGGCGATCAACAGTCCTGCCAGATGCTCGCCAACTTTTCCGCCTCCTACGATCAGCACGAACATCGGTTCAAACTCCCAGTAGCGCCTTCAGGCGTTCAGTTGAGGTTGCCAGCACGGCGATGTGCAACAGATCGCCCGCCTGCAACCGCGTTTCCTGAGTCGGCAGAAAACAGCGTCCGCCGCGACTGATCGCTATCGGATGAATTTCTCCCGGCACGGTCAGGCTGGCGAGCGAACGTCCCGCCAGCGCTGGCGGCGCTTCGACATCGACCAGATCGACTGACGATCCCAGGCTGACGATGGGCTCGAACCAGGAGTAACTGAGGAGTTCAGCCATGCGATGAACCCCCCATTCAGTCGTTGAAATGGTCAGGATGCCGAGGCGGCGATAAATCTCGGCTTTGCGCGGATCGTAGAGGCGCGCGACGACGCGCGGTACGCGGAAGAACTGCCGCGCCGCACGCGCCGTCACGACATTGGTTTCATCGCTGGAGGTGACTGCTGCCAGAGCGTCGGCGTGAGCAACGCCAGCGCGCAGCAGCACATCGCGATCAAAGCCGTAACCCGTGATCGTTCGACCGCCGAATCGTTCGCCTAGCTCCGCGAAGGCCATTGGATCACGGTCAATCACGGTCACCTCGTGCTGGCTGCGGGTGAGCCTCAGCGCCAGCCCGGCGCCCATTCTTCCGCACCCCACGATGATCACGCGCACGGTGAACCTCCTTGTAAGTGACGGTCACATCCCTCCGCTTCTGATAGGAAGATCAACCTGAACCTGCACAATCACGCTTGCACTTGTGGATCGGTTGGCGCTGGCTGAGCCCGTCGAAGCCAGCGCCGAGCACAAAAGATTGTCCAACATCTGGTTGCTCTCCCTTTGAGAGCGCTGGCAGCGCCCATGTCACCGTCAGCGTACTGCCATCCTGCGCATGCCACGCGACCGTCGCCTTTGCCTGGCGTCCTTCCGCTCACCGAGCGTGCTGGCATTTCAGGGTCCGCTGCAGCGCGCTGCGGCGTGACCATCACTTTGTTATCCGTTTGCGCAGTTCATCCACCAGCAGCAGCGCTGGCGCCCAAAGCGCAAGGAAGAGCCAGTTGACCGGATCGAACGCCGCCGTGCCGATCACATCCTGGAGAAATGGCACATAGACAATGGCAAGGATCAGGATCAACTCCGTTGCGATGCCGATCCAGATCAACCGGTTGCCCCTCAGCGGCAGGCGCAGAAACGAAAGACGCTCACTCCGCTGCGCGAACAGATTGCCAATCTGCGTCGTCACCACCGCCGCCAGCGCCATTGCCGTCGCCGAACGGTACAACGGTCCCTCCGCCGGAAGGTCGAGCCACTGCCCCCAGTATCCGTTCGTCCAGTACTGACAGTAAAATGCCGACATCGCCGCCAGGCTTTGCACCGGTCCCAGCCAGAGATAGGCGCGGCGCAACATCGCGCCGGTGACCACGTGCTCCTGCAAACTGCGCGGCGGACGCTCCATGACGCCGGGTTCCGGCGGTTCAGCGCCGAGCGCCAGCGCCGGTACAATGTCGGTTCCCAGGTCGATCGACAGAATATGCATAACGTTCAGCGCAATCGGGATGCGCCCGCCGCTGAAGGCAAACAGCACGAATGGAACCGCCTCGGGGGTGTTGCTGGTGAAGATGTAGGTGGCGAATTTTTTAATGTTGGCGTAGACTGCGCGCCCTTCTTCAACGGCGCTGACAATCGAGGCGAAGTTGTCGTCGGTCAGAATGATGTCCGCCGCTTCCCGTGCAACGTCGGTTCCGGCGCGCCCCATTGCCACGCCGATATCCGCCTGCTTGAGCGCCGGAGCGTCATTGACGCCGTCGCCGGTGACGGCGACGACATGCCCCTGCACCCGCAGGGCTTTCACAACACGCAGTTTGTGTTCGGGCGCTACGCGCGCAAAGATGACTTCGTCGGTCAGCGCTTCGCGCAGCGCCGCATCATCCATGCTGTCGAGCTCAGCGCCGGTCACAATCCGCGGCTGCGCACTGCGGATAATGCCGATGCGCCGGGCGATGCTTTCTGCCGTCAGACCATAATCGCCGGTTATCATGATAATACGAATTCCGGCGGAATGGCATGTCGCCACTGCCGATTCAACCTCTGGACGCGGCGGGTCCATCATGGCGACCAGACCAAGGAACGTCAGGTCGCGTTCGATGCTGTCGGGATCGAATGCCGCAGGCGAAGCGGGCAACGTGCGCTGTGCGACTGCCAGGACGCGCAACCCGGCGCGCGCGTACTGATCATTGGCTGCAAGGATCTGGGTGCGACGCGTTTCGTCAAGCGGCTGAATAGAATCGCCGGCGGCGAAGGAGGTGCAGAGCGCCAGCGTCTCCTTCGGCGCACCTTTGACGTACACTGCGAATCCGGCGGGATGATGCGCTGCAATCTGTGATTGTGAGAGGCGACAGACGACGCTCATTCGCTTGCGGCGTGAGTCGAATGGCAACTCGCGAATACGCGGCATCCGTTGCGCTTCTTTCTCCTCATCAATGCCCGCCTTGCGCGCCGCCGCCAGCAGCGCCGCCTCGGTCGGGTCGCCCAGGATGCTCCAGCGGTCGTCGGACGGCGCCGCTGTGCGCGGCGGAATGAGGCGCGCGTCATTACAGAGCGCGGCAGCCAGGAGCAACCGCCGCAGTTCGGGATCATCGCCCGGTCGTTCCAGCCGCGCGCCGCGCTCGCTGAACGATCCTTCCGGCGCGTATCCGACGCCGCTCACTGAGATCTGTCGTCCGCCGACCCAGATTTCGCGCACGGTCATCTCATTCTGCGTCAGGGTGCCGGTTTTGTCAGTGCAGATGACGGTGGTGCATCCAAGCGTTTCGACGGCGGAAAGACGCTTTACCAGCGCATTGCGCCGCGCCATGCGCTGTGTGCCCATCGCCAGCGCCAGCGTCACGGTCGGCAGCAGCCCTTCGGGAACAAAGGCGACGATCATGCCCAGGGCGAAGATAAAGCCATTTGCCAGATCGATCCTCGCAATAGCGACCGCCAGCACGAAGAAGAACAAGCCCACGCCGACGGCAATCGCGCTGACAACGCGGGTCAGGCGCTCCATTTCGCGCTGCAGGGGGCTGAGTTGATCGCCGACGCTCTGGGTCAGGCGGGCGATTTCGCCGAACGCTGTGCGCATCCCGGTAGCGAATACCACGGCTTCGGCTGTGCCGGACGCCACGCTCGTGCCAGCAAACACCAGGTTGGGCAGTTCTGCGCGCGATAGACCTGCGCCGCTTGTTGGCTCGGCAGTCTTGCGCACCGGATGCGATTCGCCGCTCAATGCCGACTGATCGACGCGCAGTTCCGCTTCGCGCACCAGGCGCGCATCCGCCGAAATGTGATCGCCTTCGGCGAGCAGCAGCACATCCCCAGGAACCAGATGCTCCGCCGGGATGCGCACCTCTTCGCCTGCGCGACGCACTCGCGCATACGACGGGAGCATCCGACGCAGCGCGGCGGTCGCCTGTTCGGCTTTGTGCTCCTGCCAGAAACTGAATAACCCATTGATGATATTGACGAGCCAGATTGCGATGCCCAGCGTTGGCGTTTGCGCCGCGAACGCGACAGCGCCGCCGATCCAGAGCAGCCAGGCCATCAAGTGCGTAAAATGCGCCAGCAACGTGCGGATCAGCGGCGCGCGCGGCGGTTCGTGGAGTACGTTGAGACCGTACTGCGCCAGGCGTTTCTGCGCTTCGTCAGGGGACAATCCCTGAGGGTCAGAGCCGAGCGTTGCAAAAACCTGCTCGATTGACGCCTGATGTATCGCTGTTGTTTGCATCCTGTCAGCAGTATAGAGGACAGAAACGCGGCACGGAGAAAGAGAATGATCGCACAAGGGAAACATGTGACTACCGGCGTCACAGCGTCGTCCGGGGCTGCCAGCGATTGAAATCGCCCCTGACGGACCTGCAGCCGACCATCCGCCTGCGCGGACGGAAACGATGGCGTCCACGCGCGGTGAGCGGGTCGAACCGCGAAGGTGGGCGCCCGGCGGAACAACCGTCCGGCGCGACTTCAGTCGCCAGCCAGGATGCGGCAGTGATGCGCTATCTTGCCGTCTGGCGATTCATGCCTGCATCCATGTTGCACAATCAAAATGACAAACCTTTGCGTCTTTGCGCCTTTGCGTCAGCTTTTATGCGCAATCCTCCTGGTGCGCCAGCGCCGAAGCAACAATGTTTTGGGCGGGGAGATCGATCCGCTTCGCTCGCAACGGCGGAGGCGCTTCACTGAAGCGGCGTCAGGGAAACGACGGTCAGAACCCGGCTGCCTACCGGGAGATCGTTGCAGGCATCGAGGCTGCGCGTTTTCCACACCGCCCGCCAGAAATCGGCGTGACGCCAGTTCGGCGTAGGGGTCAGGGTGATTTCGATGGTCTGCGGATAACCAAGCGTCGGATGGTATTCGGCGCGTACGGAAAGAACGTCATCACAGGCGCACCCGCGTGAGACGCAGGTGCGCCGCACGGTTCCATGCCGCGCAACCAGGTCGAACAGATCGCGCACGGCAACCGGTGGTTGCTCGCAGGGGCGCACGGCATAGCGCGTTTTGCGCACGCGCTCGGCATGCACCTCGACTTCCATCCGACACCCGCGGTCGCGCAATGACATGCGGTAGGCGTCGAAGGTGCGTTCATTCCAGCGCGCGCGCGCCTCGATCAGAGCAGCATTGTGGTTTGCGGCCGGACGCGCGATCGCCAGCGCGCCAGCAACGCCGCATGCCGCCGTCAGGGACAGCATAGCAGCGATCAGGAACCAGATCTTTCGGGAAAAAGGCGGCATGCGAGAATCATACCACAGAACCAGGAATCGAAGGTGAGGGGTGAGGGGCTCATACGGTCAACGTTCAACCTTCAACGGTCATACCTGGAACCGGTCACCTTCACACATGCAACCTCTCGCCTCTTGTTCCTCGCTTGTTTCTGGAGACGTTGCGGTGCAACGTCTCTACGGAAACACCTGACCTGTGACTTTATCTGCCGTCAACCTCGACCACGCCTCTCGCCTCTTGCCTAAAATATCGTCTGCTCCATCCCCAGGGCGCGTGCGATGGCGCGAATTTCGTCAGGCTGCAAACCATCGGCAGGTTCACTGGCGCTCAGGTTGAGCACCTCATAGCGTGCGCTGGTTTCCAGATATTCGATCAGATCGGCGGCGCGCTTCACCGAGGTGTCTGAGCGCGACATGACGCCGTGCTTGCTCCAGATGACGAGGCGATGATGGCGCATCGCCGTCACCGTCGCAGCCATCAGTTCCGCCGATCCCGGCGCCATGAAGGGCAGCACTGCCACACCCTGCGGAAAGGTCATGATCGTTTCCGGTTGCCAGCGGAAGAGACGGCGATTGAGTTCAACGGGATCGCGATAGTGCGGAATGTGGCTCAGGTAGGTCAGGTGGAGCGGTTGCGCGTGCACCAGCGCATGGTAATTCGTGCTGGTAGCGGCGACCTGATCATTGTGCACCGCAAGGTGCGAGTTGAGTTCGCTCGTAAGGCGGGTGAACAGGCGCGAGGGGGCGGTATACAGTCGGGCGTGCACGCCGCCAGGCGCAATCTGCAAGACGCCGAGGTTCTCCAGCGGGTGATCGTAGACCTCGCGCAGCCGCGTACCGGACCCCGTCGCCAGCACTGTGCCGCCTGCCAGCGCAGGAACGACGACGGGCAATTCGATCTCCTCGACCTGCGGGAAGCGCGGTTGAATCTCCAGCGACCAGCCAGCATAGACCGAAATGTTGCCAGCCGCGCCTTCACTGGCGCCAATCTCCGCCATTCGCCGACCCGCCTCGCCAATCTGCAACATAATGTCATCAAGCGTCGGAAATGGTGGTTCGAGCGGCATATGGAGCGTCCTCCCGGCTGCTTTGTCCCGCGTGCAATGATAGGCAAGACGATGCACGGCGTCAACAGACGATGACACGATCCTCAGGGTTGTACATTCCCACAGATTGTAGCATCAATGTGTTGCAGGCGCGGCGCATCTACGATTGGCGAGCCGCACAGATGTGGTATTATCGGCTAATCACAATATTCGGCATCCGTCCGCTCTCGCAGCATCCGCATGCGCCAGGCGACGTAACTTCTGTCGTTCAATTGCGGTTCACTCGCGGAACGGCAGCACCGACTGTTATTGAACTATGTCCAATACGCCCACAACCGGATGGCAACTGGCGCTGCCATATACATTGCCGCTGCTGGTCAGCGCATCCCTGGCGCTGGCGGTGGCGGTCTTCGTCTGGCGGCGCCGCGCGGCGCCCGGCGCCGCGCCGCTCATCGCCCTGAGCCTTGCAGCTTTTGTGTGGTCGTTCGCCTATGCGTTCGAAATTGCCGCTACGCCGATGCCTGTTGCGCTCTTTTGGGCGCGGGTGCAATACCTGGGAATTATGACGCTACCGGTTGCCTGGCTTGCCTTCGCGCTGGAATATACTGGGCTGCAACGCTGGTTGACCAGGCGCAATCTGGCGTTGCTCCTTGTCATTCCGGTCCTGACGCAGGTCGCCGTCTGGACGAACGAGTATCACGGCCTGATCTGGCCGCAGATCCGGGTGAACGCCAGCGGACCGGTTCCAATCCTCGATTTTGATCACGGACCAGCATTTTGGGTTTGCAACATCTACGCTCACATTTGCCTGGCAATCGGTGTGCTGATCCTGCTCCGGCGCTTTGCGCGCTCGCAGCGGCTTTATCTGAGCCAGACGGCGATCTTTCTGATGGGAGCGATGGCGCCCTGGATCAGTAATGGATTGTATGTGCTGAATCTCACGCCGTGGCCCGGACTGGATCTGTCGCCGTTTGGATTTACCTTCACTGCTGGCGCAATTGCATTTGGCGTCCTGCGACTGCGGTTCCTCGACGTCATTCCCGTCGCCCGCGACATTGTGCTCGAAAGCATCAATCAGAGCGTCATCGTCGTTGATGATCAGAATCGGATTGTTGACATCAACCGCGCTGCTCAGCATGTGATCGGCTGCACTGCCGCTGACGCGATCGGTAAGCCGATCCGTCAGGTATTGAGCCGCTGGCCACAGATTCTCGACCGTTACCACGATGTGGTTGCGTTAGATGAAGAGGTGCAGATTGAGGTCGAAGGACAAACGCTTATTCTGGACGTTCTGATCTCGCCGCTGCGCGATCGAGAGGGTCGGCTTCGAGGGCGAGTGATTGTGTGGCACGATATTACCCGCCTCAAGCAGATCGAAGAGGCATTGCGCCGCCGCAACGATGAATTGATGGCGCTCCAGCAAACGCTGATGGCTGCCAGAGATCAGGCGGAAGCCGCGCATCGCGCCAAGAGCACGTTTCTGGCGCATATGAGCCACGAGGTTCGCACGCCGCTCAGCGCGATCATGGGCTATACTGATCTAATACGTCTCGATCTTGCGCGTCGCGGACAGTCCGTCTATCAGGAGGAGCTGGACGCTATCCGCGTCTCGGCACAGCATCTGCTGACAATGATCAACAACATCCTGGATCTCTCGAAGCTCGAGGCGGGTAAAATGCCCGTATACGCCGAACCGTTCTCTCTCGAGGCGCTGGTGCACGACGTGGTGCAGACGGCGCAACTGCTCGCTGCGCGCAACGGAAACACCCTGACGGTCACCCGCGCGCCGGATGCCGACTGCATGATGAGTGATAGGACCAAGATCCGCCAGGTGCTGTTGAATCTTCTCAGCAATGCCGCGAAGTTTACCGAAAACGGCGCGATCAGCCTGCATGTCTGGCGCGAGTCGTGTGCGTCGTCCTCGACAGCCATGACCGGCGAAAGCGCAGACTGGATCATCTTTGAGATCGCCGATACCGGCATTGGCATTGCGCCTGAATATCTGCCGTTGTTGTTTCAGGACTTTTCACGGATAGAAGACACCGGGCATCGAAAGTACGGCGGCACTGGGTTGGGGCTGGCGATCAGTCGGCAATTCTGCCGGTTGATGGGAGGCGATATTACTGTCGTCAGCGCGCCAGGAAAAGGATCGACGTTCACTGTCCGGCTGCCGGCAATCCTTCAGCAGGAGCATGCCAGCGAACCCTCTTTCGCGTCTGAAGTTGAACAGGTGGACCGATGATTCTCGCGGTTGGCGATCTGGTGTGGGATGTTGTGGTTAAACCAGACGGTCTCTTGCTCCCTGGCGGCGATACGACCGGCAGCATCAAGCTGGCGCCTGGCGGATCCGCCGCCAATGTCGCTGCGTGGATCGCCCGGTGTGGCGAGCGCGCCGGTTTTGTCGGCGCAGTGGGCGCCGATGTCCTGGGTGACCTGATCGTGGCTGATCTGCGGCAGGAAGGCGTCGAGGCGCATGTCATCCGCCTGCGCCACAGTGAAACCGGCGTCGTTCTGGCGCTGATCGATCGTGCCGGGCAGCGGAGCATGGTGACCAACCGCGGCGCCGATCATCAACTTCTGCCCGACATGCTGCCGGAAGCGGCGCTGCGTGCGTGCCGTCACCTTCACATCACCGGATGGTCGCTCTTCAGCGATCCGCCGCGCGCCGCCGCGCTGCGCGCCGCGCAGATTGCCAGCGCCAGCGGCGCCACCATCTCGTTCGATCCGGCGTCGTACCAGATCATTCGTGAGATCGGGCGCGATCAGTTCGACCGGATCACTGCCGATCTGCCGGTTGATATCCTGTTCCCCAACCGGGACGAAGGTCAGGCGTTGACCGGCGAACGCGATCCGCAGGCAATCGCCGCAGCGCTGCGTGCGCGGTTCCCTGGCGCGCTGGTGGCGCTCAAGCTGGATCACGATGGGTGCTTTATCATGGATCACACGCTGGCGATGCATGTCCCCGGTCGGGCAATCGACCTGCCGGTTGACACGACCGGCGCAGGGGATGCGTTCAATGGCGCGTTTCTGGCGCGTTATCTATCAACTGGCGATGCGCTGGCGGCTGCCCGCTTCGCCAACCGGATCGGCGCATGGGTGGCGCAGCGCACCGGCGCCCGTCCGCCGATTGATGATGAATTGCGACCAATGCTGATTTAAGACCGCTATCAGGTGATCCTATGCCAGCGCCTCCCGTTCCGCCAAAGCGACCGCATATCGTATCGCTTCACGGTGATACGCTTATCGACTATTACTTCTGGATGCGCGAGCGCAGCAATCCTGAAGTGGTCGCCCATCTTGAAGCCGAAAATCGTTATACCGAAGAGATGATGGCGCACACCGCCGCGCTGCGTGAGCGGCTGTACAACGAGATGCGCAGCCGCATACGCGAGGATGATGAGAGCGTGCCGGAGCGTTACGGAGCGTTTGAGTACTACACGCGCATCCGGGCAGGGCGGCAATACCCGATGGTCTATCGCCGCGCCGTCGGTGCGGATGATGAAGAACTGCTGCTCGACATCAATGCGCTTGCCGAGGGGCATGCATTTACGGGCATCGGGGTTTTCCTGCCGACCTATGATGGACGCCTGCTCGCTTATTCGGTCGATGTGGACGGTTCGGAAACGTATACGCTCTATCTCAAGGACCTGACGAGCGGCGTCCTGCTCGATCAGCCCATTCCCAACGCCTACTATGGCGCTGCGTGGAGCAGTGACGGTCAGTATTTGTTTTACACCACGCTCGACGATGCCAGGCGTCCTTATCGCGTCTATCGCCATGCCGTCGGAAGCGACCCGAAGGACGACGTTCTGGTGTACGAAGAGTCAGACCCGCTCTTCCATCTGAGCGTATCGCAGACACGCAGCCGCGCCTATATCCTGATCGCCGCACATAGCAACACAACGTCCGAAGTGCGCGCTATTCCCGCTGATATGCCGACAAACGCGCCGCGTCTTCTGTTGCCGCGGCGCCATAGGGTTGAATATACGGCGCATCATTGTGGCGATTATTTCTATTTCCTGACGAACGACAATGCGCTCAACTTTCGCGTGATGCGCGCGCCAGCGGACGATGTGCGCCCGGAGCGCATGGAAGAGGTCATTCCGCACCGCGCTGATGTGATGATTGATGCTATCGACCTGTTCTCCAATCATCTGGTCGCATACGAGCGCTCTGATGTGCGAGAGCAGGTTGAGATCATCGATCTACGCAGCGGGGAAACGCATCTTCTCATATTTCCAGAGCAGGTGTACACGCTTCAGCCGTGGGACAGGGAGGCGCTATGGACGCCCAATCTGGAATTTGACACAACAGTATTGCGCCTGCACTATATGTCGCTGACGCAGCCGCGCACTATCTATGATTACGAGATGGCCTCGCGCAGGCTGACGCTCCTGAAGCGCGACGATGTGCCGGGCTACGACCCCTCGCGCTACCGGAGCGAGCGACTGTGGGCGACTGCCAGTGATGGGGTGCGAGTGCCAATCTCAATTGTCTACCGTGATAATGTGGTTCGTCCTGCGCCGCTACTCCTCTATGGTTACGGTTCCTACGGCGCCACCGCCGACCCGCGTTTTTCGATCGAGCGGATCAGCCTGCTGGATCGGGGGATGATATTCGCCATTGCGCACGTTCGTGGCGGTGGAGAACTGGGACGCGCCTGGTATGAGGCGGGCAAGATGATGCACAAACGCAACACCTTCACCGATTTTATCGCCTGCGCCGAATATCTGATCGCCGAAGGATACACTTCGCCAGACCGACTGGCGATCCTGGGTCGCAGCGCAGGCGGCTTGCTGGTCGGCGCAGTGGTGACTATGCGTCCCGATCTGATGCGTTGCGCAGTGGCTGATGTGCCGTTCGTCGATGTCGTGAACACGATGCTCGATCCATCAATCCCGCTGACTGCCATTGAGTTCGAGGAGTGGGGAAATCCGGCGATTGCCGAGCAGTATGCGTATATGAAGTCGTATTCGCCCTACGACAATACAACGCCGCAGGCATACCCGGCCATCCTGGCGACCGCCGGGCTGCACGATCCACGGGTGCAGTACTGGGAACCTGCGAAGTGGGTCGCAAAACTGCGCGACGTCAAGACAAATGAAGCGCCGGTGCTGCTGAAAACCGATATGACCGCCGGGCACGCCGGTCCTTCAGGGCGCTACGACCGCCTGCGCGAAACGGCGTTTGAGTATGCGTTCTTACTCGATTGTCTGGGCATTGTATCGGAATCGCCATCATAAACCCGCACGCCCCGCAGCGACGTTGCACTGCAACGTCGCTGCGGGGCGTCGGTAGAAACGTTGCACTGTAACGTCTCTACTGCAACGTCTCTACTTTACGGCTTGACGCGCAGTTCGATCAGCGTGAATGTATTCTTGCGCACAGAGCCAACAGCGTGGTAAATCACCGTCTCGCCCGGTCGCGCCTTGACACTGCCGACGCGCACCGGGTCGGTTGTCCCGGCCAGGGCGAACTGCACCCGGAAGCGCGTGTTCACCGGCAGTTCAGCCGATACCTGCTGACCATTGGCAAGGTTGGGAATGATCGCCAGAGCCGCAGGGGAATTGAACGTCTTGACGATCAGGTCCACCTGCGGCAGCGGCGCTGTGTGGCGCGCCATAATGCGACCGTTGCCGCTGCTGGCTGGGCTGACGTCGTTGATGAACTTCGATGCCGTCGGTGCGCCGCTGGCAGTCAAATGCGCAACAATCGTCGCATTCTCGCCGCTGGCGAACGGAACTGTCGCTGCGACCGCCACTGGACCGCTGCACGGAGGCGTGGACAGCGACGGAGAGAGATGGATCCTGATGTTGTATGAGCCGGCTGGCAGCTCGATTGGTCCAACCGTATCGGTGTACTTGAAGCGCGTCAGTGCGCACGCGCCATTGACCGACACGTCAACCGGAAGACTCGGCTGAAGACCGAGATCGCGTCCAGGGATGCCATGCACCACATATACCTTTGCGTTGCTGGCAGCCTGCGCTGGCGTCGTAGCGATGAATGATGCAAGCGCGACTGCGATGAGTGCGATAAGCACGACGGACGATCGGCGAACCACGAGTGTCCTCCCTTTCTTCCTTGCTTCACTTTACTTTCCTTCAGGGGGATGCAAGCGCTTGCATGCTTAGATACGTATGCTCTCAACAATTGGATGTATACGGGAGCGACAGCGGACTGGACGGTTGCAATCGCGCAATTGTCGGGCAAATGGTGTGCTGATTGTCGGCATTTTTTGCAATTATGCTATACTTTTGTGCTATACTCTAGCCTGCGATGTAGCCTGCTGAAAGGAAAAACCATGACTCAACGACGCGGCGGCATCAAACGCAGTTCACAATTGACATTCCGACGACGCCTGTTTATTGCACGCATGTTGCTGCGCAGACCGGCTTCGACCGAAGACCTGATCACAGCCGTACAACAGGAACTTGGCGCCGAAGGATACCCGGCGGCGGCGGTGGCGGCGCTCAAGCACGATCTTGACGCGCTCAAGTCCTCCTATGGATGTCGGATCGCGTATCGTCGCGATTCTGGCGGCTATGTGCTGGAAGACCTGGGGGCTCTTGCGCTGCTGAAGGGGTCCGATACAGTTCGCGATGCGATAAGAGTGCTCGAAGAGCGTTTCCCTGCCGACTCGACCGATCCCGGCGCGGCCCATGTTCATGCGTTGCTGCGTCATCTCCGATTGCTGGCGGCAATCGACCACTAGTGCAGTGATCCGAACCGGTGTCAGGCGTCGTTGTGAGTGAAGCGATCCTCTGTCTGACAGAAGAGCGCTTCGCTTGAGCGGAAGGATTGCCCTGGGAACGTCGATGCAGGGGCGTGAAGGCGCACAGGTGTGCAAAGGTGGATAGCGAAGCCTGACGCCTGTGCGTCGTTGCGTCAACCCTCAATTGTATCATGAGGTCGTTCATGCGGCAGATCGCGCTTTCCAGCGGTTGGCGGCTTAGACAGTTCGATCCATCGCGTGAATTCGCCGTTCAGATCGACGATGACGACGGATGGATCCCGGCGACGGTTCCCGGCGTCGTTCATCTGGACCTGATCGCTGCCGGTCTGCTGCCTGATCCGTTTGAAGGGCTGAATGAATATGCGGCGCAGTGGGTCGGCGAAGTCGACTGGATGTATCGGTGTGATTTCGACGTTCCTGACGATATTGCGCCGGATGAAACAGTGGCGCTGTGTTTTGACGGTCTCGATGCGTTTGCGAAAGTCTGGCTCAATGACGCGCTGATTCTGACGAATGACAACATGTTCGTTCCGCGCCGCATTGAGGTGACGCGCCTGATCTATCCGGGACCTAATCTCATCATCGTGCTGTTCGAGTCGGCGCTGCGGCGCGGGCGGGCGCGTGAGGCGGAAGGCGGCGTTTTGCCGCTCTGGAACGGCGATAGCAGTCGCCTTTATGTGCGCAAGGCGCAGTACCACTATGGCTGGGATTGGGGTCCCACGCTCCTCACTGCTGGTCCCTGGCGTTCGGTTCGTTTGGAAGCGTTCACTGCGCGCATCGCCGATCTCGATTGTCCGGTCGAGGTCGATCCCGATCTGCAGAGCGCAACGATTACCGTGCGCGCGATGATCGAAGCAGGAGGACAGGTTGCGCGCAATGCGGAGGAAATGGCGCGCTTCTTCGCCGGATTAACCCTCCAGGTCGATCTGTTTGATCCCGACGGCGCGATTGTCGCCGCTGCCACGCTTCCGGTCGAGGAGGGCGGCGGCGCAACCCGATTGCATGTGCCTTCGCCGCGACTGTGGTGGCCCAACGGCTACGGCGATCATCCCCTGTATCGCCTGGTCGCCATCCTTCAGAATGACAATGGCGCACTCGATACGCGGGAGTTGCGGATTGGACTGCGACGGTTGCGCCTGGTGCAGGAACCGCTCGAACACGAACCTGGCGCCACGTTTCTGTTCGAAGTCAACAACGTTCCTATCTTTTGCGGCGGGGCGAACTGGATCCCCGCCGATAGTTTTGTGACGCGCATTGCGCCGGAGCGGTATCGCGCCTGGTGTCAGCAGGCAGCGGCGGCGAATATGGTCATGCTGCGCGTGTGGGGCGGCGGCATCTATGAGGACGATGCTTTCTACGACGCCTGCGACGAACTCGGATTGCTGGTGTGGCAGGATTTTATGTTCGCCTGCGGCATCTACCCGGCGCCGGACTGGTTCCGCGATAGCGTGCGCGCTGAGGCGGAAGCGCAGGTGCGGCGCTTGCGGCATCACGCCTGCCTTGCGCTCTGGTGCGGCAACAATGAGGATTATCAGATCGCTGCCGCCACCGGTCGCTACGACCCCAACCTTACCCCGGAGGAAAATGCCGATCGTTTCCCGGCGCGTCTGATCTACGAGCGCCTGCTTCCTGATGTCTGCGCCTCTCTCGATCCAACACGCCCCTACTGGCCCGGCAGTCCGTATGGCGGCGCCGATGGGTCAGATCCAACCTTCGGCGACCGGCATACCTGGGAGGTCTGGCACGGACGTGTCGCGCCTTACCAGGAGTACGCCGCCTACCACGGTCGCTTTGTCAGTGAATTTGGCATGCAGGCGTTTCCGGATCGCGCCACGATTGAGGCGTTTGCGCCGCCTGCCGAACGCTACCCCCAGAGTCGCACCCTCGATCATCACAACAAAGCATCCGACGGTCCCCGCCGCCTGGCGGTCTATTTGAACGACAACGTCCGCATTCCGTCCGACCTTGATGGATACATTTATGCAACGCAACTGGTCCAGGCGGAGGCGCTGGCGACGGCTATTCGGTCGTGGAGACGACGCTGGGGCGGACCCGGGCGCTACGCCACGGCTGGCGCGCTGGTCTGGCAATTGAACGATTGCTGGCCCGTGATCAGTTGGTCATTGATCGATTACTATCTGCGTCCCAAACCGGCGCTGTACGCAGTGCGACGCGCGCTCGCGCCGATTGCCCCCGGTCTGGCGCGCGCTGGCGAGAGTGTTGAGTTATGGGTGGTCAACGGGACAACTGCTACAGCGGATGTCGATGTCGAACTGCGCACGTGGACCCTCAGCGGCGATCTGATGGTGCTTGATAAGTTGCGCGTGTCGCTCCTTCCCAACCGCACGACCGAACTGGGACAATTCGGTTTCGATCCGGGGGCGGCGCTGATCTTCGATGCGCGGGTGATCGTGAACGATCAGATCGTGGCGCGCGCCTCGCTCTGGCCCGAACCATTCAAGTACCTGACCTTTCCCGATCCGGTGATCGTGCTCGACCTGGCATCGGAGGATGAATTGCGCATCCGCGCAGCGCGTCCCGCGAAAGGCGTTGTGCTCGCAGCGGGAGACGGCGTCGTCTGGAGCGATAACTACCTCGATCTGATGCCCGGCGATGAGCAGGTGATCCGTGCGAGCGGTCTGGGTGAGCGACCGGTCAGCGTGCGCTGGCTGGGGATGGAGTGAGACGCCCTTCACACGTATACCGACTGCTCATCGACCTGATCGATCTGCTTCTCCTCCGGTTCCGGTTCGACATACCGGCCGTAGAGCATCGTGAGTTCCCGCAGGCGCGAGATGATTTCGGGCGTCAACTGGTGCATGCTGAAGCGCCACGTCCAGTTGCCGCCAGGACGTCCAGGCGTGTTCATGCGCGCCTCGCTCCCCAGGGACAGCACATCCTGCAGCGGGATGATCGCCGTATCCGCCACCGACGACAGCGCAGCGCGGATGAAATCCCACGCGATGTCGTCGCCGCTGCGCCCCAGGTACAACTGCACGTGACGACGCTCCTTCTCCGACGCGGTGCGCCACCATCCCACGGTTGTGTCGTTGTCGTGCGTGCCGGTGTAGACGATGCAGCGCTGAATGTGATTGTGCGGCAGGTACGGTTGGTCAGCCTTTCCGCCAAAGGCGAACTGTAACACCCGCATCCCTGGAAACCCGAACCGATCGCGCAATTCTTCGACATCGGGCGTAATCACCCCCAGGTCCTCTGCGACAATCGGCAACCTGCCGAGTGCCCGCTCGACCGCCTCGAACAGGTCGGCGCCCGGTCCCTTGACCCAACGACCGTTGACTGCCGTCTCCTCGTCGGCTGGCACTTCCCAGTAGGCGGAAAATCCGCGAAAGTGGTCGATACGCACAATATCGACCAGCGTCAGCGCTGCGCGGAACCGCTCGATCCACCAGTCGTAGCCGCGTTCTTTCAGGACGTCCCAGCGGTAAAGCGGGTTGCCCCACAGTTGCCCGGTGGCGCTGAAGTAGTCGGGCGGAACGCCGGCAACTACCGTCGGTTTGCCTTCATCGTCGAGGAAGAACAACTCGGGGTGCGCCCAGACGTCGGCGCTGTCGTAGGCGACGAAGATCGGAATGTCTCCCAGAATCTGAATGCCGAGGTCGTTGACATATTTCTTCAATGCCAGCCACTGATCGAAGAAGAGGTATTGGATGAATCGCTGGTAGGCGATCTCGTCGGCGTATGTGCGGCGCGCAGCGTCAAGCGCGCCAGGGTCGCGGCTGCGCAATCCAGGATCCCAGGCGGACCATGGACTGCCGCCGTTGGCGCTCTTCAGAGCCGCAAACAGCGCGTAGTCATCAAGCCAGGACGCCTGAGCCTCGCAGAACGCCTCGAAATCGGCGCGCAGATGGTCGGCGTATCCCTGCTGAAATCGGGCGAAGGCGCGCCGAAGGACGCGGTGCTTGAAGGGAATAACTGCACCGTAATCGACGTAGGTATCCGGCAAGATCGGCGCATCGGCGAGGTCCGACGGCGCCAGCAGGGTTTCTTCGAGCAGAATGTCGAAGTTGATCAGCAGCGGGTTGCCAGCGAAGGCAGAGAAACTCTGGTACGGCGAGTCGCCGTAACCGGTGGGACCAAGCGGCATCACCTGCCAGATGCGCTGACCCGCAGCCGCAAGAAGATCGGCAAAATCATACGCGCCATCCCCCAGATCACCAATACCCCATCGCGAAGGAAGCGACGTCGGGTGCAACAAAATACCGCTGGCTCGTTGGCGGGTCATAGGCTGTTCCTCGCAATCGGTGGGCTTTCCCTCTAGTATACCTGAACTATTTACAGAGATGCTTGCGTGCGAGGGGTGTTTGCTACGTCTCTGACGCCTGTTTTCCCTCATCCCCCCAACCTCTCAAGGGTAGAGTTTTTAGGGTGCGAGGGGTGTTTTCCGCATCCTGACGCCTGTTTTCCCTCATCCCCCCTGCTCACAGATGTAGAGTTTTTGGGGTGCAAGGGGTTTTTTCTGCGTCCTGACGCCTGTTTTTGCCCTCACCCCTAGCCCCTCTCCCGCAGCGCGGGAGAGGGGAGCATTTTGGCGTCCTGATGCCTGAAGCAGGCGACTCAGCACAATGGCGCACTTGAAAACTCTACACTTGTGAGCATCCTCCCTGCCCCCTTCTCCCCCAAGGAGAGAAGGGGGAGTTTGCGCATCCTGATGCCTGAAACGAGCGATGCAACACGAGGGCGCGCCTGACAACGCTACCCTTGTGTGCCACTCCCTTTTCCCACACGCTGCGGGAGAAGGGTGAGATGGAGCGTCTTGATGCCTGAAGCAGCGGCACACCCAGGGAACGAATGGTAGGGGCGCGACGCCGCTGCGCCCACAGGCAGCGCCCATCATCACAGGGTGATCTGGATCGCGCGGTTCTTCCTGTCGTCCGCGCGCCCGCGCCCACGGGCAGCGCCTGGGAAGGTGACCATCACCACACGGCGGCATGCAGTGTGCGGAAAATCCGCCCCGATCCGCAGGTCATCACGCCCCGCCGCCGTATCGTCTTCGGCGACGCTTTGGCGGCTTCTCTTCCGACGACAACAGCAGATCCACATCGATCAAATCCTGGGGACGGCCAGATGCCAGTTTTGCTTCGAATCAGATCAGACCTGGAGATAAACGGCACAACGGGGTCATCGAACTGTACTTCGACACGCTGTTGCCAGGCGGGATCGAACTCCAATCCAGGTATGCCCATGAGAATATCGACCCGCAGAGGCGGAACGCCCATCTGGTAGAACGTTCCGTCTTCCGTAGAATCGCGCTCGGTCAATCCCGACAAGGGGACGCCAAACGCTCGGAGCGCCTGGTAGACAGCTCTGGCATTCTGCTCGTCTATGCTGATCCACAGATATCGGTTGGTGTAACGAGGTTCAGCGTACTGAACGACGGCGTACCCTCCGATAACAGGATATCGGACGCCGTTGCCATTGAAAAGTTTCAACAGATCGCTGAAGTCGGGGTTGACGAACATCGACGCCCTTTACCCGATGTGCATGGACGATCAATTCCCAGGCGGCTTCAAACCGGCTGCGTGGTTCCTGAGCCTGCCAGAATGCCAGATCGAAGGATCGATCCAGGTCTTCAATTCGTCCCGTGCGCTCGGTGAAGTTCTTGCGATCCATAGCGGACAGCCTGTTATGCTTGAACGCTTTTCCCTCCACATTATACACCGGTGTCACAGTAAGCGCCCGCTGTGGGTCACCTCGCACGGGCGAATTCGACTGACCGTTGGACGGACCCGTCAGCGCATCGCGCAGGAACAACCAGATAAGGTCACACCTTTACCTGTCCACCGGGCACACCTTCAACTTTTCACCTTCAACCTTACACCCTTACACCTCTTCCACCTTCCACCGCCCACCGCTTTGCCTTGCCGCCGCCTGTTTCTGTCATCCACGAAGCCCACGAAGGGGCGCGAAAGGGCGCACCTTCAACTTTGCACCTTCCACCTTCCACCGCTTTGCCTTGCCGCCG
>JAUQOW010000150.1 GCA_030550675.1 Chloroflexota bacterium
TACCTGTCGCCTACTACCCGGCGCTGGTCATTGCTGCGCCGCTGATTGCAGCCGCAGGAGCGGCGCGGTTGATTGAAACGCGGCGTTATCCCCATTCGCGCCTGACGCCGCTGTCGCTGGCGCTGGCGGCGCTCGCGCTCGCCGGATTAACCCTGGTTGCGTCTGCGCTTGCGATCCAGGATTACTTCGAAGGATTCAGTTTCCGCTACTCCCTGATCGAGCCGAAAATCGGACCGGATCGGTTTATCGGAGTCGACGAGATCCTGGGACTGACGGCGTTTCGCCTGACTGGCGAGGGTGATCAACCGCCTGACTTGCTGATCGGCGCTGCACTGCTGATAACAGGGCTGCTGGCAGGCGCTGCGCTGATCCTGCCGCCGCGACGTGAGCATAACACAGGCAATGGTGAGCGCCTGCGCTGGACGCTAACAGTTGTCGCAATCGCGGCAGCGTTGATCTGGCTGCGTTTTGGCAGACCGTATGAGTACGGTTTTATGAAAGGCGCCGCCTACACATCGTTCGTGCTCTGGGGTCTGGCAGCGCGGGGGTTGGAACGGATCGCTGAACGAGTCCAACGCACTGGCATGCTTCTTGCATCCGGCGCCGCCGTGCTGATCCTTGTCTGAACCGGATGGTCGCAGGCGTTGACGGTTGCCGACCACACGCGCGGACCGGCGATCTTCACCCGCGATATTGCTGCGTTCGACGGGGTGGCGGCGCAACTGCCGCGCGCGACGAGGGTGCTGCTAAGCGGAGACGAGACTTTGACCGGACCGATCAATGGGATGCTGGCGACGATGCTGTACGGCAAAGAGATCTGGGGACGAATCGCCTCTGCATATGCCTCGCAGTCATTCTGTCGCCCTGGCGGAACGCCGGAGTATGTGGCGCTGGCAGCGCGCGAGGACCCCTGGCCCCTTGATGTTGGCGCAAAGGAGCGCTGGAGAAGCAGCACGATTGCGCTCTACAAAATGCCGCTGGATGTCACTTTTGTTCCAGGGCGCAGTGACAGTTATGCTGTCGCCACGGTCGATCCAAAATCACCCGCGTCGCTGGCGATCTGGCGGCGCGCCGGGCACAATCGCGTTATCACGCCCGATGATCCATTCATATGGGAGACGCCGCAGGCTGCAACGCTGCGCCTGACGCTGGCGACGCTGGAACCGCAAACCGTCACGCTGCGCCAGGATGTCACAATTGCGACGATCTCACTGGAAGCCGGGATCACGGCGGTCGAAACGGGAGTCGGTTCGACCGTACAGGTCATCCCGACGGCGCCGCTGGCGCTGGTGCATGCCGTTGCGCATCCAACCGATGTGCTATCGCCTGTTTCGACCTCGCTCGATGGGACGCGCGTCGCCTGGAGTGCGGCAAGCGAGCAGCGGGACAATCAGATCGTCATCACTGCGCGCCTGGCGAATCCGGGCAACCACGCGCTGCGTTACGAAGTGACCATTCTCAGCGATACATTCAACGCGCCGGTGCGCCTGGCGCGTCTGCTGGCGGCTGCACCGCTGGCAGGCGAATGGCGGCTGGCGCTCGACCTGTCGCGCGGCGCTTCCGAAGCGCGGGTGAATGGCGTTCCCACACCGCTGCTTGAAGCCGATGTCGTTGCGCAACCTCCCGACAGACGCTACTTCGGCGTTCTGGCGATCTACAGCGGCGGCGCCGTGGTTGCGCAGGCGCCGCTTTTCACCATGACAATCACCGGCGGCTCTCTGGCAGCATTCGATCCGGTCGTTTTCTCGGTCGAAACTGCGCGCGCCCGATCCGGCGCCTCGCCGCTCCCTGCACATCAGCGCGCGCTCCTCGCCGGAACGCCGCTGGTGTGCGACGCTTTGCGCCTGGCGCTGGAACAGATTGTGCTGGAGCGCCGATCGCCTCCGCTTGGCGTCACTCCCGCAACCCCGCTCGTCCCCGGTGAGCGCCTGAACGTCCAGGTGTACTGGCGTGCTGCCGGTGAACGTGAGAACCGCGATCAACTGCCAATGGTGTCGCTCCAGGTGCTGGACGAAGAAAACCGCAAATGGGCGCAGTGGGACGGTCTCCTCGGCGACTGGCTGCCTGCGTCCGCGTGGACGCCCGACGAAGCAGTGCGGCAGGACATCCCGCTAACGCTGGATGCTGCCACGTCGCCTGGCGACTATCGCCTGCTGTTCGTCGTGTATGACTCGTCGAGCGGTCGTCCGATCCCGATTGCTGGACAGAATGCCGTGGTTGTCGGATGGGTGCGGGTTGCGGCAGATGGTGAACCTTGAAAATCCGTACTTGACATTCGAATTTTCAAGGATTATAGTGGGACTATGCTTATTCCACGCCCCACAGTTATCAATCAGATCACGCGCCTGCTGTCAATCCACCCGATTGTCGCCCTTATGGGTCCGCGACAATGCGGCAAGACAACGGTAGCCCGGATGGTTGGCGAGCAGCAAGCGTCCACCTATTTTGATCTTGAAAATCCTGTGGATGTGCAGCGTCTTTCTGCGCCGTTGACTGTTTTAGAAGCTCTTTCGGGGTTAATTATCATTGATGAAGTGCAGCGACGCCCTGATCTCTTCGAGTTGCTGCGCGTGCTAGTTGATCGTCCGCACAACACCGCTCGATTTCTGCTGCTGGGATCTGCCTCGCCGCATCTTGTGCGCGGTGTGTCAGAGTCGCTGGCGGGTCGCATCGGGTTTGTCGATCTCGCGGGGTTCGATCTGACGGAAGTGGGTGTGGCGCAGCGCGACCGTCTCTGGTTGCGCGGCGGCTTTCCGCGGTCGTTTCTCGCTGATGACGACGCAGACAGCCTGGCATGGCGCACGGCATTTATCCGAATATTCCTGGAGCGCAATATTCCTCAACTCGGAATAACCATTCCAGCGGAAGCCTTGCGCCGCTTCTGGACTATGGTCGCCCACTTTCACGGTCAGCAGTGGAACGCCGCCGAATTCGCGCGATCACTGGGCGCTTCTGAGTCCACTGCACGGCGGTACCTGGACATCCTGGCTGGCGCGTATATGGTGCGCGTGTTGCCGCCCTGGTTCGAGAATCTTGGGAAACGACAGGTCAAATCGCCCAAAGTGTACATTCGGGATAGCGGCATCTTGCACGGGCTGTTGCAGTTGGAGACACTGGCGGACGTTCAGTCGCATCCCAAACTAGGCGCTTCCTGGGAGGGGTTCGCTGTTGAACAGATCATTCGGCTGCTGGATACGCGCGATGCCTATTTCTGGGCAACCCATAGCGGCGCGGAGCTTGATCTGCTGGTCCATCTGCATGGCAAACGCTATGGGTTCGAGATCAAATATGCCGACGCTCCCGGCGTCACCCGCTCGATGCGCATTGCTCTGAGCGATCTGGGGCTGGAACACCTCTGGGTCATCTATCCGGGTCGGCAGGAATACGCGCTCGACAAGCGAATATCTGTTCTGCCCCTGGATGCATTGCCTCGTCTGGCGACCGAACCCAGAGGACGATGATTGTCACTGGGAGACAGCGCAGAAGCGAGAGTGACGAGGGCCGCAACCGCATTGAGCGTCCGCCCTCAATCAGGTACAATATTCTCGATTGCGTTCGTCAGAAGGATGAATGAGTGAACCACCGCGTTCTTATTCTGTCCACCAGCGCCGGTGCGGGACACAAAGCCGCAGCAGCCGCGCTCGAAAAGGTCTTCCAGCGCTCGCCGCAGATCGAGGAACTGGTCAACCTCGACGCCCTCGAACGCACCAATGAACTGTATCGCGCCTTTTACTCCGACCTCTACCTGCGCCTGGTCCAGGAACGTCCGCAGTTGTTGGGATGGTGGTACCAGGCGAGTGATGAACCGTGGAAGACTGACGCCTTCCGCCTGCTGTTCGACCGGATCAATGCCGATCCGCTGACGCGCTTCATTCGTGAGTTCAAGCCGACGATCACTGTCTGCACTCACTTCATGCCCGCTGGCATTGTGGCGCAGTTGCTGGCGGAAGGGTCGATCGACACGCGCCTGGCAATCGTGACGACCGATTACGACTTTCATTCGATGTGGCTCAGCCCGCGCTTCAACCGTTACTTTGTGGCGCTGGAGGAGACAAAAGTGCACCTGATGGCGCTGGGGCTGCCGGAAGAGCGGATCACGATTTCCGGCATCCCGGTTGATCCGGCGTTTGAGGCGCCGATTGACCGCGATGCGGCGCTGGCGCGTTATCATCTGACTCCCGACCAGCCGATTCTCCTGCTGTCGGCTGGCGCTGCGGGGGTTGGTCCGGCGCGTGAAGCCGTGCAGCAGATGATGCAGATGAACACGCCATCGCAGGTGATTGTGGTGTGCGGCAGAAACGAAGAACTGCGCGCTGAACTGGCGGAACTGGTGGCGCCGCAGGCGAAGCGCTTTCGCGTGCTTGGCTTCACCGATGAGATGCCGGTGTTAATGAAGATAGCGACGCTCCTGATCGGCAAGCCGGGCGGGTTGACTTCATCGGAAGCAATGGCTGCCGGGTTGCCGATGGTCATTATCGCGCCTATTCCGGGTCAGGAGGAGCGCAATAGCGACCATCTGCTTGAAGAGGGGGTGGCGCTGCGCTGCAACCAGATGACGACGCTGGCATACAAGATCGACCGCCTGCTGCAGAACCCCGAACGCCTGGCGCGGATGCGCGAAAATACCCGGAACATCGGTCGTCCTGACGCAGCGCGCGTGATCGTTGAGACCCTTCTCCATGAGGAGGATGAACCGGTGGCGCTGAAGGAGTCGACGCCGCCGATTCGGATACTGCCGCTGCGTATCAATATCGCGGACCTCTTCAGCCCGCCGTTGGAGGACGATGAGGAGTTCGTCATCGCCGATGCGCAGACCGATGAGCCAGTCGGCGTTGTTACAGGCAAAGAGATGCGGGTGTTGTTCGACAATCTGGAGATGGAGAGCGTTGAAGACACCGACTTCTATCTCAACCGCGAGACGCTGGCGTTGCTTGCCGAACGCGGCGCCAGCGCCGCGTTGCTCGATGTGTTGCAACGCGCCCTCGGCGACCGCGACGAGTGTGATGTGCGCTGGCGACGGGGACGAGAGTGATGAGTGACGAGTGATCAGCGACGGTTGGACCGTATGTTTATAGGAAGATCAACCGGGCAGTGAACAATCGTGCCCGCGTTGACTGCCTCGCGGGTAGCGTTGGCTTCGACAGGCTCAGCCAATGCTACCCGCTCCAAAAGTGCAGGCTCGATTGCCCGGGTTTTATGTGCTCTCCCCATTAGATGCACGGTACGCCATGGCGGCGCGCGTCGCGGGCGGCTGTGTTCCTATCGTTCTCCTGCCGATCTGACTCCGCCCGTCTTCCCGCAACGCGCCCTGCTCCCCACAGGCGATGGTCAACGACGCCCGCAGTGCGGAGGGCGCGGGCTGCCGTGTGCCTGCCATCACCGCCTCCCGCCGATGATGGGCGCCTGCGGGCGTTGCGGTGCAATGCCTCTACAATTCATTCACATTGCCTCTTCAATCCCTGCACACAACGATCCCGGAGAAATGATTGTGTTTTCTTAACCAATGATGCGCTGCTTTTCTCCGCCAGGGCGCTGTACTCTCCACTGCGCGCCGCTATACTGGAGCCACGCACTGCCTGTCACGATATTTCGGCGAGGATGCTATGAAGACGCTCACTCTCATTCTCGGCATGGAGCGATTCAACGCTCATATCTGGGAAGAAGTCGAACGCAACCTGCGCCAGTCGGGGGTTGCGGTGCGCCTGTTGCGCTTCCACGACGGGCACGTTGAACGACGCGATCCGGCGCTGGCGGACGCCATTGCGCAGGCGGATGTTCTGTTCATCACGCTCATCAATATGCGTGAACAGGCGCAGTGGCTGAAGGAGCAGATCGAGCGCGCTGGCACGCCGACCGTGTTCGCCTTCGAGAGCATGCCCGAAGTGATGGCGTTGACGCGCGTTGGCGAGTACCGGGTGCAGAATAGCGGGCGAGCCTCCATGCCGAAGCCGATGCAGGCAGTGCTCCGCCTGATGACGCGCGGGCGCGAGGAAGATACTCTCTACGCCTATACGAAACTGACCAAGATTACGGCGAAACTGCTGCCGCTCATGCCGCCGAAACTGAAGGACTTCCGCACCTGGCTTAGCGTCAATATTTACTGGAATCAGCCCGACGTCTACAACCTGACGCAGATGGTGCGTCTGATCCTGCGCGATTGCCTGGGGCAGAACCTGGACGTTGCACCGGTGCGCATGATCCCGATGATGGGATGCTTCCATCCCGCCACCGACGACGTCTTCCCCAACCCCGACGCCTACCTGAAGTGGTATCGGAAATACCGCAATCAGAAACGACAGCGCGGTGCAGCCCCTCTGCCCGATGCGCCGCTGGTTGCGGTGCTCGCCTTCCGCAAGCATATTGTGCAGCGGCAGCAGTACGTCGCCGACCTGATCGAGGCGCTCGAAGCGCAGGGCATGGCGGTCCTGCCGATTGTCGTCAGCGGCATCGAGATGCACGTCGCCGTTCGTGAATGGGTGGCGCGGCAGAAGGTCGATCTGATTATTAACACGATGGGCTTCCCAATCATTGGCGGACCAGCGGGTTCGACGAAGCCAGGGCAGTACCGCGAGACGGCAATCAACCTGCTGGCGGGCATTGATGCGCCCTACATGATTGTGCAACCGCTTCAGATGCAGGATATTGACCACTGGCGATCCCACGGCGTCGCGCCGATGCAGGCGGTGATCATGTACGACCTGCCGGAAATGGACGGCAGTGTGGCGCCGGTGGCGCTCGGCGCTATCCATGATCAGCGCATCGTCGCCACTCCTGATCGCCTGGCGCGCGCGGCGCGACTGGCTGCCGGATGGGTGCGGCTGCGGCGCAAGGCGAACGCCGAGAAGCGGGTGGCGCTGGTGATCTACAACTTCCCGCCGGGGATGGGAAAACTCGGCACAGCAGCGCTCCTCGACGTGCCCGCCACGCTGCACGCGATCCTGCGCCGTCTCGCAGCCGAAGGGTATCGGGTGGAAGGGATTCCGGCGACCGTCGAGGAACTGGCGCAGCGGATCGCAACCCTCGAGGCGGCGGAAGAGGCGCAAATGTCGGTTCCGATGCGCACTGCCGTGCCGCTGAAGGAATACCACGCCATTGTGCCTGCCAGTCATGCAGAGCGAATTGATCGCAAATGGGGCGATCCTCCCGGCGAGATTGCGCCGTATGGACGCGATGCCATTCGCCTGGATACCCTCTCCTTCGGCAATGTTATCATCGCCGTCCAGCCGCCGATGGGGGTCCCCGGCGATCCGATGCGTCTGCTGTTCGACCGCGATTTCACGCCGCACCATCAGTATGCGGCGTTCTACCGCTGGCTGACGCAACGCTGGCGCGCTGATGCGATTGTTCACGTCGGGATGCACGGCACGGCGGAGTGGATGCCTGGATTGCAACTGGGGTTGACCGATGACTGCTGGCCCGATCTGTTGCTTGGCGAGGCGCCGCACCTCTATCTTTACCCGCTGAACAACCCGGCGGAAGCGGCGATTGCCCGGCGGCGCGGGTATGCAGCGATCATCAGCCATTTGACGCCGCCGTATGCGCGCGCCGGACTGTACCGGCAACTGGCGTTGATCCGCGCTGAAATCGAGCAGTACGCAAGGCAAACTGAGGCTGCCGATGCGCAGACGCTCTACGAGCGCCTGCCGCTTCTGAGCGCGCACATTCCTGAACTGACGCCGCTGCCCAACGAGTCTGCCAGCGCATTCATGCAGCGCGTCCGACAGCATCTGGAAGAAATCGAGCAGCGGCTGATCCTCGATGGCCTGCACATCTTCGGTGCAGCGCCAGCGCCGGAGCGTGCAGCGGCGCTGATCGAGGCGGCGCTGGACGTGCCGCGCGAGGGACGGTTGGGGTTGAGTGCGGCATTGCAAAGCGTCGGCGTGCCCGCAGAGCGAGTAGCGCAGGCGCGCGCTGATTTCGTGCGCCGCTTCATCATTGAACAGCGGACAGCGCCGTTCGCCGACTGGCTCGAAGAGTTCGGGCGACCGCGCGATATCGGGGTGCTGTTCGACCCGCAGTTTTACATCGATCACGGACGCGCCATGCTCAACGGTCTCGCGCAGGCGCCCGGCGAACTCGATGCACTGGTGCATGCGCTCAATGGCGGCTACATTCGCCCCGCGCCCGGCGCCGACCCGGTGCGCGCCGGTGCAGCCGCGCTGCCGAGCGGACGCAATATCCACAGCATCGACCCGTGGCGGCTTCCGTCGGATGCGGCGCTGATGCGCGGCATGCGGATGGCGGAACAGTTGCTGGCGCAGCACCGTCAATCGTCTGGGGGAATGTACCCGCAGACGGTTGCGCTGACGTTGTGGGCGCTCGATACGATCAAGACCGAGGGTGAAAGCATCGGTGCGGCGCTGGCGCTGGTCGGCGCGCGTCCCGAACGCGACGGGCAGGGCAAGATCTGGCGCTACGAACTTGTGCCGCTGGAAGAACTGGGGCGACCGAGGATTGACGTGCTGCTTGATGTGAGCGCCATTTTCCGCGACACATTCCAGATCAGCCTCGATCTGCTCGACGACCTGTTCCGTCGTGCGGCGGAAGCGGACGAGCCGCCAGAGCAGAACTTCATTCGCGCGCACGCGCTGGCGCAGCAGAAGAGAGGGCTGACCTGGGAGCAGGCGACTGCCCGGATCTTCACCCAGGCGCCGGGCAGGTACGGCACAGGGGTCGATGAACTGATTGAAGAGGGGCAATGGCAGGAAGCGAACGATCTGGCGGATATGTATCTCCGGCGCAACGGTTTCGCCTACGGCGGCGGACGCGGCGGGCAAGAAGCGGTCGAGGCGCTGCGCGGCATGCTTGGCACAGTCGAACACGTTTTCCAGGCGATCGACAGCGTCGAGTACGGTTTGACGGACATGCAGCACTACTACGGGCACAGCGGCGCGATCCGGCTGGCGGCGGGACGCGCGCGCGGCGGCGATGTGCCGCTCAGTTACGCCGAGAGCCACACCGGGCAGGTGCGCGTTGCACCGGCGGAGCATCTGATCCGGCTCGAGGCGCGCGCCAAACTGCTCAACCCGCGCTGGTACGAAGCGTTGCTCCAGCACGGGTACGCTGGCGCAGCCGAGATTGGCAACCGCTTCACCTACCTGCTGGGATGGAGCGCCACCACCGGCGCTGTCGAGAAATGGGTGTACGATCAGATGGCGGAGACCTTCGTGCTCGACGAAGCCATGCGCGAGCGGCTGGCGCAGGCAAACCCGCGCGCCGCGCGCAATGCGGTCGCCCGATTGCTCGAAAGCCACGGACGCGGTCTGTGGCAGGCGGACGACGAAACGATCGAGCGGTTGCAGGCGATCTACGCCGATCTTGAGGATCGATTGGAGGGAGTAGCGTCGGGTTTCTCTGTCTCGTGACGCAGACCGCGCCGCTCGCTCCTCATCACCGGCATCACACCTCGATACTGTCGGCGGCGGTATCGATCATGCGCAGCAACTCATCGCGCGAGACGCGCCGACCGCGTGAGCGGATCCAGCGCGCGAACCAGCGCAGGTTGTTGTGGAAGGCGATAATCGCCTCTTCCTCCGAAAGTTCCGGGACTTTCTGGCGCAGCAGCGCCAGGATCGCCTCGCGCTCTTCGCTATCGATTTCGGGGATGCTCATCAGAATCCGCTCGGCGCGCAGGAAGAAGATCTCGCGCTCGAGCGGCGGAAACTCATCGCCGATCTGCCGAATGTTTCCCAGATAACAAACGGTGCGCTGACGCGGCATATCTTTTTCGTCGCGGTAGCTTTCCACCAGATACGCATCGTGGAAGGTGACGTTGGCAGCGCCAGCGTTTTTGTGCTTGCGAACAATCCAGCGGATGTACATGGTTACCCCTGCGTGTTGAGACGTACCGGTAGTAGTATAGCATGTTCTCCCGCAAAGATGTGCGGCAAACGCCTAACGACTTCGTGCCACGCCGACCTTCGCACACAGATGCGCTAACGGGCAGATGCTGCACCGCGGCGAGGTTGGATGGCAGATATTCTGCCCCAGGGTGACGAGCAGCCCGTTGATTTCTTTCCAGTACTCAAGGGGCAGGATCTCGCGCAGTTTCATTTCGGTCTCTTCCGGGGTTTTCGTCCGTACATAGCCCCAGCGGTTGCAAATGCGGTGAACGTGCGTATCGACGCAGATCCCCGGCAGATCGAAACCGGCGGTAAGCACCAGATTGGCGGTCTTTCGTCCGACGCCGGGCAGCGCCAGGAGGGCGTCGAGATCGGCGGGAACCTGACCGCCGTGCTCCTCGATCAGGCGCTGACAGATAGCGCGGATGGTTCGCGCTTTGTTGCGATAGAACCCGACCGGGTAGATCAGTTCGGCAATCTGCTCTTCACTGAGCGCCAGCATCTTCTCCGGCGTGTCGGCGACGGCGAAGAGGCGCGGCGCGACCACGGCGGTCATCGTGTCTTTGGTGCGCAGGCTGAGGATCGTGGCGATGAGGATGCGAAACGGGTTGTTGGATTCCTCCTCGCCCATGCCATCGATCAGCGGCTTGGGGAAACGCGGCATCTCGGCGCGCAAAATCGCCATCGCAGCGTGGATGTCGAAGTTTGTCATGAGAGTGGATATGGAATGCTCACACAAAGGTGCAAAGGCGCAAACCCTCTTCGCTTCAGGTCTGGCGACTTATGGAACGCAGCTCTCTAAAGATTGCCACATCTCACGACGGATCTCATCAATGTCTTCTTCTGTCAAAGACACCTCGTTCCAAAGACCGCCAAGCGCCACTGGCTCATATTTCGGTCTCCGTCGCCTTCTTTGCAGAAACTCGACGAAATCCGCCACTTCTTCCAGTTGCTCTGGGGGCAAGCTATCGAGAAGATGCAGGATGCGCTGTTTCACTTCCTTCTGAGTGGTCACGCGGATCCTCCTTCTTTTCTCATTTCAACGACCAGCAACCCAATGAGCGCCGCTTCGACGAGTTTGTCGATGTACGCAATGAGCGAGCGTTCGCCGAAGATTGCCCATCCCATGATCGTCACTGCCGTAAAGCCGATCAACGTCCAGCGAATGATGCGCCGGTATGCGGCGAACTGCGGCAGGTAGAGCGCCGCCGCTAACCCGATATATCCTAACCCGTTGAGATAGAACATGATCAGGTTTGTCGGCAGCGCCAGCACAATATGGATGAGCGCCGTCGCTGTCGCCAGCAGGATGATGCCAATCTGGAGCGGTCTGAATGTCATGTGCGGTCCAATGTGGGCGCGCCAGCGGCGCGCCCCAATGCGCCACGGTCCCCCGGTCGGCGCGCGGGCGCGCCAGCGGCGCGCCCCTACCTTCAAACCTTCACTCCTAAAACGTTCGCCACGGTAAAAATGTCTTTATCGCCGCGACCCGACAGGTTGATCAGGATGATCTGATCCGGGCGCATGGTCGGCGCGACTTTGATTGCTTCGGCGACGGCGTGGGCGCTTTCGAGCGCCGGAATGATCCCTTCGAGCCGCGCCAGCGTCTGGAAGGCGTCGAGCGCCTCTTCGTCATCGGCGGTCGTGTAAGTGGCGCGCCCCTGATCGTGAAGCAGCGCGTGTTCCGGTCCCACCGCAGCATAGTCGAGACCAGCCGAGATGCTGTGGGTCAGCCCGATCTGCCCGTCGTCGTTTTGCAGCACATACGTATACGTCCCCTGGAGCACCCCCGGTCGTCCGCCAGCGAAGCGCGCCGCGTGGTCGCCCGGGGTGATGCCGCGTCCGCCAGCTTCGACGCCGCGCAGCGCCACCCCCTCGTCGCCGAGGAAGGCGTGGAAGATGCCGATGGCGTTTGAGC
>JAUQOW010000151.1 GCA_030550675.1 Chloroflexota bacterium
CGAAGCCCACGCCAACTGCAAGGAGTCAACGAAGGTACAATTGTTCAATGTCTGGTTGACAGGGTGTTTGACCATCTCATCACCCCGACGCAGCATTCATGCGCAGACCTGGCGTGCTATAATGGCGCGAGAGGTGCATGTCGATTGTCAGCAAGGATAAGTGCAGCGTGCGCGCCTATCTCGATATCGAAACCACATTTGAAGGCGCAATTAGCGTGATTGGCATTTACCGCTCCGATCTCGGCGCCATTCAGTTGATCGGCGGCGGCGTGCGCGATACTGCGTTGTACGATGCGCTGGAGGGCGTGGATACGCTGGTGACCTTCAACGGCTCTTCGTTTGATCTTCCGGTGATCCGCAAGCGCCTGCTGGTCGATCTCCGGCATGATTTTGATCACTGTGATCTGATGCATATTTGCCGGAAGCGCGGGCTGCGCGGCGGTCTCAAGATGGTAGAGGAACATCTGGGCATCCGCCGTACCACCCACGGTCTCAATGGTCGGGACGCTTTGTACCTGTGGGATCGTTATGAAAAGCGGGGCGATTGGTCGGCGCTGCGCACACTGCTCACTTACAACTACGAAGATGTCATCAACCTGGCGATTCTCGACGAACGTCTCGGCCTGACGCCGCCTGGCGATCTGTGCCGGGCTGTGCGCCATATCTTCGCCTGATGCATTATGCAGAAGAAAATCCTCAATCATCGCTACGAACTCGAGCGCAAGATCGGTGAAGGCGGCATGGCGCGCGTCTACCTCGGTCGCGATCTGCGCCTCAATCGGCGAGTGGCGATCAAGGTGTTGCATGAACACTACGCCTCCGATGCCACGTTTCTCCAGCGGTTCCATCACGAGGCGCAGGCTGCCGCTGGTCTGCGCCATCCGTGCATTGTCAATGTGTACGATGTCGGGCAGGATGGCGACATTCACTATATCGTGATGGAGTATGTCGAGGGCAGCGATCTGAAGAGCCTGATCCTGCGCAACGGTCCGCTGCCGATCGAGCACGCCGTTGCGATTGCCGAAGACGTCGCGGAGGGGTTGGAAGCGGCGCATCGGCTGGGCATGGTTCACCGCGATGTCAAGCCGCAGAACATTCTGGTCAGTCCTGCGGGCGAGGTGAAGATTACCGACTTCGGCATTGCAAAGAGTTCGCTCTCGACGGCGCTGACCGAAACTGGCGTGACGTTTGGCACGGCGGATTATCTTTCGCCGGAACAGGCGCGCGGCCTGGCGGCGACGCCGCGCTCTGACATTTATGCGCTGGGGGTGACGCTCTACGAAATGCTGACCGGTCGTCTGCCGTTCACCGGCGAGAATGCGGTTGCCGTCGCCATGCAGCACGTGAGCGTTGATCCGCCGCCGCCGCGCATGTTCAATCCGCAGATTCCGCCGCGCCTGGAAGCGCTGGTGCTTGCCGCGCTCAGCAAAAACCCCGACGAACGTCCTGCGTCAGCGCGGGAGTTTGCGCAAATGCTGCGCGCATACCGCGCCGCGAGCCAGGAGGCGACCATTGTGCGTCCGGCGATGTCTCGTCCGTCGCCGCCGCGATCAGCGCCCGGACCTGTCGCTGCTGCGTCAGCCGTGCCTGCCGCTGGACGGACGGCGTTGCCGCCGCCTCGCTCGCCGCTGGCGGCGCAGGCGCCGTCGGCGAGCGGCGGGCGTGATCTGGGCATCTTCCTGCTGGGCATGATGTTCATCGGTCTGATCCTCGGTATCGTCTATCTGGCGGCTACCGGCGCATTCGATAATCTGTTTCATTTCAACGGCGGAACTCGTCCGCCGCCGGTCGTTCGTCCTGAAGTGACGGTCGAGCCAACGGCGACCCCTGCGCCGCAGATGGCGATTGTGCCGAATGTCATCGGTCTGGATGAGCGATCAGCCATTGCAGCCATTGAAGGCGCCGGTCTGCTGCCGTATGCGGAGCTGCCCCGCGCCTCGGATGTCGTCTCAGCCGGACTGGTGTTCGATCAGTTTCCCCCGGCGACGACTGTGGTCACCGCCTCTTCTGTTGTTACATATGTGGTCAGCACCGGTCCAGAGACGATCCCGCTGCCCGAGGTTGTAACCATGCGTGGCATTGATGCTGAGTTTCAATTGCGCAGCCTGGGGTTCCAGGTGCAGGTCGTCAGCGCGCCGGATCGCCTTAGCGCGGGGTTCGTCTTCCGCACCGAACCGGCGGCTGGCACGCCGCTGCGGCGTGGCGACACGGTGACGATCTTCGTCAGCATCGGCGACAAGGTGCGGATGCCGGATGTCACCGGGCTTCCCGAGGAAGAAGCGATCCGTCGGGTTGTAGCCGCCGGGTTGACCTGGTCATACTCTGACTATCAGGGGTGCGACAAGCTCGGCGATCTGTGCGACCGGTACGCTCCTGGCGTGGTCGTCAGCTCCATCCCGCGCGGCGGTGAACTGGTGGATCGCGGTTCGCCGGTGACGCTGGGGGTGCGCGCTCCGTAACTCGATTGCGATCAAATCGTCATCAAATTGTGCCGCGCGCAGATTGCACATTGGCTCAAGCGTTGCTAGACTCCTCACGGTTATGAGCGGACTTTCTGAGAAAGGCTGACGCAAAGGCGCGAAGACGCAAAGACACGGAGTATTTTGCAGACTTTGCGCCTTTGCGTCTTCGAGTCAGCCTTTCCCGAAGGCGCTGTAAAGGTGAGGAGTCGCAGTATGCATCATCGCTTGCTTTCTCCGCTGCTGGCGCTGGCTCTCCTGGTTGTCTGGCTGTCTCCTGCGTCATTAGGCGCGCAGGCGCAGCCAGGACGATCCGATTTCGGCGTCAATACCCACATTGCGTCACGCTATCCGGTGCAGGCGGGGTTTGACGGACCCGTCGATCTGGTCGCCGGAACGTCCACCGGTTGGGTGCGCGAGGATTTTCACTGGTACTGGCTCGAACCGGAGCAGGGACGTTTCGATTGGGCGATCTACGACCGCGCCATCTCACGCCTGGCCGGAAGCGGCATCAATATCATTGGCGTGCTCAACACGGCGCCTGCCTGGGCGACGCCATTTCCTGGCGATGCGCCGGGTCGTCCGTCCTATTACGCGCCTGATCCTGCGGCATTCGCTCGTTTTGCGTCGGCGGTCGTGACGCGCTACCGCGACCGGGTGCGTTTCTGGCAGGTCTGGAATGAGCCGGAGAATGTGCGCTACTGGCAGCCGCAGCCCGATCCTGCCGCCTACGCCGCGTTGCTGCGCGCCGCGTATCCTGCTATCAAGGCTGCCGACCCGAACGCCGTCGTTTTGAGCGCAGGAGTCGTTCCGACCCATGTCGGCTTCATTCGCGCGATCGCCGAGAACGGCGCTTGGGGGTCGTTCGATATTCTTGCCATCCATCCGTATGTTGACCCGTTTAGCCCGGAGAATGGTCAGATCGGCGCAGGCGATGTCAGCGCCGTGAAGACGCTGGTCGAAAGCCTGGGGCGAAAGCCGATCTGGGCGACCGAGTTCGGTTGGTCCACCGGTCCTGCCGATCGTGATCCGCGCGGCGTGGATGAGGAGACGCAGGCGAATTTCCTGGTGCGCGCATCGACGCTGTTGCGCGCGGCGGGCATTGAGAAGATCATCTGGTACAACTTCAAGGATACTGAACCGCGCAATCTGTACGGCTTGCTGCGCAGGGCTGGCGGTCCCGCCGATCTGAGCCAGCCGAAGCCGTCGCTGGCGGCGTTCCGCACGCTGAACCAGCAACTCGCGGGCGCATCACCCGTCGGGCTGATCGACCTGGGCGCGCGGCAGGTGGTGATCAACTTCGAGCAGTTCGGCGCGTGGCGTCGCGGTGATCAGCCAAACGGCGCCTTCTACGCCGACGGTTCGCAACGCTACAGCGGCAATGTCGCTGGCCGCCTCGACTATAACTTCCCCGGCGGCGGCAACGATTTCGTGGTCTTTACGCCGCGTCCAGCAATCCCAATCCCCGGCTCGCCTGGTCAGTTGGGCATCTGGGTCTACGGCGACGGCAGCGGTCATGCGCTCAAGGTCTGGCTGCGCGACGCGGAGGGTGAAACGCTCCAGTTCCGCCTCGGTTTCGTCGGCGGCGCGGGATGGTCGTTTCTCTCCGCGCCGATCAATGGTCAGGTCGAGCCATACAACCGCATTAGCGGCGGCGGCAACCTGCGCCTCGATTTTCCGGTGACGCTGACTGCAATTGTGCTCGACGATGAACCGGACAGTCGCAGCGGATCTGGCTCGATCTGGCTCGACGATCTGACGGCGATCAGCGGTCCTGACGCATATGGCGTGCGCTTTGCGCGCGGCAGCGACACAATCGACGCGCTCTGGGCGCCAGGCGGCGCATTCATAACACTGCCGACGTCAGCGCCCCTGGGCACGGTGGTCGACCGCTGGGGCAACGCTTCACAGGTCGATGCTGCGAATGGCGCCTTCGGGTTGAACCTGGGTCCAGCGCCCATCTTCCTGATCCACCGTGCTGCACAGTCCCCGGCGCCGCAACCAGCGCCCGCGCCGCCGCCAGCGCAAGGGGCGCCGCAACCAGCGACGGGACCGTGCCGACAGTTCCCGGAGACCGGTTTTGCGGTCTGCGGACGGCTGCTCGAGTACTGGGAGCGAAACGGCGGGCTGCCCGTGTTCGGGTTTCCGATTGGTCCTGAAGAAGACATGGTGATTGAAGGGAAGACGGTGCGAGCGCAATGGTTTGAGCGCAACCGGCTCGAACTGCATCCGCAGAATGCGCCGCCCTACGACGTGCTGCTCGGACGACTGGGCGCCGAACGGTTGGAGGCGAGCGGGCGCAACTGGTCTGACTTTCCGAAGGGCGATCCGCGCGCGCCGTTCTACTTCCCGCAGACGGGACAGGCGATCGCGCCGGAGTTCCGCCAGTACTGGTCGTCCCATGGGTTGAACCTGGACGGACGACCGGGGTACACCCTGGAAGAGAGCCTGGCGCTCTTCGGGTTGCCGCTCTCGCCGCCGCTGATGGAAGTCAACCCGACCGACGGCAAGATGTATTTGACGCAGCACTTCGAGCGCGCGCGCTTCGAGTACCACCCGGAGAACGCAGGGACGCCGTATGTAGTGCTGCTGGGATTGCTGGGGCGCGAGACGACAGGGCGGAGGTAAATTGCCCCTAACCCCTGAACTCGCGCACATCAAACCACGGTCCCTCGATGCACGGCAGGCGAACGCCGCTACGGAGGTCAATGGCGCACACGCCGCACGCGCCGAACCCGCATCCTGGCGGCGACGCAACGAGCGCCCGCGCGAATCCGCGTGGATGGCGCAGGCGCACTGCCCGGATGATCTGCCCAAGCGTTGCGAGCAGATGATACGGCAATGCCGCCACCGCCGCATCAGCCCACGCCAGCGGCGAGGCGCCTGTCGTCGGTTGCAGCGTTGCTGTGACAGCCGACATCAGATCGGCGCTCACGACGGTCTCATACTCAACGGCGGAGGGGAGCAAAAACGGCGGCGGCAGACTGTCCTGATCATCGGCGATGGCGATCAGGGTGACCGCTGTATGAGGCGGAGCGATGCGCGCAGCGAAAACCAGCGCCGCAAGCCCGGCGCCAGCGCCGATCAGCAGCAGATTGCAGTGGCGATCAGCGAAAGGGAGCGCCCGTCCGCACAGCCCGATCACATCGAGCGAATCGCCGGGGGAGCGGCGCGCCAGCCACGCCAGCCCCGGCTCGTCCGGCTCGTAGAGCAACGCCACCTGCCCGATCTCTGGCAGCGCCGCCGCCACGAAGAGCGGTCGGCGCAGCAGGCGATACGTGTCAGCGGGGTCGTCACACCGCGCCAGCAGCGAATGACCAGGACGAGCGTCCCGCGCCAGGTCGGGAGCGCGCAGCGCCAGCCAGCGCAGGCGCGGCGTCACCTGGCGATGATCAGCGATCTCCAACGTGTGCTGGCGCGCCATTACTCCTCGTGCTCACTGCCGAGAATGCCTTCCAGTCGCGATGCCTGCTGCAAGGCGCCGGTGGCGACGCCAAAGTTGCCGCGGCGGAACACAATCTGTCCGCGGCACATGGTCAGCATCACCTGTCCTTTGAGGCGCTGCCCGGCGAGCGGCGTATTGCGCCCTTTCGAGAAAAACTTTGCCGGATCCACCGTCCATGGCGAGTCCGGGTCAAAGATCACGATGTCGGCGGGCGAACCGGGGCGCAGGGTTGCTGGCGCACGCCCCAGCACCGTCGCCGGACCTTCCGTGAACTTGGCGACCAGATCGACCAGATCGAGCTTCCCGCGGTGAACGAGGGTCAGCGCCAGCCCCAGCGCCGTTTCGAGGCTGCTGATCCCCGGCGCTGCCAGGCGATACTCGCACTCTTTATCGACGGCGCTCTGCGGTTCGTGATCAGACGCAATCGCGTCAATCGTGCCGTCGCGCAAACCTTCGATCAGCGCTTCAACATCATGTTCCGTGCGCAACGGCGGACGAACGCGGGTCGAGGTATGATAGGGCGGCAAAAGGGTCGGTTTGAGGCGGGATGGCAGATCAAGCCCATCATCATCTTCCGCGCGATCGCGTCCGCTCCGCTGGATCGCCTTTCCTTCGGCGCGCACCAGTGCAAGATTGCCGAGCACCCATTGATCGGTGAGCGTCAGGTGGTGGGGCGTCACTTCGGCAGTCACCCGCACGCCGCGCGCTTTAGCGGCGCGAATGAGCGCCACGCTTCCGGCGGTGCTGACATGGCAGATGTGCAGGTGCGCGCCGGTCATTTCCGCCAATGCGATGTCGCGCGCGACCATCGCCTCTTCCGCCGCCGCAGGGTACCCCGGCAACCCCAGGCGAATGCTGACCGCGCCATCGTGCATGCCCCAGCCGCGAGTCAGGCGCGTCTCTTCGCAATGCGCCATAATCGGCACATCGAGCATCGCCGCATATGCCAGCGCATTGCGCATCACCGCCGCGTCCGCCACAGCGTTGCCTTCGTCGGAAAAACCGACGCACCCTGCTTCCACCAGTTCCGCCATTTCGGTCAACGTCTGACCGGCGCGTCCGAGCGTAATCGCGCCAATCGGCTCGATGCGCACCACGCCGCGGCGCCGGGCGATCTCGCGCACCTGGCGCGCAACGGCGGCGCAGTCGATTGACGGGCGGGTGTCCGGCATCACGCAGAGGGTCGTAAATCCGCCAGCCGCTGCCGCTTTTGTGGCGGTTTCGATGGTTTCCTTATGCTCTTCGCCCGGTTCCCGCACGTGGGCATGCAGATCAAGAAACCCGGGAGCGATGACGGCGCCGCGCGCATTAATCACTTCCGTATGTTCATCGAGCGGCTCAGGCGTCAGGGTAAGATCGGCAAGGTCGATCACCTGAACGACTTTGCCGTCCTCGACCAGCACGTTGCCGACCGTGGCGACGCGCCGCGCTGGATCGATAATAGAACCATTTTTGATCAGATAGCGCATAGAAACTCTCGTTATTCGCCAGAGAGACGGTACAACAGCGCCATGCGCACCGCCACGCCATTGGCGACCTGCTCCTCGATGACCGATTGCGCCGATACCGCCACGTCGGGCATGATCTCAACGCCTTCGTTCATTGGTCCAGGATGCATCACCAGGCAGTGCGGCGCAGCGCGCGCCACCCGCTCGGCGGTAATGCCGAAGAAACGGGTATATTCTCGCAGCGACGGGAGCAACCCCGCTTCCATCCGTTCCCTCTGCAACCGCAGCGTCATGATAACATCCGCACCCGTGATGCATTCATCCAGATTGCTGGTAATAGTCAGATGGGGCCAGGTCGCCTTCCAGAACGACTCGGGACCGATCAGCGTATGCGGCGCGCACAACGTCACCGACGCTCCCATGCGCGTAAATCCCCACAGGTTGGAGCGCGCCACGCGACTGTGCAGAATATCGCCGACGATGACGACCTTCAATCCCTCGATGCGTCCCAACCGTTGACGCACAGTAAACAGGTCGAGCAGCGCCTGGGTTGGATGCGCGTGTCGTCCGTCGCCCGCATTGATGACCGAGCCATGAAAATACTGCGCCGCCAGGTAGGGTGCGCCCGACTCGCTGTGGCGCATGACGAGAATATCGGCGCCGAGCGCCTGGAGCGTGCGCACCGTATCGACGAGCGACTCCCCTTTTTCGACGCTGCTGCCGCGCGCCGTGAAATTCACGACGTTCGCCGACAGCGCTTTTCCCGCAAGTTCGAACGAAATGCGCGTGCGGGTGCTTTCCTCGAAGAACATGTTGACAATCGTCTTGCCGCGCAGCGTCGGCACCTGCTTGATCGCTCGCCCCAGCACCTCTTTCATGCTGGCGGCGGTTTCGAGGATCTCGTCGATCTCCTGAGGAGAAAAATCGTCGAGGTCAAGCACATGGCGCCGACGACTCCTGGCGGTTCCTGCGCCTGCGGACACGCTCATAACGGGCTCCTTATTCCGTTGCGGTTTCCGATGCCCGCACAATGAAGACGCCGTCTGCGCCGCCATCGACTTCGTGCAGCCGCGTGGCGATCCGTTCATCGCGTGATGTGGGCACATTCTTGCCGACAAAATCGGCGCGGATCGGCAACTCGCGGTGACCGCGATCAATCAGCACCGCCAACTGGATGCGCGCTGGTCTGCCAAAATCGGTGAGCGCATCGAGCGCAGCGCGGATCGTGCGTCCGGTGTACAGCACATCATCCACCAGAACCACAGTGCGACCGTTGATGTCGAAGGGAATGTCCGTCGCATGCACGACCGGCGCAGGTCCGCGGATGCCCAGATCGTCGCGGTAGAGGGTAATATCGAGAATGCCGACCGGCACGCGCACCCGTTCAATCTCTTCGAGCGCCGCTGCGATGCGCATCGCCAGCGGCGCGCCGCGCCGACGAATGCCAACGAGCGCCACATCGCGCACGCCAGCGTTGCGTTCGGCGATCTCGTGCGCAATCCGCGTGATCGCGCGCCGGATATCGTCGGCATCCAGAATTTGCTTTTCGCCCATATGCGCTACCCTTCGAGCATCTTCTTCAGATTGCTCAATGTTTGTTCCAGATCCTTCTGGTTCTGTCGTTCGACGAACAGTTTATCAAGAATGCCGCCGATCAGTGCGCCGCCCGGAACGGTGTAATCAATGCGCACGTGCACCAGTGTACCGCTCATCTCCGGCGTCAATCGCCACGACCAGACATTCGACAGATCGCCGCTCCCCTCTTCGCGCAGATAGCGTCCTGGTTCGATGGCGGCAAACGTGGTTTTGCCGCGAAACGTCAATGCTCCCGCCATTTTGAACGTCCACGCGAAGGTGTCGCCGACATTGCGCCCGGTCACGTCGCGCACTTCTTCCAGCCCGACCACCCAGCGGGGCGCCTCTTCAACCCGCAGCAGCGCGTCGAACACCGTGTCAACCGGCGCATTGATAAAGATGCTGTGCTCAACTGATGACATCGTTCGCCTCCTTGCTTTCGGTCAGATGGCTGATTGCCGTTGCCTCTCAGGTATAATGGCGATGGCGCTTCCGGCGTGCAGCGCGAGCTGCAGGCGGCGTCGCCCGCTTCGTATTGTTCTGAACGTCTGATATGCTCACATCCAAGCTATGCGCAGCACGACTGTTTATATCGGGCTTGGCAGCAACCTCGGCGACCGCGTTGCGCGATTGCGGGAAGCCGTAGTGCGTTTGAGTCGGATCATCGAAATCACCCGCGTCTCGCGGCTGTATGTCCATGCGCCCCTT
Organism: Chloroflexota bacterium; assembly: GCA_030550675.1. Taxonomy (GTDB): domain Bacteria; phylum Chloroflexota; class Chloroflexia; order Chloroflexales; family Roseiflexaceae; genus Roseiflexus. The sequence continues at coordinate 9,636 of JAUQOW010000151.1, forward strand.
GGCTACGTCAGCGCGGATGCGTTCATCAATGCCGTCGTCGAAGGACGCACCACGCTCAAACCTCTGGCTCTCCTCACTGAACTGCAAAGCATCGAACGCGCTATGGGGCGGCGTCGCGGCATTCAGCACGGACCGCGCCCGATCGATCTTGATATTCTCTTCTACGGGACAGCACAAATGGAATCGCTCGAACTGACCATTCCCCATCCGCGCCTGGCTGAACGTGCATTTGTCTTGAAACCGCTGGCTGAGCTTGCTCCGGATCTCATGCATCCGGTGTTGTACTACACCATCAGGCAATTGCTCTCGAATGTCGATGACGCCGCTCAGGTAAAGTTATACGATCCAGGCAATTCCTGAGCGATACTGGTCATCCAGGGCTTAGACGCCCAGCTCCGCCCGCAGACGTTCAATCTCTTCTTCAAGTTCGCGCACGAGCGCCGCGCGATCCATTTCCGGCAGGAACGCCGCACGGGCGCCGGTCAGCGTCACCTGCGCCAGATCGCTGGCAGTGAAACCGAAGCGCTGCACCGCCAGACGATACTCGTCACACAACGTCGTTCCAAAAAATACCGGATCATCAGTATTGACTGTGAGCAAAACGCCAGCATCGAAGAGGCGGCGCAGCGGGTGGGCGTCGAATGCTGGCACGGCGCCGGTCCGCACATTGCTGGTCGGGCAGACATCGAGCACAATATGGTGAGTGCGCAGGTAGGCGACCAGCGCCGGGTCATCGATGCTGCGAATGCCATGCCCGATGCGACGGACGCCCAGCGCTTCAATAGCGCCCCAAACGCTGGATGGACCAACCACTTCGCCAGCGTGCGCCATCACCTGCAAGCCAGCGCGGCGCGCGGCGGCGAAGACTTCGGCGAACGGCTCCGGCGGATAATTAATCTCATCGCCGCCAATCGACCAGCCGACCACGCCGTGCTTCATGTTGCGAATGGCGCTCTCCAGCAGTTGCCAGGCGAGATCGACGCCGAATTGTCGTCCATAGTCGAACACCAGACCCACGTGCACGCGGCGCTCGCGCGCAGCGCGGGCGAAGCCAGTCGCCGCTCCCTGCACCACCTCGTCGAGGTCGAGGGCGCGGCGATGGTACTGCACCGGTGAAATCATCACTTCAGCGTAGCGCACATTCTGCTCTGCCAGATGCACGCCCAACTCATAGGCGACCTGCTCAAAGTCGCGCCCAGTGACGAGGGATCGCGCCAGGACCATGAAGACGGTCAGGAATTCGTGGAAGTTGCGGTAATTGAAGAGTTGCGCCACCCCGGACTCATCGCGCGCCGGCAGGTCAACCCCATTGCGCCTGGCAAGCGCCAGCAGCGTGGCGGGTCGAATGGCGCCTTCCAGGTGCAGGTGCAATTCGACCTTGGGCATGCGGACGATGTATTCGTCGAGCGCGGAGATGCGTTGCTGCTGGGTGCTCACGATCACCTCATTGTTCTCGCCAGCGACGAGGGCGCGGCTTTGCCGCGCCGCTCGCCGGACGACTTCCATCCCGCAATGCCATTGCGCCCGCAAATCATCGGGCGGCGACCGCCTCAAGGCGCTCGGCGTTGTCAGCGATGATCAACGCATCGATCAGGCGATCAAGGTCGCCATCAAGGATGCCTGGAAGATTGGAGAAGTTCTGTCCGATACGATGATCGGTCACCCGGTCCTGGGGAAAGTTGTAGGTGCGAATTTTCTCGGCGCGTTCGCCAGTGCCAACCTGCGCCAGCCGCGACTCGCCCAGCTCCTTGCGGCGTTTCTCCTCCTCGCGGGCATACAGGCGGGCGCGCAGCACCGCCAGCGCTGATGCTTTGTTCTTCAACTGCGAGCGACTATCCTGACAGGTAACGACGATTTCTTCCGGCGTGCCAGGCTTATAAACAATCCGCACCGCCGAGTCGGTCGTGTTGACGCCCTGACCGCCGTGACCGCTCGAACGAAACACATCAACCCGGTAGTCGGACGGATTCAACTCGATGTCGGTCTCTTCCACTTCGG
>JAUQOW010000015.1 GCA_030550675.1 Chloroflexota bacterium
CATCGGCGCCGATTATCGAAAAACGACAACCATCGCCTTTACCGCCGCCAGCAATAACTTCGAACTGGCGATCGCCGTGGCGGTGGCTGTCTTCGGCATCGGATCCGGCGCTGCATTTGCCGCTGTCATTGGTCCGCTGGTCGAAGTGCCGGTGATGATCGGGCTGGTCAATGTCGCCTTTCTTTTCCAGCGTCGCTATTTTGCAGCGGAAGCGCAACCCGCCGAGCCGCAGATTATCGCCGCCGCCGCAGAAGGATGCCCGCCGCCGGTCAACGATCCTGGCGCACAATAGATAGCGTCATCCGGCGCCAAGTCTGGCAACGATGAGTTCAGCCGTTGCCAGGTTGGTCGCCAGCGGGATGTTGTACAGGTTGCAGACCCGCAACAACCCCTGAATGTCTGGCTCGTGCGGATGGGCGTAGAGCGGGTCGACCAGGAAGATGACGCTATCGATTTCTCCCTGAGCGACCCGCGCCGCGATCTGCGCGTCGCCTCCCATCGGACCGGAGAGCGTCCGTTCGACTTCCAGGCGCGTCGCGCGCGCGACGCGTTCGCCGGTCGTGCCGGTGGCGACCAGGCGACACCGGGCAAGCGTATCGCGGTGCCGCAGCGCGAACAACACCATATCGTCCTTCTTGCGATCATGCGCAATCAGCGCCAACGTCGGCTGTCGGATCGTCACCTCTCGCTCCTCGCTGCACAGAATGGAACCCGCCGTATCATACACCACTCAGGTTTCAGCAACAACGCTGTAATCTCTGGCGCTGGAAACACGCTCGCGCCAGGAGTACGATCATGGCGGAAACGACACGCTGTCGGAGACCGTTATGATCACACGTCGTCAGTTTCTCAAAGCATCAATCGCGGCGTGCGCCGCTTCGACGCTTGCAGCGATCACTCGCGCCAGCGAGCGCCCATCACATCAGGTCTACCTTCCGCTGGTGCATGCGCCGCCTGCACCGCCTCCCCCAACCGCTACGCCTCCGCCTCCCACGCCGGCTCCTCCGCCGCTGCCAGAAGACGATCTGCCCCCCATTCTTGATGACGCGCCGATTGTCGGGCGGGCTACCGGCACAGAGGCGATGGCGATCAACTGGTTTGTCCCGCGCGCCGACCGCAGTTACACCTCCTTCGACATTGGCGTCATCGTCGGCGCATACCGCTCCATCGGCGAAATGGTCGGCATAGACTGGTTCCTGGCGCTGGCACAGATGGCGCACGAAACCGGTCACCTGACCAGTTTCTGGAGCCTGCGCCCGCAGCGCAACCCGGCAGGCATTGGCGTCACCGGCGAGTGGCGCGCCGATCCGCCGCCCGACCCGACCGGATGGGCGTACAACACGCAACGGCAACGCTGGGAGCGCGGCATCAGCTTTCCAACCTGGGCTGAACACGCTGTTCCGGCGCACCTGGGGCGCCTGCTGGCATATGCGCTCACCGACGCACAGGCGAACGATGCGCAGCGCGAACTGATCGCCAAAGCCCTCGCCGTGCGCCCCCTGTCGCCTTCCCTGCGCGGCGTAGCGCCGACCATTCTGGGTCTCAACGGCAGGTGGGCAGTGCCTGGCGCGACGTATGGACAGTCCATCGTCGTCCTGGCGCGCCGTATGCGCTACGGACCCGCTGCCTTCGAGCTGAGCGCCCCCGCCGACGAGGATGGGGACGTGATGCCGGAAGGGTCGTAAATATGTGGGACGTTGCACGGTGCACGTTGAATGTTGAACGTGGGAAAGGTCGTTGGTTGCCGGTGGGAAGGTTCTACGTTGCACGGTGCACGTTGCGGACAGCGGGTAGGGGCGCGCCATTGGCGCATCCACCGAATAGCGCAAACGTGGCACAGGAAGGGGCGCGCAATCAGCGAAAGCTGTGCGCGGGTTCATTGGCAGCAACGATCACGCAACGGATGCAAAGATTATAACCCTCAACCCCTAACCCCTAACCCCTCTCCTGGTTCTCGGTTCTCAGTTCTTATAGGAAGATCAACCAGACGTTGGACAATCTCGTGATCGGCGTTGGCTTCGACAGGCTCAGCCAACGCCGGTGGCGCCGGTCGAACCCAACCCCGGTGGCGCCGGTCGAACCCAACGCCGACCGCTCCACAGGTATAGGCGTGTTTGTCCGGGTTTAGATTGATCTTCCTACTGGTTCTCGGCGCCAGGTTCTCAGCAAGACATGGTATACTTTCCAGAAATCCTGTTTGTGCGGAGCCGGGAGATATGAACGACGCCTCGTTACAGCGCGACCTGACCAGACTGACCTGCGACCTGATTGCGTTCCCTTCGACCGCTGACTGCCCTGATGCGCTGGTTGCCGCTATTGATTATGTTGAGCAGTATGCGCGCAGCGCAGGCGCCCGGTTCGTTCACCGCTTCGACGTTGAGCAGAAGCCCAGCCTGATGGTCACGCTGCGCGACACGCACACACCTGCCATCATTCTCAACGGGCATCTCGATGTTGTGGCGGCGCGCGCCGAACAGTATCAGCCGGTCGTGCGCGATGGGCGGATCTACGGTCGCGGCAGCCAGGACATGAAGGGCGCGTGCGCGGTTCTGATGCGTCTGATGGGCGATCTGGCCGCCCTGCCGGATCCGCCCGATGTCGGGTTTATGTTTGTGACCGATGAGGAGATCGGCGGGTTCCACGGCACGAACTATCTGCTGGAGCACGGCTGGCGTTCAACGTTCTTCATCGCCGCCGAGCCGACCGATCTCAACATCTGCTACGCCGCCAAGGGCATGGTGCGCTTCGACATCACCCTCCATGGACGACCGGCGCACGGTTCGCGCCCGTGGGAGGGAGTCAATCCGATCCACCTGCTGCGCGACGGTTTGCTGGCGCTCGAACGACGCTTCCCAACGCCGCGCGAGGCGGTCTGGGCGACAACCGCCGCTCCAACCGTGGTTCGTGGCGGCGACACGCTCAACCGCATTCCTGAGTCGGTGACGCTCGCGCTTGACATTCGCCATGTCCCCGAAGAAACCCCCGACGAGATTGAAGAAGCGGTGCGCGCCTGCTTCCCCGGCGCCACCGTGACGCGCAACAGCAATGGCGGCATCCCGCTGATGACCGACCCCAACGATCCGCATCTTGCGCGGCTGGCTGCCAGCGTCGAGCGTATCACCGGACGTCAGCCGGCATTCTACCGCGAGCACTACGGTTCAGACGCTCGCTTCTACAGCGGCGCAGGCATCCCGGCGATCTGCTTCGGACCGGCGGGCGAAGGGTTGCACTCCGACCATGAATGGGTGAATATCGCCAGTCTGGAACAACTGTATCGGATTCTGCGCGATTTCGTGACCACCGCGCAGTAACCGGCAGCGTTACTCCGCGGTCGCTTCTGCAAACGCGAGATGCAACGCCATAACCATCAGCGTTCGCCACGGATCGTCGCCTGAAGCGGGTGAAACGACGGTTTCGCGCATTCCACGCGCCAGCGTCACGGTATTCTGACGCAGGAAAAGCACGCTTCCGCCCGCTGCCCGGTGAGATCGCAGCGCCGGATGATCGCCGGAGCGCGCTATCAGCACAAGAGGGCACGGCGCATATTCAGCGAGCGCCAGGATCGCCGGATCATCAGCATTCAGCACCGCTCTCCCATCCGATGCGGTCACCAGCAACGCCACTCCCAGCGCGCGCGCCAGGTCATCGCGGCTGCCCGCCTCGGACGCGAGTTCCTCCGGCAGATCGAGCAACGCGCTGACAAGGCATTGTTCGATCGGCAACCCGCGCCAGAGCAGGTCAACCGGTTCAAGATCAAGCACAATGACATCGGCGGAAGGATCGATAAGACAATTGCGCGCCGCGTCGAACGAGGCGGTCAGTGCACTCGCCACGCTGCCCGGTTGCTGCTGAAGACGGGAAACAAATGCAGCCGTTGCTGCGGATGTCGCTCCGCCCGAAACGGCAACAACCGGAACGATGCCCAGACGATCCCAGGGAACGAGCGCACTGGCGGTTGATCGGGCAAACGGCGGCGAACCAATGCCGATGTCCGCTTCGCGGAGCGTCGGTTTGCGTTCACGAAACAGCGCGGGATCAATCGCATAACCACGCGCGCCGTAGCCGATCTGGAGCAACCCATCATGGCGCACAAATGAAGGCAATCCCCGCGCCGACGCCTCAGCCATCAATTGCAATGCCTGCAACGGCAACGCTTCGGCTCGACGCTTCTTTTGCAGGTCCCACAGCGGGCTATCGGCGTCCCATGTCTCATCCTCGGCGGACTGCGCATTGAGCAGCGCGACGACATACCGCACCATATCGGCGCCGATGGCGGGCATTGGCGTGACGAAAAACAGTTCATGCCAGACAGCATCATCCATCCCGCGGCTCTCGATGTGGGGATTGCCGATTACCAGCCCGATCCGTTGAGCCGTGTCCTTCACTGCTGCGCGCAGCGCTGAAGTCTCGTTACGACTGGCGCGAAGGCGCGCCAGGACGCTGGGACGCGGATCGAAGCGATTGGGACCCTCGAATCGTGCGATATGAACAAGCTCAATGCTCACCATTTTTACCCTTCACGGGGAATGCTGTCAGGAACCATGGTACCAGATCTTCCAGGTGACACCTGGGCCTTCGGTTCGCACGCCTCTGCGAGGAATGGAAAGGCGGGGCGTTCTGATGCCTGAAGCGGGCGATTCGACGCGCAGGCTTGCCCGAAACAGAAAAAAACCACCCTCGAATTTCGAGGGTGGTTGAAACCGTGTTGCGCTACCGAATAAAGCTTCAGCGTTGGACCAGCGGCAGGAACAGCTGATACTGCGGCGGCGCCGCTGGCGCAGGCGTTACGGTAATACGCACCTCGACCGGCGCCGACTGATCCTCGCTATCGAACGCCGCGATCTGGAATCTATCGACGCCAACGAAGGTTCGCTGCGGCGTGTACGTGAACGACCCGTCGGGATTGAGCGTCAGCGTGCCATTCGCTGGCTGGCTGATCAGCACTGCTGTCAGCGGCTCGCCGTCCGGGTCGCTCGCGCCGGTCAACACGCCCGGCGCTGGCACGGTCAACGGCTGCTGGTTGGTTGTCGTCCACTCGTTTGGCTGCGCGGTCGGCGGGCGGTTCCCCTTCTGCACCATGATGCGCACCTCGACCGGCGCCGACTGATCCTCACCATCGAACGCCGCAATCTGGAATCGATCGACGCCAACGAAGGTTCGCTGCGGCGTATACGTGAACGACCCGTCGGGATTGAGCGTCAGCGTGCCATGGGTCGGGGACAGGATCAGAGTTGCCGTGATCGGATCGCCGTCCGGGTCGCTCGCGCCGGTCAGCACGCCCGGCGCTGGCACGGTCAGCGGCTGCCGGTTGGTTGTCGTCCACTCGTTCGGTTGCGCGGTCGGCAGGCGGTTCCCCTTCTGCACCGTGATGCGCACCTCGACCGGCGCCGACTGATCCTCGCCATCGAACGCCGCGATCTGGAATCTATCGATGCCAACGAAGGTTCGTTGCGGCGTATACGTGAACGACCCGTCGGGATTGAGCGTCAGCGTGCCATGGGTCGGGGACAGGATCAGAGTTGCCGTGATCGGATCGCCGTCCGGGTCGCTCGCGCCGGTCAGCACGCCCGGCGCTGGCACGGTCAGCGGCCGCCGGTTGGTCGTCGTCCACTCGTTCGGCTGCACAGTTGGCGGACGGTTCGGCGTGACGCGAATGATCACCGTCGTCGGCGGCGCGCTGAGGCGACCATCGCTGGCTGTGTATGTGAACGAGTCGTCGCCGATGAACCCTTCAGCCGGAACGTAGGTGAAGGAACCGTCACTGTTGAACGTCAGCGTCCCGCTCAGCGGCCCACTGGTCAGCGTGATCTGGATCGGATCGCCGTCGCCGTCGCTATCGTTGGCGCGAACGCCGGGCGCTGCAACCTGGAGCGTCTGACCCGGACGCGTGAAATACGTTTCGCCCGGCGCCCATGGCGCAAGGTTCGGCACAAGGCGCTCGCCTCGACCGACCGTTACCGCCAGATCGCGATAGCGCCCCTCGATTTCGCGCCCAAATGCGCTATCAAAACTGACAGGAGCGCTCTCGACCAGCCCCAGCGAGAAGCGGCGCTGACCCTGCAACTCCTGGCGCAGCGTCTGCGATGTGTCGGTCCACTCGCGGCGACCGAACCCAAAGACGGTCATCCCATTCTGCCAGCCGGAGGAGTCATTCTGATAGCGGTACATATCGATGGTCGCATCGGCATCGTCGTGGTGCGCCAGCCACAATGCCCGACCGCCCTGAGACGGTTCGCCCGCACGGAAATAGACCCACTCCGGACCGTTGATATCAGCGTGGAAGCGTTCGTTATAAGAGAAACTGGGATCGACCGCAATTCCGGACAATCCGTCGCCGCGCACCCAGCGATCGCCCTCGTTCAGCGTCCCGCCCGGCGTGCCCTCATACAGCCACCAGTACAGGAACGGACTCACGCCTCTCGGCGTCCTGGGGATCACGGTCATGCGGACGCTGTTGGGGAAGAACTCCCACACTGCTTCCCACTGTCCGTTGCTGCTCACCGAGCGAATGATCGTGCGCAGCGTTCCTTCCTGCTCAATCGTGCTGGTCGAGCGCTGGTTCACGCCGAGTTCATTCCCCTGGAGCAAACCGGTAGCGGTCGTGTCTGGAATGGGGAACACATTGTAGTACCCTGGATGGAAGACCGGACCGATGTTGGGAATGCCGCGATAGGCGCCCGCTGAGTCGGCGGCAGGATTGTACGAAATCCAGTCCGCATTCGAGCGATCAAACAGACTGATGAGTGCGCCGCCGTTGAGCGAGTAGTAGAAGGTCGCATTGCGCTCGCCGCTGGAATTGCGCGTTTCAATGACTGTTGCAAGGTCGCGCTGATAGGTCAGTGTTGGGGTGACGACTCTCGTAAGCGGCGCGAAGTCCGGCGGCGCGAAGCGTCCCTGGGTCTCGAAGTAGACGAAGAAGCGCCGGGTGACGTTTGCTTCGGTGCGTCCGCGCAGCAGCACGAGCAGCGTTCCGCGCGCGTTGGTTGTCGCGTTGTACGTCGTTGCGGGATCGAACTGATAGACGACGTTTGGATCAACGAGATTGCCAGCCGCATCAACTTCGACGACGCGGATCGAGTCGCGCAACAGCGCGCCACTGCCCCCCGCCTGCGACAGCGCAGCCGTGAAGTTGATATCGAACTCGGCGACGTGATCGTTCCGCGGATATATCCCTGATCGCGCTTCGAGCGGAACGCGGTAGCGCCAGCCGTTCAGATGCCAGTCGCCGGGCGGCGGCGGCGTTCCCGGAGTCAGGACCGTGATTGTCGCCGTGGCAACGCTGGTCTGCGCGCCATCGTTGGCGCTGATTGTCAGCGGGAAGCGCCCGCCGTTATTGTAGCGATAACTTAATTGGAACGAACCATCCGGGTTCAAATCGAGCGGCTGCGCGCCGCTGCCGTCGCCATAATCGACGGTGGCGGTCAGGCTGGACGCATCGGGATCGCGGATGACGCCGGTGCGGGTGAACACGTCTCCCGGATTGAGCAGTGCGCCCTCGCCGAGCAGGATGTCCGGCGGGTCGTTCACCGCCTGAACGTTGATCGAAACGGTGGCGGTCGCGCTGCGTCCGTACTGGTCGTCGACGCGGAAGACGAAACTATCGCTGCCATTGGCATCGGGGTTGGGAATGTACGTCAGGTTTGGCGCAATGCCGCGCAGCACGCCAAGCGTCGGCGGCGTCACGATAGTGTATTGCAACGCCGCGCGCGCGTCATTGACAACCGGCAGGGTCATTGCCAGCGGCTGATCTTCCTGGGTGCTGAGCGAGACGTCATTTGCAACCAGCGGCGGCGTTTCCGGCGGCGAACTGTATTCAACGAACAGCGCCGGACCGGGCCAGAGCACTTCAAGGGCATGATCGGTGCGATTCGACCAGATGCGCAAAATATTGTCGCCCTGAGTGAGAAATGCGCGCGGATCATTGAAAATAACGGCATCAAAACTATAGCCGTGGAAAACGCCGAAGGCGCGATCAGGCCAGATCGATCGCCGGTTGACAGCAACTGTTGTGCGCGAACCCGAAACCGACGAGCGACCGCTCCAGCTATAGAGGAGAAAACGCGCCCGCGTCGCATTCGTCAGCGGGTCTGGAATCGAAATGAACGCCGTCTTGCCGATGCGCGGCTGGCTATACGTATTGAACCCGAAATTGCGCGGCGGACCGAACACGCGCTGACCGTAGTAGTCGCTCCAGGTGGTGTACATGCGCACGCTGCGCCCGACGCGGTTGAAGGTCACCGTCACCGCCGGAGTCATATAACTGACGCCAGCGCTGTCGGTGATCCGCGCCATTAACTGAACCGGCTGATCCTGATCGGGAACCCACTCCGTATTCCAGGTAAAGTCGTACTCGCCGTTTGTCGCCGTGCCGCGCGATGGCGCGGTGCGCGTTCCGATCATGTTTTCCCAGACCCCATGGCGCAGCGCGTAGTGCCACTCGCGCAGCACGCCGTCGCCGTCCCAGTCATAATCGAAGTAGTTGCCGATCAGATCCACACGGGCAATCGTGCGACCGGACGGCGCCTGCGCGCGCACGCGGATCAGCGGAGTCTGATTGGCGCTCAGGTTCTCGGTGATCACCGCGCCGTTCGCTGGCGCAATAATGGCGCCATCAGGACGAGGAACGTTCGTATTGTAGTAAATGCGCGTCGTCACTTCATAGATCCACATGTTGCCCCAGTAGAAGTTCGTTCCCGACGCGCACTGCGGCAACGACCGCTGCGGACCGATGCGATAGCGATAATTCACAGTGACGATATTGCCAGTGCTTCCAGGAGGGCGCACGCCGCCAGTTCCTGTGAGCGGCAAGGGCGTAATCGCATTCGTCAGCGTGCGGAAGTAGCAGGTTGGCAGGGTATCGGAGGGGATGCCCTGGATGTCAGGATACGGCGTCCAGGGACCGCCATTGACGTTGAACTCCTGTTGCGTCGAGGCGAGGTGCCCGCCCCAGTACTCGAAGATCGCCTCGGCGCGCACCGCATTGGCGAGATCGACATTGAGCGCCCGTCGCTGTTGCTCCGAAGGCACGCCTCTGCAGCGATCTCCCGAAGCGTTACACACTGCCGTCATCTGGCGGCCGCTCAAATCATCTTGGAACTGGCGGAACACATCACCCGGCTGCGGACCAATAGGCGTTCCGCTCTGTGCAGTGGCGATCGGCGGCTCGATCCACGTCTGAAGGGGCGCTGGCTGCGCAAGCAGCGATGCGCTGACCGCGATCAGCAGAACGACGCTCAAAACCCATCGGCGGCTGCGAATCTGCTGCACCATGTTGATCCATCCTTCTCTCAGAAACAGCTTATCGCCATCGCCAGCAAAGCCCTGGCGCACAACGAGCGCTCTGTTTACTCCTCTTGATAGGATCGTGCAGGTAAACTATAGAAGAGGGCGTTATTACGTGTCAATGATAATGAAAAGACTGTAAAATCTCGCCGCAAAATCGGGAAATATGAATTTTTAGATAGAGGAAATGATGAATATGAAGTTATTCTGATGATGGTGTTCTGGAACGTGTTCACTTCAGGCGTATATTCGCCTGCATACAGTTGCGAAAGCGGATAGAGAGAGGCGCGGATCCCCATGGATTGATAGAAAAGAGCGACGAGATGCCGGACAAGCCTGTGGTCGGCGCTGACTGAGCCTGTCGAAGCCAGCGCAGGTTGAGCCTGTCGAAGCCAGCGCCAACCGCTCCACAGGTGCAAGCGTGACTGTCCAGGTTCAGGTTGATCTTCCTGGAAGATGCACTCAACCGGATCAGGGACCTCTCTCGAGGGTAGAGTTTTTAGATTGCGAGGGGTATTTTCCGCATCCTGACCCCCGTTTTGCCCTCACCCCCAGCCCCGCTCCCGCGCTGCGGGAGCGGGGAGCGTTTTGGCGTCCTGACGCCCGAAGCGGGCGATTCAGTACGATGGCTCGCCGAAACACTCTCCACTTGTGAGATCGGGGACCCTCCTATGACCGCAATTCTGCAAGAATCCTTCGCATTTGTCAGAGTCCATTCCCTCCGATGGGTCGCGCTCGCACCTATGCCAGCGTCGCCGTTGACATCCAGACAGAAAATGATATATTTGTTCGAGATTCGTAGCGCTGTGGACGAAGAGAGCGGCGATATGTCAGCGCTCCAGCGGAAACGTCTTGGCGTCGTCACCGATGGCTCGCTGGTCGAAGGGCTGAATGCCCGCCTCGACAGCGGCATCAGCGTTGAGGACGTGCGCGTTGGTCAGTTCGTAGTGATCCAGGGAGAGAAGAACGCTTTCTTTTCCATGGTGACCGATATTGCGCTCGAAGCGACCAACCGCGCCATCCTTGCCCGTCCTCCGGATGGCGACCGTTTTTTCCACGAGGTGCTGGCGGGCACGGCGACCTATGGCGTGGTGCAGCTCAAGCCGATGCTCATGCTGCCCCACGACCTGAACGAAGGTCTGCGTCCGGTCAAAACGGTGCCGTACCATTTTGCGCCGGTGCTTGAGGCGAACGAAGAGGATTTCAGGCGCGTCTTCGGCGCGGAGGACGCTACCCGCTTCGAGATCGGACGACCGCTCGATATGGATATCCCGGTCTGTCTAGACCTCAACCGGCTCGTCGAGCGCTCGAACGGCATCTTCGGCAAAAGCGGCACCGGTAAGAGTTTTCTTACCCGCCTGATTCTGTGCGGCATCATCCGCTCCGGCGTCGCGTCAAACCTGGTCTTCGACATGCACAGCGAGTACGGCTGGGAAGCCACATCGGAAGATGGCGCGTTTGTCAAAGGACTGCGCCAACTGTTCGGACCGCAGGTGCTGATCTACTCGCTCGACGCCGAGTCGTCGCGCAAACGCGGCGTGAGCGTGGATGAAACCATCACAATTGGGCTTAATCAGATCGAGGCCGACGATATTCTGCTCCTCCAGGACGAACTGAACCTGACCGCCACCGCCGCCGAGTCCGCCTATCTGCTGGTGGAACGCTACAAACAGGAGTGGCTGAAGACGCTCCTGGGAATGAGCAGCGACGACATTCACCACTTCGCAGATCAATCCGGGGCGCATGCGGGCGCCATCAGCGCGCTCAAGCGCAAACTGGATCAGATCCAGCGCCTGGGATTCGTCCGTGAGCAGGCGTCAACTGATGTGATTGATCGCCTGATCGGGCATCTGGCGCACGGAAAGCATGTGGTGCTCGAATTCGGGCAGTACCGCAGCGCCCTGGCGTACATGCTGACGGCAAATATCATCACGCGCCGCATCTACCGTCGCTGGGTTGAACAGACTGAAACCTTTCTGCGCACCAAGAACGCCGCCGACAAACCACGCCAACTGGTCATCACTATCGAAGAAGCGCACAAATTCCTCAACCCGGCGGCTGCGCGACAGACCATTTTCGGTACAATCGCGCGCGAGTTGCGCAAATACAGTGTGACGCTGCTCATCGTCGATCAGCGCCCGTCCTCCATCGACCCGGAGGTGATGAGTCAGATCGGCAGCCGGATCACCGCGCTGCTCAACGACGACCGCGACATCGACGCCGTCTTCACCGGCGTGAGCGGCGCCGCAGGGTTGCGCACCGTGCTCGCCAGCCTCGATACCCGCCAGCAGGCGATGGTGCTCGGTCATGCCGTGCCCATGCCCGCCGTTATTCGGACGCGCCCTTACGACGCAGCATTCTACAAGGCGATGGGGGTTGTCGAGACATCCATCGCCGAGCGACGCAATCGGGCGTATGCGGACGTTGATGAACTGTTTTCCTGAGAACTGAGAACCAAGAACTGAGAACCAAGAACTGAGAACCAAGAACTAATAGTGCGATCAACCCGGACAATCGAGCCTGCGCCTTTAGAGCAGTTGGCGTTGGCTGAGCCTGTCGAAGCCAACGCCGATCACGAGATTGTCCAACGTCTGGTTGATCTTCCCAATAAGAGTGCGATCAACCCGGACAATTGAGCCTGCGCCTTTGGAGCAGTTGGCGTTGAGCAGTTGGCGTTGGCTGAGCCTGTCGAAGCCAGCGCCGATCATGAGGATTGTCCAGTATCTGGTTGATCTTCATAAGAACCGAGCGCCAGGCAGCGAGAACGGCGCCGGGTTTTGTGTGCGCTGCGTCGGCGCGTCCCCCGCCCTGGCTGATGCAAGTGCGCGAAGACGTTGTATTGCAGTAAGGCTTCGCGCCTTTGCGCCTTCGCGTTATACCATCAGTTTATCTTTCTCGTGTCGGCAGTGCCGGGAGCGATTGCAGGATCATGCCGAGGCGCGTTTTGGCGATCACTTCGAGGTGCGGCTTATCGGCGGCGGCGGCGAGATCCGCCGCCTGCTGAAAGGCGTCTATCGCTCCGGCGCGATCGCCGCGCGCCTCGCGCACGCCGCCGAGCAGCAGGTATCCTTCCGCTTGCGCGTCGGGACGCGCAATGAGCGCGGCGGCATCCGCCTCGGCGGCATCAAACAGACCAACCTGGATCAGCAGGTTGCCGCGCTCAAAGAGAAAACCAACCTCGCTGGCAGCCCGCTGTCGCGCCCTGGCAAATAACTCCTCCGCCGCCGCCGGATCGCCTGCACGCAACTCAAGCACCCCGCGCCAGAGCGCCGCCTCAGGATCGTCGGGGAAGCGTTCATACTCGACGCGCGCCCGATCAAGCGCCGCCGCTGCGCCCTCGTTCGCAAGCAGGCGACTGATCGCCCCGATATCCGGCGCCGGTTCGGCGGGAAAAACGAGCGGCAGCGCCGCAAGCGCCGCAATCAGCGCCACGACGCCAAAACCCGCAATCATCAGGCGGCGGGTGCGGCGGGCGCGCACATCTGCAGCGATTGACAGGGCGCGCTTCCAGGACGGACTGTGCTGGACTTCGTCGGCGCGATGACTGCGTTGAACGACACGAGTAATCGCTTCTGCATTCAGTCGCAGTCGTTCGCGCACGAAATCGGCGCGGTTCACTTCGGGACGAATATCGGCAGCGGCGCCGATCTCGTCAATGAGACGCTCAATCTCATCACATGCGCGCAAAAACGACACCGCATCGTCGGCGGACATGCTGGCGCTAACTGCCACGCGCTCAGCATCATCAAGAGCAGCGCGCAGCCGTCCCAGCGGCGTTTGCGCAGTTGTTTCAATGGATGGGCGACGTTCAAGTTTCATATTCGGAACTGGTATAATGCCTGGCGTTTCTATCATATCGCAAGATCGCGCTGGACAGTGAACTTCTGCCAGATTCAGTTCAGAGGAGATATCCCATGCGCCTGATCATCATCCGCCACGGCGAGAGTGTATGGAACCGCGAAGGACGCTACCAGGGACAGATGGACGCCCCCCTCTCCGAACTTGGTCTGCGTCAGGCGGAAGCGCTGGCGGAACGCCTGCGCAACGAACCGCTCGATGCCATCTTCACCAGTCCTTTGCAACGCGCGGCGATTACCGCACAGGCTATCGCGCGCTACCATCCCCGCGTTCCGTTACTGACCTCACCAGCATTGCTTGAAATTAATCACGGCGAATGGCAGGGACTGCTGGTGGAAGAGGTGCTCGAACGCTACGGCGACGGACTGCGGGAATGGCGCCAGCATCCCACACGCTCGCAGATGCCGGGCGGCGAGAGTTTCAGCAATGTGCTGAAGCGCGTGCTCGATTTCAAGGAATGGCTGCTCCGCGAGTACAATGAGCGCACAGTGCTGGTTTCAACTCACGATGTGGTGGTCAAGATTTTGGTCGCCGACGCGCTTGGAATGAACATGGACCGGATCAATCGCATCTGGGTGACGAACGCCAGCATCAGCGTCATCGAATACGGCGACGACCTGCCCTATCTGGTGAGCCTCAGCGAGGCGTGTCATCTTGGTCGGCTCGAAGTGGCGCGCGAGAACCAGAAGGCGCTGTAGAGGCAAGGGGCGAGAGGGTTGCAGGTGGAAGGCGGAAGGTGCGAAGGTGAAGTCAGGCGTGAGGTGAGAAGGAAGCGGCAAGGGCAAGAGGGTCGCAGGTGGAAGGCGGAAGGTGCGAAGGTGGAAGGTGACAGGTGAAAGGTGGAAGGTGACAGGGTGAGGGCTGCGTCAGCGTGGGCGTGTTGGTTGCCTGCGTCGGCGGAGGGAAGGGGACAGGGTGAGGGTGGGAAGGCTAACCCCTAACCCCTAACCCTTCACTCCCGTGGTATAATTTTATGCAAAAGGTGTGCAAAAACCGACAAAATCTGTGCAACGTATTCATGGTTGACAGATAGAGAGAGCGGGCGCTATAATTGTTCCGTATTTCACAATCGCAAGCGCCGCATAGAAAGGTGCGCGTAATGGCACATTCCCCTTTGCACCTCGGCGTGCCTGAGCAGCGGTTGAACGAGGCGGCTGCGACGACGCGCACGATGCCGACCGGACTGGGAGACATCCTTCGCCGCGCCGATCTGCTCAACGACATGGCGGAAGTTGAGCGTCAGATGCTGGCGCGCACCGCATCGCGCTCGCCGTTGCTGGCTGCCGCTGGCGCATATACCGTCGCCGCTGGCGGAAAGCGGTTGCGGGCTGCGCTGGTGCTGCTCTGCGCGCGACTGGGGATGTACGATCCGGGCCGGGCGTTGCATCCGGCGATCGCCATCGAACTGCTGCACGCCGCCTCCCTGATCCACGACGACCTGGTCGACCACGCCGGACAGCGGCGCGGTCATGTCACCGTCCACACCCGCTGGGATGCCGATGTCGCGCTGCTGCTGGGCGATTATCTCTTCGCGCTGGCGGCGAACGAACTGGCAGCGGAGCCCGATCCGCGCATTATCGGATTCTACACGTCAGCCGCGCAGACCATGGTCGAGGGAGAACTGAACCCGGTGACGCAGATCGAGCCGCTGGCGATCGCGGTAGAACAGTACTATCGCAAGATCGGCTGCAAGACCGCCGTGCTGTTCGAGGCGGCATGCAAGGCGGGGATTGCCGTTGCCGGCGGAGACGAGGCGCAGATCGAGGCGCTGGGACGTTTTGGCTACGATCTGGGGCTGGCATTCCAGATCGTGGATGATGTGCTCGACTACACCGGCGACGAGGCGGCGCTTGGCAAGCCAGCCGGCAACGACCTGCGCGAAGGAACGTTGACGCTGCCGCTCATGTATGCCGTAGCGGAAAGCCGTAATCCGTTACTGCGCGCAATTGCGAACGGTCAACGCCCGGAACCGGCGCGCGTGCCGCAAATTGTGGCGGCTGTCGTCGCCAGCGGCGGCGCTGATCGCGCGATGGAAGAAGCGCGTCGACTGATCGAACGCGCCAACCAGCAGTTGACGTCATTCGCAGCGACATCAGCGCGTCGCGCTCTGGTTGAGATCGGCGAATTTGTGCTCAATCGACGTGCGTGAGAGGACTGAGAACCGGGAACTGAGAACCAAGAATTGAGAACTGATAGGAAGATCAACGAAACGTTGGACAAGCGATCGGCGCTGGCTGAGCCTGTCGAAGCAGCGCGGATTGAGTCTGTCGAAACCAGCGCCAACCGCTCCACAAGTGCCAGCGTGATTGTGCAGGTTCAGGTTGATCTTCACTATGAGAACCGAGAGCGGCATAGAGGTTTGGCGCTATGAACGCCTGATCTGTCGGGTCTCACACAAAGGCTGACGCAAAGGCGCGAAGACGCGAAGGTGTATTGGATTGCCTGCGCGCCTTTGCGCCTTTGCGTTTCTGCGTCAGCCTCCTGTCATCCCTCCTGCGCCAGGGCGCGCAGCAGACCGCGGCGCGTCACCATGCCCGCCAGGCGTCCCTCGCTATCCACCACGACCAGGTGTTGTTTCCCTCCGTCGAGCAGAGCGCGAATGGCGTCGTATTCGCTGGCGCGCGCTGAGATCACGGCTGGCGCCGACGCCAGATCTTCGGCGGTCATTCCGCTCGACGACGAGGCAGCCAGCGCGGCGAGCGCCGACCGATCGCCCAGGAGCGCCGCGATCCAGGCGGAACGCAGCGGCTCGCGCACCCGCTGCGTGGCGTCGGGAATCGAGATTGCACCGACAGGATAGAAGCCGTTCACCAGGACGACCGTCTGCGCGGCGGACTGAAGCATCTGGATCAAGACGGCGGCGGCATCGGCGCCGGGAGACGCCGTCGGCACCAGCATTTGCATGATCAGGCTGACCGGCGGGGGCGGCTCGGCATTCCGTACATGGCTTGAGGACGACTCGCCGTCAAGCGCCGCACGCAGCGCCTGTTCAACGCCAAAGAACCCCGCCAGGCGTCCCTCGCTGTCGGTCACCGGGAGCGCCTCCAGCCCCCATTCAACCAGGAGATTGACCGTGTGCGCGAGCGGCGTCTCAATATAGATCGTGCGCGGCTCGCGCATGGCGTTGCGCACAGAATGCGCAGCAACCCGCGCCAGCGCCGCAGCGCGCTCCGCGTCCGTGAGTTCCGCCAGCGCCTCAAGCGGCATAGCGCCGAAACGACTCGCGTCCTCCGGCATGACGACGCCAGCCAGTCGCTGACCGTCAACGACCGCCAGCAACGGCTGCTTTGAGCGCGCAAGCCGGTCGAAGGCTGCTGCAAGCGGCGTCTCTGGCGGAACCATTATAATCTCGCCGCGCGCCACATCAGCGATTGAGCGGCTGCCGAACGGACCGCTTGATCGCAACGCCGCGCGATATGCCCTGATGTCCTCAACAGTAATCAGCGCATCGCCGAGCAGGTCATCGAGTGCGGGCAACACGCGCGCCACGCGCTCGGCGCGGTCGAGCCACTCAATAATGATCGGCGTTTGCTGACTGAAATCGGCAATGCCGGCGGTGCGCAGGCGATGCCCGGCGCCAAACCCGGCGATGCCGCGCAGCGCCGTGGCGCCCGATGCGCCTTCACGTCGCAATCGGTCGAGTGCAACGAGATAGAGTGGTTGACCCTCGGCGCTGTCGCGCTCATTGAGATAAATGCGCACGCGCTGAAGCGGCTCGCCTGCTGTCATGCCTGCCACCTGTCCCTATGTATTGCGGCGCCTGGAACGCTTCTCGAAAAGGTTGACGCAACAACGCGGAGGCGCAACGCTTCACAATCAATCCGCACCTTTGCGTCTTCGCGCCATTGCGTCAGATTTGCCAGGATACCCCTCGGAAATCGCCTGTTCCCAACATTCATCGACGTCGTTTCAGGCATCCGTCTGCGGATGCGGTTCCAGGTAAAGTATAGCACTATTGCGTCAGATGAAAAGATCGTTATTCCACGCCCCTTGACAACGTTATAAGGAGCGTGATATATCGAAGACTATCAGGACTCATGACCAATGCACCGCCGCTTTGCACCCCGCGATCCACCCACGACGGTCATTGACAGCGCATATTCTCAATAGCATTTGCCAGGCGCGCCGTCGCCGATCTATCGCAACTGCGTCTGGCTCAGTGATCGCAAGGAGCAGGCGATGGTCAAAGCGCTCGTCCTCACCGCAATCACTGGCGCTCAGATCGGCAGACGCTACGCCGTCAGCGAGCGCGTCAGCACCATTGGCAGCGGACCCCAGTGCGATGTGACGCTCAATGATCGCTATCTGAGTCGACGCCATGCCGAGATCCGCCAGATCTTCGACCGCTGGTTCATCGTTCCGCTGGCGCCGGGCGGCATATCGCTCAACGGCGTGCCGGTGCGCGGGCAAAGTCGCCTCAATCCCGGCGATCAGTTGACGCTTGGCAGTACGACCTATCTGGTCTCATACGAGGAGCTGGAGGAGCGCGCGCTTGGCGCCCCAACCGAAGCGCAGGCAGCCGGCGTTCCGCGGCTGGGCGAATATTTCGTCCGACGCGGCATCCTCACGCCGGACCAGGTTGCGCAGATCGTCAAACGGCAGCGAGATGTTCAAGCCAGCGGCGTAAAGCTACCCTTCGGGCAGATCGCCTACGAGATGGGGTTCGTCAGCCGTGCGCAGCTTGAGCAGGCGCTGAACGAGCAGCGCGCCGAGTTTCAGGCGGGCTTTCACGACTGAACCTTCACTTCTGTGTGCGCCGCCAGCGCAGATGCCGCCGCCTGGAGGCGTTGCAGCGTGCGCGCTTTGCCCAGCGCCGCCAGCGTATCGAAGAGCGGCGGCGCGACGGTGCGTCCCGTCACAGCGACGCGAATGGCGCCGAACAGTTGCCCGGACTTCAACCCCAACTCCTCGCACAGCGCGCGCAACTCCGCCTCAAGGCGATCATGCGTCCACGGCTCAAGCGGCGCAAGGCGGGCATACGCCGCCTGAAGCGCAGCGATCGTCGTCGCCGCATCCATCTTCTTCTGAACGAGGAGCAGCGGGTCGCTGTACGTCACCTCGCGGAAGAAGAACTCCAGCAGTTCCGGCGCCTCTCCCAACTCTTTCAGGCGATCATGGATCAGCGGCGTTAGTTGCAACAGATACGCGCGCTCCTCAGCCGTCGGCGGATTGCTGATCAGACCGGCGCGCGCCAGAAACGGCGCAATCGCATCAGCAAGCTGCTCCGTCGTCAGACGACGGATGTAGATGCCGTTCATATCGAGCAACTTTTCGGGGTTCCAGCGCGCTGGCGACGGTTGCACCCGGTCGAGCGTGAACCGTTCGATCAACTCCTCGCGCGACATGATTTCGGTATACCCGTCGTAACTCCACCCCTGCAGCGCCAGATAGTTAAGCATCGCTTCAGGGAGATACCCGCGCTCCCAGAAGCGGTTGGTCGCCACATCATCATGGCGCTTCGACAGCTTGCCGCGCCCGTCCTGGCGCAGGATCGGCGGCAGATGCGCGAAGGCTGGCGGCTCCCAGCCAAACGCCTGATAGAGCAGCACGTGATAAGGCGTGCTTGCCACCCACTCATCGCTGCGCAGCACGTGCGTAATCCGCATAAGGTGGTCATCGACCAGATGCGCCAGGTGATAGACCGGCATCCCGCTCGATTTCACCAGCACAATGTCGTACAGTTCCTCATTCTTGAACTCAATGCGCTCACCGCCGCGCACCAGATCGCGAAACGCCGTCACTCCTTCGGTCGGCGTTTTCAGGCGCACCGTATAAGGGCGACCGGTCGCCGCCATTTCACGCTGCCGGTCGAGGGACCAGTCACGCTCGGGACCACGGAAGCGGAAGGCTTTGACGCCGCGCGCCAGCGCCTCGGCGCGCATGCGCTCCAGTTCTTCCTCGGTCGTGAACGACATATAAGCATGCCCGCTTTCGAGCAACTGCTCAATGAACGGGCGATAGATCCCCGCCTCGTGACGCAACGACTGCACATATGGCGCATACGGACCGCCGATGTCGGGACCTTCGTCCCAGTCGATGCCGACCCAGCGCAGCGACGCCATCAGATCATCGGCGGAGCCGGGCACATAGCGCTTTTCGTCGGTATCTTCGATGCGCAGGATAAATTGCCCGCCATAGTGGCGCGCAAACAACCAGTTGAACAGCGCCGTGCGCACGCCGCCAATATGGAGATAACCGGTCGGGCTGGGCGCGAACCGAACCCGCACCGGACCCTGGATCTCACCCATAGTTTCACTCCGTTTTCCTCATTGTAACGGGGAGTATACCAGCGCGACAATCCGGCGTCAAGGCGCTTGACATTCACACGAAATCGGATATAATAAACGAAAACGTGTAAGGATGCCGCGATGATAATACTGGGCGTCAGCAAAATTCTGGGATGCGACCGATTGTTCCAGGCAGGCATGCATCAGTCTGCCACGCACGCACACTTGAGCCTGCGTCTGCTCTGGGCGCTTGAAGCGCTCCGCTATCTGTGCGAGCGGCGCATCCATTTCTACCGGCTCCCCGACGATCTGCTGGCGCCAGAGGAGGCGGGCGGATCAGCCGCCGATCAGATCGCCAGCGCCGCCGCCATCATCGCCGAGGTTCGGTCCCGCATCCATGCCATGGCAATCCGGCTCAGCCTGCACCCGTCGCCGGGCGTGTCGCCCGGCATTGCTGATGAGACGGCAGCGGCGCGCGCACTGTCGTTCATCGAGTCGCTGGCGATGTTGCTCGACGCGCTCGGCGCCGGTCGAGAGAGCGTCATTGCGCTCCACATCGGCGGAGCGGGGAGCGATGGCGCGGCTGCCATCGAACGATTCGCCGTTCGTTTCGAACGACTGTCACCGGCAGCGCAGCGGCGGGTGGCGGTTGAGCACGACGGCGAGCGCTTCGGGTTACTCGCTGCGCTGCGTCTTCACCAGTACACCGGCGCCCCGGTCGTGTTCGACGCGCTGCACTTTCAGTTGCACAACCCGGAGCGGATCGGGCTGAGCGAGGCGTTAGGGCTTGCACTGGCGACGTGGGCGCCGGGAGTGCGTCCCGAGGTTCATTTCAGCACGCAGCGCACCGAGGCGCACCTCAAGCCAACGGCTCGCGGGGCGCCGCAGGTGCTGGCGCCGCGCCCCGGTCAGCACAGCGATTTCATCAACCCTTTCGAGTTTGCCGCATTTCTTGCTGCGGCGCGCGGTCTGCCGCCGTTCGACGTCATGCTTGAAGCCAAGGCGGGCGACCTGGCGCTGCTGCGGCTGCGCGACGACCTGCGCCGCTACGCGCCGGAGTGCGTCGGGTGGGTAGGGTGAGCATAGCAGGGCAAGGCGTCGTCATCTTCGAGGGCGCGTCGCTGTTGATCACCGGCGCACTGGTGCGGCTGGCTCAAGCCCGTAATCAGGTCGGGCGCGCTCCTGCGGGGCTGCCAGAGGCTCAAGCGCCATTGGCTGCGCACGGAGATGGCGCGACCTCGCCTGTCATCGCGCTTGTGCTACGGGATCTAGAGCGGCGCCGGGCGCGCGAACCGGGTGCAGGCATAAATGGTCAGGAAACGACGCTCCGGTTGCTGGCGATTAAGATCGCCCCTGATGGACCTGCGGCTGACTGTCCGCCTGCGCGGACGGGAACGACGGCGCCCACTTGCGGTGAGCGCGCCGAACTGCACAGGCGAACGTCCGGCGGCATGCCCGCCCGGCGCGACGTCAGTCGCCAGCCAGGGCGCGGCAGGCATGCGCTTTCTTGCCGCCTGACAATTCATGCCCGGACCCGCGCGAACCAGCCCCGAAGGGGCTTTCACGTTCTCAGCGAGGGCTTCAGCCTGCAGCAATACGGGCGATTCCTGACACATCACGCCTGCACCCGCCTCACCCTGAAGCGCCTCGACGGGTGCAGGGCTGAGACGTTGCGACGCTGGCTATGTGCGCTGAGCGCCTGTGCGCTTCCGTATGCGCTGCCGACGGCTGAGCGCTGGAGCCGGCGTTGTGAAACTGGAAGGCGTCTGGCGCGAGCGCGGCGCTGCCTGGTTCAGACGAGGGAGTGCAGAGATGGATCCTGATCGCTCAAGCAACCTGTCGCTCGACGACATCCCAGCCGATGCGCCGGTGCTCGTGTGCGTGGTGACGCGCCCGGCGGATCTCGAACGGGTGCGCGCTGAGCGATGGTACCGCATACCGGTCGGGCGGGCGCGCGCCCCGCTCACCGCCAGCTATCTGGCGTTCTATCAGACGGCGGCATTCGGCGCCGAACGCTGGGCTGTACGTTACCTGGCGGCGGTGCGCGCCGTCGATCTGGCGTACCGCTACGAACTGCTCCCGGATGAACCGCATCATCCACGCGCCGGTCTGCGCTACTACCGGTTTTCCCTGGGTCCGCTGCTGCGCCTCCCGGTCGCTCTACCCAGTCGGCGCCTGCGCCGCGTGACGTTCATCCCTACCACGTTTGGTCAACTCCTGACGGCGAACGACATCGTCGATCTCTGGCAATCCCCGGTGGCGACGCCGTGGAGCGATGTGTGGGGCGCCGGGGTCAGGGCGCGGTGGAGGGCGTCGGTTGAAGGTTGAAGGTTTCAGGTAGAGCCGTTGCATTGCACCGGCTCCACACGAAGATTACCGGTGGAATGCCATGGTACAATTGACCGGATAATGCGAGCACAGGTAGAGCGACAGGCACACCCATGAACGAACAACCGGTCATTCAGCAGCGCCCGGCGCCGCCTTCCGCCAGTGAGTCGCGGCGCGGCGCGGCGGTGACGATGATTGTTTTCCACGACATGCCGCTCCCTGCCAATCAAGCAATTGCACGGTTCACAGCGCGGGCCAACACCCGCGCCCCCCACTACCACGTCGCCGCCGACGGAACGATCACGCAACTGGTTGATGAAGCGCGCGCGGCGCGCCACAGCGGTCTGGCAAAGTTGGGGCGCATCCGCAATATTGACCGGATCAGCATCGGCGTCGCCATCGAAGGCGCGCCGCGCGCAGAGCGCCCCTCTGAGCAGGTGATTGCGCTCCGCGCTCTGACGCTCGATCTCCAGCGCCGCTACAACCTGCTGGCTGAAGCGGCGCTGCTCGCCTGGTCGCCGCCGCGCGCTGGCGCCTGCGGCACGCTCATCCCTTTCAGGCTGCCGCCGATGCCGGAAGCGCCGCCATCGGCGCTGCTCGGGCTGCTGACGCTCGACGACACGCCGGAACGCCAGCGGGCGCTCTGGCTGTTTCTGCAGAACGAAACCGCAGGCCGTGCTGGTGGTTTCAACATTGGCGCCGCGTTTCATCTGCATGCCGCAAAGCACGGCTTCGGCGCGCCGATCGCTCCGAGTTCGCCGCGATCCGCCTGGCTGACGGTCAACGGACGCCAGTACAACTACCAGCATTTTGCACGCGACACGGCGTTCAATGAAGGAGAAAAATGGGCTGAGGTGCAATCGCTCAGCGCATTGATCGCCGGCAACTTCCCCGCACCTGGCACGCTCGCCTTTGAGCTATTGAAATCAAGCTTCGCCGCAGGCGTCGCCGCCAGCGCATTGAAGAACGGGAACACGCAGTTTAATCCGGGATGGGCATTCCATCGGACGGCGGCGGAACAGCGGCTGGGTCCGCCGTTCAGCGGCAGTTACCGGATCACGGTCGAGGAACAGCACTATTCGATGCAGGTCTTCTGCGGCGATACGCTGTACACCCCCGTCGCCAACCCCGAAACGAAGACCAACTGGAACGATGTGCGCCGGTTGAGCGAAACGCCAGCCGGTCCGTTGCAACAGCATCTGTGGGCTGAGACGTATAAGGCGAGCGGCGTGCCGTATGACCCGTCATCTCCCTTCCATCAGGCGGCGGTCGCCGCCCGTATCGGCGCGCCGTTGACCGACATCTGCC
The DNA here is from genome assembly GCA_030550675.1 of Chloroflexota bacterium. Taxonomy (GTDB): domain Bacteria; phylum Chloroflexota; class Chloroflexia; order Chloroflexales; family Roseiflexaceae; genus Roseiflexus. Next base: position 23,004 of record JAUQOW010000015.1, read on the forward strand.
AGAAGACGTTTCAGGGTACGATGATCACCTTCCAGGTCTTTGCGTTTGATACCCTCTACCGCATTGGCAATGGACCGGTCAGGCGCCAGAGTCAACTGGCATTGCCGCCGCAAGTCGAGCGATGGCAACCGAAGCCAGCCATGTCGCCGCCGGTCGTTGAACCGGGCATCACCCGCACAGTGACGGCGCCGGTCGGCGGTTTCCCTATGCCGCCAGGCGACCGCAGCAGCCCGAACTGGCCCCCGCCGCCCGATTTCAAGCCGCTTGTGACGGCTGCGCAGCGCCAGGCGCTCTTCGGCGCCTACGAGTTCGCGCCCGATCCGGGCCGCGACCGGGACGGAATCCGCATTCTGGGGTCATGGGAGCAGGAGAATATCGTCACTGTCCAGATACCGCAACTTGTCGGGCGCAACATTCGCGGCGCGCCCGCCAACGGCGCCATTCGCTGGCATCGCCTGGCAGTCAACCAGTTGCTGCGGCTGTGGAAAGCCTGGGAAGAAGCGGGATTGCTCGACCGCGTCATCATCTGGAATGGGTCGTACAGCCCGCGCTTCATCCGCGGGCGCAAGGACGATACCGCCGACAGTCTCAGCAACCACGCATTCGGCACGGCGTTCGACATCAACTATGATCCCGCCACCAACCTCAACGGCCTGAACGCCGTCCCTGCGCTGGTCGGGCAACACGGGTCGGTGCGCGAGCTGGCCGCGATCGCGCGGCATTTCGGGTTCTACTGGGGCGGGCACTTCCCCCGGCTCGACGGCATGCACTTTGAGGTGGCGGTGTTGCAGCCGTAGGTGAGAGGCGCGAGACAAGAGGCGCGCAGCATGCGACAAGAAGTGCGCAGCAAGGGGCAGCTATGCCAAGAGAAAGGTCTTCGCGCCCCTTCGAGTCCTTCGTGGACCACCCCGCGCACAGCACACGATAAGGAGCAAGCGGCGGAGGCAGCCATGCCTGGCGGCGCCCTTCGTGCTCCTTTGTGTTCTTCGTGGATCGCTCCAGGCGCGTCAAGAGGTGAGCGGCAAGCGACACGAGGTGCGCGGCACGGAGCGACCGCGCCAGAAGGAGACCTTCGTGCTCCTTTGCGTCCTTCGTGGATCGCTCCAGACGCCGCAAACGGCACAAGGCAAGCGGCGCGGGGTGCGCGGCACGGAGCGACCGCGCCAGAAGGAGACCTTCGTGCTCCTTTGCGTCCTTCGTGGATCGCTCCAGGCGCGTCAAGAGGTGAGCGGCAAGCGACACGAGGTGCGCGGCACGGAGCGACCGCGCCAGAAGGAGACCTTCGCGCTCCTTTGCGTCCTTCGTGGATCGCTCCAGGCGCCGCGCATCGTGTGATGATCGTATATAATTGCTAGCAGACAGCGCGCACTCTCAATCCTGCGCGTCCGCATCCGCAACATTCACCTCCAGGAATGCAACCATGGCGGTTGATATCGTTCTTCCGCAGATCGGCGAAAGCATGACCGAAGCCACGATCGGGCGCTGGCTCAAGCGAGTCGGCGACCGGGTCGAACGCTTCGAGGCGCTGGTGGAAGTCGAAACAGACAAGGTCTCAACTGAAGTGACCTCGATCGCCAGCGGCGTGTTGCTCGAAATCATCACCCCCGAAGGCGCCACCGTGCCAGTCGGCACGCTCCTGGCGCGCATCGGCGAACCGGCGGAAGCGCCTGTGAGCGCAGCGCCAGCGCCGCCGCATGCCGCCACGACTGCGCCAGCATCGGAACCTGGGCGCAGCCGTCGCAGCGACGGTCCGCCGATCACGCCGGTTGTGGCGCGCCTGGCTGCTGAGTATGGCATCGACCTGAGCCAGATCCGCGGCACCGGCGCTGGCGGGCGCGTCAGCAAGAAGGACGTGTTGCGCTACATTGAGATGCAAAAAGCGGCAGCCGCTTCGCCAACCACGGCGCCTGAAGCGCCGCCTTCTCCTCCCGCGCCAGCGCGTGAAACGTCCCCTGCCGCACCCGCTTCCGAAACGCCTGCTCCAGCAACGCAGCGTGCGCCGGTCGCGCCGCCGCTGCCCGCTGATGCGACCCTCACGCCGCTGACAACCATGCGGCGCGTTATTGCCGATCATATGGTGCGCTCCCTGCGCGACGCCCCGCAAGCAACGACGGTCTTCGAGGTCGATATGGGGCGCGTGCTGGCGCACCGCGACCGGCATCGCGCCTCCTTCGAGCAGCAGGGGATACGGTTGACCCTGACGGCATACGTGGTGCAGGCGGCTGCAACTGCCCTGCGCCGCGTTCCGGCGCTAAACACGCGCTTCACCGACGAGGGGATCATCACCTATCGGCGGATCAATATTGGCGTGGCGGTTGCGCTGGAAGACGGGTTGATCGTTCCGGTGCTGCGCGACGCCGACGAAAAGAGCCTGGCTGGCATCGCACGCGCGCTCAACGACCTGACCGAACGCGCACGCACACGCCGACTGCAACCGGACGACACTGAAGGGGGAACATTCACCATCTCCAACCATGGCGTCGGCGGCAGCCTGTTTGCCACACCGATCCTTAACCGCGGGCAGAGCGGCATTCTTGGGGTCGGTGCAGTGGTCAAACGACCCGTCGTGGCGACCCATGAGGGTAACGACGCCATCGTGATTCGCCCGATGTGTTATCTGTCGCTGACATTCGACCACCGCGCCTGTGATGGCGCCACTGCCGACGCATTCCTGGCGGCGGTCAAAGAGACGCTTGAAACCTACCCGGATCGGTGACGTTCTTGCTTATGGCATCGACGTTGCCGGAAGAATCGGACCCAGAACATTCGGTCGAATAATTCGGAGGGCAAACGCCCTCCGATTCGCGTATGCGCCTGGAAGAGCCAGCAGGGCGAAAAGAGGACTCAGAAAGGGTCGGACAATGCCGCGATGCGCAGGGATTATTCCGGCGGAACAACGCCGATGGTCAGCAGAATATTGGCATATACCCGTCGCTCGCCAGTAGCGATGACCAGCGCGGTATTCGAGGAGCGCGCGGCATCGTAGAAGGCGAAGCGACCGAGCGGTTGCAGCGCAAGATGCGGCAGCAGAGCGCGGAACTCTGCAAAGATAGCGGGTTCTGGACCGCTATCAGGAACCATGACGTGAGCGGCTTCGATAGGGATGGCGTCAGCCAGGACAGCCAGCACATCAGTGACTGTGAGCATGCCAGGGGCGAGATTGAGATAGACCCGTTGCGCGTTGAGCGGCGCGCCGGTAGCGAAAGGATAGTTGCCGTCAGCGATCAAGACCTGCGACCCGTGGCCCGCACTTCCCAGAGCAGCGAGGATCTGGGGGTGAATCAGTTTGTAACGCAGCATATACTCCTCTTTACACAGTCCAGCACTGGACGAATCCAGACACGCGGCATGGTGCGCCCGCACTCCGACGGCTATGAAGCGTCAACTGACAGACGGCGGCGCAGCTCTTCGAGCTCGCGCTGCGCCTCGATCAGTTGCTGGCGCAGGTGCAGAATGACCTCCACACCCGCCAGATTCACGCCAAGGTCATCAATCAGGCGTTTGATAAACCGGATCCGTTCGATATCGCTCTCCGTGTAGCGGCGAATATTACCAGGGGTGCGTTGCGGTCGAATGAGTCCGCGCCGCTCATACAGGCGCAGGCTTTGCTCGTGCATCCCGCACAGGGCAGCCGCCGACTTGATCGTGTAGTAGCGCTGCTTCATAGCATATGCGTCTCCTATCGCGCCAGCGCGCGCAGCTGCTCAACAAGTTCGCGCTCACGCGGCGAAAGACTGGTTGGCAGCGACACGTCGAGCGTCACATACAGGTCACCGCGCGTTTGCGCATCGCGCAGGCGCGGCATGCCCTGACCGCTGACGCGCATCACCTTGCCATTCTGCGTACCGGCAGGCACCTTGAGCGTGACTGTCCTGCCCCCCATGGCTGGCACTCTCACCTCGCCGCCCAGGAGCATGGTATAGAGATCGACCGGAACGCGAATATAGAGATCATCGCCGCGCCGCTCAAAGCGCGAATGCGGCAGAACATTGATTACCAGATACAGATCGCCGCGCGGACCGCCACCTATGCCCGGAGCGCCCTCACCGGCGATCCGCACCCGCGATCCGGTATCGACACCCGGCGGAATCTTGACGGTAATCGATCGCAGCGCGCCATTCGCCGACTGAACCTGCAGGGTGCGCTGCGTGCCGCTGAAGGCTTCTTCCAGCGTGATATCCACCGGCTGCTCAATGTCCTGCCCTTTCGCGCGATAGGTCACATTGCTGCGCACGCCGCGCCCGCCACCGAAGAGGGTTTCAAAGATATCAGCAAAATCGGCTGCGCCAAAGCCGCCCGCCCCGAAACCGCCGAAGCCAGGCATCTCCTGATAGCGCTGCCAGTCGCGCCCGAACCGATCGTACTTGGCGCGCTTCTCCTTGTCGGACAGCACCTCATACGCTTCGTTGATCTCCTTGAAGCGGGCTTCGGCAGCCTTGTTGCCGGGATTGATGTCCGGGTGATACTGTCGCGCAAGTTTGCGGTAGGCTTTCTTAATCTCCGCTTCAGTTGCGTTCCGGTCGACGCCCAATATCTCGTAGTAGTCCTTGAACGCCATTGACCTGCACTCCGAACCTGATCATGATCACGTGTTCTATTATATGAACTTGAGTATGGCATTGTCAAGGTTGGGGTTTGACAAATCAGCGGGGTTGATGTATTATATTGGGCGCTGCTAATAGCAGCAGCGCCCATAAGCCGAAGTGGCGGAACTGGCAGACGCGCTACGTTCAGGGCGTAGTGAGGGTGACCTCGTGGGAGTTCAAATCTCCCCTTCGGCACCAGCAGCAGGGGCGAGGATCTCGCCCCTGCTCCCTCGATGGGGGATAGTTTAACGGTAGAACGCCTGACTCTGGATCAGGTAGTTGGGGTTCGAGTCCCTGTCCCCCAGCCACACAATATGGAGAGCGACCGGCGTCATTTGCCGGTCGCCTTTTTTTGCGGTTGCAGCCGACCATGCGGATTGCCTCTGGTCAGTTGACGCGGGTCCGGGCAATTGTCAGACGGCATCCTGGCGCGGCGGGCCGAAATAGCCTGGTGTTACCAGGACGCTGCGGGCTGAAGCCCCGGCTGAGATCGTGCAAGCCCTGGAGGGGCTTCAATGTATTGCGTGAGGGCTTATTGGTCTGTAAAGCAAGTTTTCCGGTGATGGTCCAGGCATGCATGGTCAGGCGGCAATCAAGCGCGTCTTTGTGGCGCTGCGCCTGGGCTGGCGACTGAAGTCGCGCCGGGCGGGCGTTCCGCCGGGCGTCCACCTGCGCGGTTCGGCACGCTCACTGCGCGCGGTGAGCGTGCCGAACCGCGAGTGGGCGCCACCGTTCCCGTCCGCGCAGGCGGACGGGCGGCCGCAGGCCCGTCAGGGGCGATTTCAATCGCTGGCAGCCTTATGAACATTAAGCATTAAATCCGGTATGCGGGCTGGCGAATGAAGGCGCGCCTGCCAGCCTCCGGTCGGTCACCCGCCGGCGCAGGCGTGCGGGACAGCGTCGGCGAAGGCCAACGCCCGGCGCGCACGCGCCCCAAGGCGCGGTTTCAACCGCCAGCCAGGGGAGGCCGATTTTGTTAGTTAATCTTCATTAGCCCGCAACTAGACGACGCACCTTGCCAGAAGCCTGCTGGCATCCTTGTGTGACAGGCGCGTGTTCTTGCGCAAATTCAACGATCCCAACGCCTACGTGTCGCAACGAAAGTTCCTTGATGCCTGCCTGATCAAACGCCGCCACAACAGTAGGAGCCCGCGCGTCTGCCAGCACGGATGTCTTGATCACTCTCCCAAAGCCAAACGACGGATGCCAGATTCGATCACCCGCTACATAGACGGGATGGCTGCTACAGATTTCTCCCCAAAGCTCATTGGCTTCCTTGCCATACGCGGCATCGCTCAAGAGTTTCTGGACCAGCGGGAATAGTCGCCGGAGCGCTGCGCGCCGCTCCGTCGTCGTTTGCGGGAGCAGCGTTCGCAAGCGCCTGAGGATATCCATCAGATCACGCGGTCGCTCCTGCATAATCTTTGGTTGAAAGACCGCCAACCAGGACTCAACCGTTCTCCAGGGAAGTTTCGTCAGTTGCGGGGTGAGTTGATCATAGATCTGATCGTATGTTTCGGGATGGTCAATTGCACACCTTTGGATGAACCTGAACGTCTCACGAAACTGAGTGTTCGAATCAAGCCATAAACTAACTGCAATCGGCGCCAGAGTTTTGTAGAACTCTGCTTGAGCAGGCGCCTGATGCGCCATACTCAGCGCACGCTTGAGCACGTCGAGTCGATCTTGTGGAGTGTCTGCGCGTATTTCAGCTTCAAACCACTTGCACCACACTATCACGTCGTATGTCGCACGTTGCGGTTTGAGACGAGCGTAGATTGTGTCAACCGTCGGCTTGTGCATCGTTCGCAAGGCGCGTAAGCAGTCAATCGCATATGTTTCGGTGTGCGGATTGCTTTGACACTCCTCCAGGTATGAGAGAGCAGCCTGCGGCTGTTCAATGTACAGGCGATGCCATAGAGACCGCGCCTGCGCTGCGGTTTCTGAAAGATTAAAGAGAGAGCGCGCAATCCGTTCGAGTCGCTGCAAAGCGTCCGACCGTTCTTCATGATTTTCAATATTGTTGATACAGTGTTTGAGGATATCGAGACGGGCCGCCGGCTCGTCAGCGACAATGCGTTCGGCGAAACGCTCCAAAAACCACGCAGTCTGGTTCCATCCTTTCAAGATGTTCATCCTGGGTCTCAGGACTCGGTAGATAGCCTCTGCCTGCTCTGAATCGCTCCGCAACCGGTCAATAAGGCGACGCGCCAGCTCGTGACCATGAGCGGCAGCCAGGGCGATTCTTTCGATCACATCATCAGCCAGCGCCTCGTTGCGTTCGGCGATCACCTGAGACCACTGAACAAGGGCGTCGAGGTTGCCGGATTGGTGCGCCGCATGCAGCGCAATGCGCGGATGCTCGCGGAGGATCGCTTCGGGGAATAACCGGATGATGGATTCGATGGCGTCCGCCGACCATGTCTGCCAGAATGACGGATTCGCGCTGAAACAGGCTGCGACGACCTCTGCGCGCTGATCGGGTTGCGCAGCAAGCCAGCCATGGAGCAACGCCTGCACTCGTGCGCCATTTCTGCCGTCCTGGATGAGGTTGTCCAGTTCCTCAGCAATGAACTGCCATTCCCAGTGAGCCATGATGTCCGAGTAAATGACGCGGGCATCTGAGAGCCTCGCGTATCGCGCAGCGTGACGGGCGTGTTCGCGGTAGCGAACAGGATCATGGAGCGGGCTTTCCGGCGCATAGAGGCGCATGAGTTCATAGTGCGGCTCGTAGAGCATCCGTCCAGACGTGTGCGCAGATTGTTCCAGAATGCGCAACACGTCAGTCCAGGAATTGGCCTCTTCTTGCGGATTGTTCAGGCGACGCGCGATAGTCGCACGCAGACGATGAAACTCGCTCGAGTCGGAGAGATGTTCGCGCGCACGCGCCATCAGGCGGTCAATGCGTTCGGACTCTTCAACCGCCGCGACGTCGACAAGCGTTTGCAGCATGTTCAGGAGATCGCGCGGCTGAAGCTCGAACACACCCTCCAGCATCGCCGTGGCGCGGATCAGAAGCGCCGCCTGATGGTTCGGCGCATCCTGCAGGAGCCGCGCCGTCCAACCCTGGAGATAGGCGCCGAGCGAGGACCCCGACGCCTGGGCATGACGGATGGCGTCAAACAGGCGACCGATGGCGTATTCATCAGGCAGACGGTCCCTGAGTCCTTCCGCCTGCGTGAAGAGCCGTTCCAGCTCCTCAGTCATGCGCGCCACGACGCGCCGCCGCTGTTCCATATCGAATTGTGCGAAGTTTTCGTCGGGGACGCAGCGGCTGCAACTGTAGCAGTTGCCGCCCACGATGACTTCGTAGGTCTTGAGGTAGCCCAGCATCACAGCGCGCAGGCATTCTTTTCCTCGCGCATTGTCGATCAACCCATCTTCCCGAACGCCGACATAATCGGTCAGGAGGCGGTTATACGATGCCCAATCGTTTGCCCGACGCCTGTCGTGCACCGCCATGAATCGGTCAAGATAGTCGGCAAAGTCGTCTTCGCGCTCGAGCGCCGGTCCGCCACGCACCTCCCAGCCATAACGTAAGCACACCTCACGCCAGCCAAACCAATCGTCAATATCCGGCTTGGGGCGACCCGCCTCTCTGGCGCGTCTATCTGCAACTTTCTTCGACGCCCGCTTCCACGCTCCCGCGTAGCCCCGCCACTGCTGCAGGGACGTGCATCCGGCAGCGGGACCATACCACGGCGCCACTATCAGTCCGTCCAGCAGCGTTGGGCGCCAGTCGCCGGTCTGTCGATTTCGTCTGCCGTCGCTCTGGCGGATGTCGTGGATCATCTGTTCAAGATCGCTGAGCGGCATAGCGAGACGCTCTGCGAGAGGGATCAAATCGCCAGACTCGTACAATTGCTTGAATTCTTGAGACTTAATACCGCTTTTCCGCAGCAATTCGCCAAAATACGCATTCGAATGAAAGATGGCATCCACATCATAGACACGCGGATTGATGACGACTCCGCCGCACTGACGCATCTCCTCAATCAGCGCTTCACGCACGTGCGCGTCGGTTGTAGGACGCACCCGATAAAGAACATCCAGAATACGCCTGATGTAGCCCGTCTTGTGTTGATATTCGTGACCGCGATCCAGGATGCGTTTATGCTCGAACGACTCGTACCCGCCGGGAATGCGTTTTGGCAAGGTTGGCCAGCTATATCTGTGATCCAGTCCTGCAATCCGTGGCTCATCAACGCACTGATCAAAGAATGCAATCGCCTCATCATTGGTGAAATAGAGCCGACCCGCAACCCTGCGAGTGACGCTGCGCAGGAACGCCCTCATAACGATGACATCTTCGCGTCGTATGTATTTCTCCGAGAGAAAGCGTTCCTGGATTTGCCGGTCGGAGGGCACAGTCGTCGTCTTGCCGAACGCTTCGATATCCTCAGCCTCATCCGGGCTGTAGTACAGAATCACGTCAGCCAGTCGCCGGTCGCGCCCGGCGCGTCCCGCCTCCTGGGCATACGCCTCAAGATTGGCTGGCGGCGTCCGATGAATGACCAGTCGGATATTGGGCTTGTCGATGCCCATGCCAAAACCCTTGGTCGCCACCATAATGTTACATTCGCCGGTGATGAAGGCGCGCTGTTGCTCACTGCGGGTGCGACCGCTCATGTCGCCAAGCGGACGGTTATTGCTGGTCTGATGATTGTCCGGCGCGTCCTGATGCTCTTCCTCCGCCGGATCATCGCTGTCCATTTTGCTGTGGTAGATCGCAACGCGTTCTCCGAGCGTTCGCTCCAGATACGACGCGAACCGGGTCACGCCCGCGCTGCGCCGTCCGCGTTGTGACTCTGGCGTAGAAACCTCCTTGTCTGACTCCTCCACGGTCTGATTCTGCGCAGGCTTCGGGGCGGACTGCTCCAGCGCACTCTCATCCGTCCGCCCTCCAGTCCAGGGGAGAAACACAATTGCTGCACCGGGTTCGGAATTGCGCCTGTTCGCCTCTTGCAGACGTCGGAGATCACTGATGATGGCGTCCACTTTCTCATCGGTGGTGCGGCAGACGCGCACGATCAGGTTGAGTTCGGGACGATTCGCCGACTCGATATACACATCGCCGCCCTGATCGAGTGAGGCAGGGTTCAGATCCAATTCTTCACAGAGGTCCTGACGAACGTCAGGGCTGGCGGTTGCCGTCAGGGCGATGCGCACCGGTCGCAAGCCCCGAGTGCGCAGACGATGTAGCATATTGAGATAGCTGGGGCGGAAGTCGTGCCCCCATTGGCTGATGCAGTGCGCTTCATCAAGCGCGAGGTAGCGAATTCCGACGTTTCGGTGCGCCCGTTGCAGGCTGTTGAGCACATAACTGCGCTCAAGCTGTTCCGGTGTGACATATACCAGTTTATAATGCCCCAGTTCAATGTGTCGCAGGCGTCGCTGCCGCTCCAGGAACGGCACATCGCCGTTGATGAATGTGCTCAAGTTGCCCAGACCGTAGCGTTGGCAAATGCGCTGCTCGTACTGATCGGCCATAAGCGATTTGAGCGGGGAGACGACAATCGTAATCCCGGGGAGGAGCATTGACGGCAGGATGTAGCACTCGCTCTTGCCGCCGCCGGTGGCGGCAATTCCCAAAATGCTCCGTCCTTTCAATACATGAGCGAGAATGCGATGCTGAAAGGCATGCATTTGTGGAAAGCCGAACAGCCGATATCCGATTTCATCAATCGCCGCACGAGTGCGCTCGGAGTAAACCTTAAGAAATGTTTTCTCAAGAAATGGTTGTTTCGCTATTTTTTCGGGGTGCGTTTCCCTGGGAGTCGTTTCATCAGGAAATGTTTCCGTGGCGCGCGTGGCAGGCGAACACAACGAAATCCGGGTCTTTGCCGATGGTTCAATCTCGACGCGCGTTTCGGATACCTTTTTTACCTTCGCCCCCCTGATGATTATTTCGGCGCCATAGGTGAGCGGCGGGATTTCGACCCCGACATCCCGTCGCAAGGTCAGCGTCTGCGCCTGTTCGACGACACCAGGACAGAACTTGAAATACTGGCGCGCCCCATTTCCAGTATCGTTCGATTCGTCCTCCTGATGCACACTGACTAACTGATCAGCCAGGGCGTCACCAATACCGTTCCTGCCCCTGCCTTGTTTCTCACTACTGAATGCACCTATAAAAACGAGAGGCGCATTGTCTGGCCAGGATTGACCGCTCTGGATGCGTATCGGCTCCGAGGCGCTGTGAACCTCTTCTTCATTCTTCTGAAAGAGGGTATATGTCCATGAGAGCAGTTCATTCTCAAAATCGTGAAACGGACGATCATCCCTTTTCAACGCCGCAGCCGCCTGGCGAAACTGTTTGTAGAGGAGCGGTTGATGCAGCGACTCACGACGTCCATTCCAGCACGTTGAACACGCGTCGGTCAGAGGGCTGCTCCTGACGTGCCCGCACGGTCCCACGATCCGGACCTGCGGATGTCTCTTCACCAATCGAAGCCGCCAATCCATCAACGCTTGAGATTTCTTCCGGTCCCCCGGCTCAATGATGATCGCAACCGCCTGCGCTGGCAGACGCAGGATCATTGTTCCCAGGTGACATTGTCCAGCCTTGTCCAGCTCGTTAAACGAATTCGAGGCGATGAGCAGGTTCGGTTCATCAGCATCGAAGGGCGCCGCGTTGAGATCATGCCGTATCCACTGCGCCGTGCGCGCCCAGCGTTCAACATTCCTGATCGCAGGAAGCCCATTGGCATCCCGGAACGCACCAAGCCGCTCCTGAATAACATCGGCGTAAGCCTGCGCCACGCGACCGCTATAGTCAAGACACTTCCGGTTGCGATCAATGCCGATAAACTGCACGTCCTCAATCGGAAAATCGACATCGTAGAGCGCACACGCCGTCGCCCACGTCAACAGGAAATCCATTACCCCCAGAAGTGACGTCCCTGTGCCAACGCCAATATCGATAATCCGCAGGCGCGATTGCGGCAGCGCGCCTGCGCGCAGAAGATCGAGCAGACAGAGTTGAACTTTGGCGACGTTCACGGTGCAGTAATACGCCAGATAAGCGTCAAGCTGACCGGGCGAGTCGTAATAGTCGGCGTCGAATGATTTGCCTCTATTGGAAAACTGCACCCAATCTTCCGCCAGTTGTTTGATGCGAGCATCGTGTTGCCTGAGCAGCGACATGCCGCTTTCATACCGGCGATCAGGGCGCGGTCGCTCGCCAAACAGCATCTGAAATTGAGCGCTCTCCACATACGGCGACACACGCGCGCGCCCTCCAGGAGCGATCATGGTTTCCAGAGTGGCGAGCAGGGCTGGATCGCATGCGTAGTTCATAGATGTGCTTCCCGACGATACGCTGCGCCGACCTTACTGGTTACTGCTATCGTCATTCCCTGACCGCTCTAATTGAGAAAGGAAGTTGGACTGGACCATTTCGCTGAGCGCCGATGGCTGCGCGAGCGCTTCGGTCGCACCGCCTTCGGCGCGACCTGAGCCGTCCTGCGCAGTGACGGGCGCTGACGGCTGCGCGAGCGGTTCGGTCGGATCACCTTCAACGCGCCATAAACTATCCTGCGCAGTGACAGGCGCTGACGGTTGCGCGGGCGGTTCTTTCGGACCGCGCTTGATCAGCGCATCGTGGTGCGGATCGTGTTTCCGATAGTATTGGAGCGCCAGGAGACGATCGCGCACAGCATAGCAATACACGCAGCCAAGCGGACAGGTGTCATACGCGCCGATGTCGCGGCTATCGTAGCAACCGCATTTGTTGCGGTTGCTGCACCACTTCAGTTTCTGCGCCTTATGGGGCCAGAGCGTGTCCAGAATGTCCTTATCCACGCACGCGCCTCGCCGAATCGGTCCAGTCGCGGCGAAATCTTCAGCGCATGTGTAGAGCGTGATGCCATGGTTGCCAGCGATCCGCGCCAGTTCAAGCGCCAGTTGACGCTTTTCCTCTTCCGAACGATCATGCGGTTGGAGGGCTGCATCGAGCCTGTGCATATTGCGGGCGACTTTCTTGTAGTTGTCGAGGAAGCTAAAATAGCACCGTTCGGTCAACCCCTCCAGTTGTCGCGCAAGCTCTGCGAAGGTGCGCATATGCCACTGTTCATCGGTCCGATCCGTGTAGATGATCGGGTCATAGCGCCATTGAACGTGTTTTGGCGAGTAGCGCGTCGCCAGTTCGCGAAAAACCTTGATAGACTGCGCCGGATGCGGCACGCGCTCTTCGAGGGGGCGAATAGCAGGATCAGCGGTATAGCCATTGATCCCGAAATGGAAATAGAAATCGAGACCTCGCTGGTCCAGTTCATCGAGGTGGCGCATAAACGGCGCGTAGTTCTTAGACCAGAAAACAATGGCGTGCACGTCCTGCGGCTGCAACGACACAGACACGACCTGCGGACCGTAAGGGTTGTAATACCTCACGTACCCTTCACGAACGCGCTCCATGAACCAGTCGCCATAGAACGCTGGAATGTCGGTGCGATATGAAGCGGAAATAACCTGTGGGGAAGAAGATCGGCTCTGAGTGGCAGCAGAATCCGCCATAGCGTTGTCGTCGTTCTGGAAAACGGACCTTGCTTGAAGAGCACTATAGCAGCGATGCTTGAGACGGACAAGGGAACGTTCGTGGCGATTTTGTAGCGAAATGGAAGCGATTTGGTTGCGGAGGCGACCTTCCTGCGTTCCGTGTGCGACGCGTTGGAGGGCGAGGCGACGACGCGCCCGGGGCG
>JAUQOW010000152.1 GCA_030550675.1 Chloroflexota bacterium
AGGCGTTCTGCGGGGCGTCCGCCTGCGCGGTGCTGTGTGCTCACTGCGCGTGGACGCCGCCGTTCCTGTCCGCGTAGGCGGACGGTCGGCTGCAGAACCTCCAGGGGCGATTTCAATCGCCAGCAGCACGGCAATGCATGCCTGGACCCGCGCCAGGGGAAGGAGATGGCGTCTCCTTCAAGAAACTGGTACAATTTCCAGGTATATATCACGCTCTTACTGATGCAGGAATCGAGGCAGCGATGACTGTGATCCACGGATTCGAACTGATTCGCGAGCAGCGGATCCCTGAACTGAACTCGCTGGCGCGCCTCTACCGCCACGCGGCGACTGGCGCTGAGCTGCTTTCCCTGATCAATGACGATGAAAACAAGGTCTTTGGCATCGCCTTCCGCACTCCGCCTCCCGACTCAACCGGCGTGGCGCACATTCTCGAACACAGCGTCCTGTGCGGCTCCGAAAAGTATCCCCTGAAAAAGCCCTTCGTCGAATTGCTCAAAGGGTCGCTCAAAACGTTTCTCAACGCCATGACCTATTCGGACAAAACCGTCTATCCGGTGGCGTCTACCAACACGAAAGACTTCTACAATCTGGTCGATGTTTATCTCGACGCAGTGTTCCACCCGCGCATCACGCCAGAAGTATTGCAGCAGGAAGGGTGGCGCTACGAAGTGAATGAGGATGGCTCGCTCGGCTATCGCGGCGTGGTGTTCAATGAGATGAAGGGCGCCAATGCGTCTCCTGATCGCGTGCTCTATCTGGCGGTGCAGCGCTCGCTCTTCCCCGGCCACGTGTACAGCGTCGACTCCGGCGGCGATCCGGCGGAGATTCCCAACCTGACCTATGAGCAGTTCAAGGCGTTCCACGAGCGCTATTACCATCCCTCAAATGCGCTGATTTTCTTCTATGGCGACGATGATCCAGAGGAGCGCCTGCGCCTGCTCGAGCGCGTCCTGGCGCCGTTCGACCGTATCTCTGTCGACGCGACAATCCCGCTGCAACCGCCGCTGAGCGAACCGCAACGCATTGAAGTTCCCTATCCCGCCGGTCCGAACAGCGCTGGCAAGCATATGGTGACGGTCAACTGGCTGCTCCCCCAACCGCCTGATGTTGAAGAAGCGCTGGCGCTCGACATCCTGGAACATGCGCTGGTCGGCACGCCAGCGTCGCCGCTGCGCAAAGCCCTGATCGACTCCGGTCTCGGTGAAAACCTCACCGGCTCAGGGTTCGCCCGCCTGCGCCAGACGTACTTTACCGTCGGGTTGAAAGGGGTTAAGGGCGAGCACGTCAGCGCAGTCGAAGACCTGATTATCGGGACGTTAGGGCGCCTGGCGCGCGATGGGATCGATCCGCAAACGATTGAGGCGGCGGTCAACACGGTTGAGTTTCAGTTGCGCGAGAACAATACCGGTTCCTACCCGCGCGGTCTGGCGGTTCTGATTCGCGCGCTGGACGCCTGGCTCTACGGCGACGATCCGCTGGCGCCGCTCATGTTTGAAGCGCCGCTGCGCGCGGTCAAGCGGCGGCTGAGCGCCGGAGAGCGCTTCTTCGAGCGCCTGATCGAAGAAAGGTTGCTGCGCAATCCGCATCGCACCACCGTGGTGCTCATTCCTGATCTGGATCTGACGAACCGCCAGAACGCCGCTGAGCGCGAACGCCTGGCAGCGATCCGCGCAACGCTCAATGATGCGCAGATCGAGGCGATCAACGCGGCTGCCGCGCGCCTCAAGCAGATCCAGGAAACCCCCGATCCGCCAGAGGCGCTCGCGTCGTTGCCCAGCCTGACGATTGCCGACCTCGACCGGACAATCAAGACCATTCCCACAGAGGAGTTGGAGATTGGCGCAACGCGCGTATTGCTCCATGATCTGTTCACCAACGGCATCGTGTATGTGGACATCGGCATGAACCTGCGCGCGCTGCCGCAGGAGTTTCTGCCGTATGTCACCATCTTTGGGCGCGCGCTCCTCGAAACCGGTACGCAGCGTGAGGACATTATTCAATTGATCCAGCGGATCGGGTGCGATACCGGCGGCATCTTCCCGCAGTCGTTCACCTCGGCGATGCGCGGACGCAGCATCGGCGCCGCCTGGCTGTTCCTGCGCGGCAAGGCGATTGTTGAGAAGAGTGAGGCGCTCCTCGACATTCTGCACGACGTTCTGCTTTCGGCGCGTCTCGACAACCGCGAGCGCATTCGGCAGATTGTGCGCGAAGAGCGCGCCTCGCGCGAAGCCAGCCTGATCCCCGCCGGTCATTCCGTCGTCAGCACGCGCCTGCGCGCGCGCTTCAACGAAGCCGACTGGGTCGCCGAGCAGATTGGCGGCGTCAGTTATCTTCTGTTCCTGCGCCGGGTCGAGCCGGCGATTGATGAGGATTGGGAAACAGTGCGCGCGGTGCTTGAACAAATGCGGGCGCGGTTGGTCGACCGCAGTGCGCTGCTGGTCAATGTGACGGTGGACGCCGCCGGATGGGAGCGCTTCCGTCCGCATCTCGAAGCGTTCCTCGACCGCCTGCCGGTCGGAACGCCAGCGCCAGCGGCATGGAACCCGCACAAGGGCGCCCTGTCAGAAGGGCTGATCATTCCCGCGAATGTCAATTATGTCGCCAAGGGCGCCGACCTCTATCGCCTGGGGTATCGGTTGCACGGCTCGGCGCTGGTGGTGACGCGCTACCTGATGACGACCTGGCTGTGGGAGCAGATCCGCGAGCAGGGGGGCGCTTACGGCGGCTTCTGTGCGTTTGACCCGCGTTCGGGCGTGTTCAGTTATACATCGTACCGCGATCCCAACCTGCTGCGCACAATCGACGTGTACGACCGTTCCGCCGCATTCCTGCGCCAGCTTGACCTGAGCGAGAAGGAGTTGACCCGCGCCATTATCGGCGTGATCGCCGATCTCGACGCCTACCAGTTGCCGGATGCGCGCGGCTTCACGGCGATGGCGCGGTATCTGGTCGGCGACGACGACGCCTACCGCCAGCAGGTGCGCGACGAGGTGCTGGGCACAACGCCAGCCGACTTCCGCGCCTTCGCCGATGTGCTCGATATGCTGCGCGACCACGCGGCGCTGGTGGTAATGGGCGGCGAAGACGCCATCGTCGCCGCCAATCAGGAGCGCTCCCTGTTTGCTGAGATTACACGCGTGCTGTGACATCGGCGATCTGCCCGTCGCGCATGTGGATAATCCGCCTGGCGTGACGGGCGACGTCGTGCTCGTGGGTCACCAGGATGACGGTGATGCCGCGTTCGCGGTTCAGGCGCTCGAAGATGCCCATGATCTCTTCGCCGGTTTTCGTATCCAGCGCACCGGTCGGCTCGTCCGCCAGAATGATGCGCGGATTGTTGACCAGCGCGCGTGCGATGGCGACGCGCTGCTGCTGACCGCCGGAGAGTTCATTCGGCTTGTGGTGCATGCGGTCGCCCATGCCGACGGCTTCGAGCGCCGCGCGCGCGCGCGCCGTGCGGTCGTGTCCGTTGTTGCTGTAGAGCAGCGGCAGTTCGACGTTGCGCAGCGCCGTGGTGCGCGGCAGCAGCATATACTGTTGAAAGACGAACCCAATCTTCCGATTGCGGATCGCCGCCAGTTCGTCGTCGTTCAGTTGCCCGACATCCACCCCGTCGAGCAGATAGGTTCCTGAGGTCGGCTGATCCAGGCAGCCGAGGATATTCATCAGGGTGCTTTTGCCGCTGCCCGACGGTCCCATAATCGCCACCATCTCCCCCTCGTCGATGGTGAGGGACACCCCGCGCAACGCATGCACCTCGACGTCGCCCATCCGGTAGATTTTGACAACATCACGAACGTCAATGAGCGGTTTCGTGGACATGAAGACGCCTTTGCGCGGCTAGAAACTGGTCATGGCTCGAATGCGCTCGATTTTCACATTGCCTTCTATGTCGGCGTGCTGGCGATGCGCGACTCTGCGGCATACTTTCACATTATATCGAAAGACGCTGGCTTTGACTCGCTCATCCGACATCTGCGAGCAAGAAGCATCAAGGCGCATCGCTTCGAAGACGTCCTGCGTTGAAGAAACACATTGATACAGCGCACCTTCGCGCCTTTGCGTCTTCTCCTTGGACGCGCGCCCTACGCCGCTCGCGCCGCAGCCGCGCGCACAAACGGCGCAACCTGATCCAGGAACTGATCGGCGACGCGCTCCCAGTCATACGCTTCGACGTGCGCCTGTCCAAGCGCGCCGTACATTGCGCGCTGGTCCGGGTTGCGCAGCAGTTCGATCAGCGCGTCCGCCAGCGCGCCGACATCCCCCGGCGGCACAAGCAGCCCGGCGCGGCGGTGCGGCACTACCTCGGGAATTGCGGCGGCTGTCGTGGCTACAATCGGCAGACCACTCGCCATAGCTTCAAGGAAGACGATGCCAAACCCTTCCTGCACGCTGGGCAGGCAGAAAATGTCGGCTTGGCGATACATACGCGCCACTGCGTCATCGTCAGGAATGGCGCCGACCAGGTTCACCGCCTCGCCGAGACGCAGCTCGGCAGCGAGCGCGCGAAGGCTGGCGTGCTCAGGTCCATCGCCGACGATCACGGCATGCGCATTGGGAACCGCAGCGCGCACCAGCGGCATAGCGCGCAGCAGATCGGCGATGTGCTTTCGTGGATACTGGCGCGCCACGCAGAGAATGGTCGCGCCATCGCTGCGTCGCGGCGTTTCCCGCGCAATGCGTCGCCATCGCTTCAGATCGATCCCTTCGGGAACCAGGCGGATGCGCTGCTCCGCCACGCTATAATGCCGCCGTATTGCTCTCCGGCAATAGTCGGACGTTGTGATCACGCCGTCGGCGTTGCGTGCATTGATACCCTCAAGGCGCGACAGCGACCAGAGCAACTGCCGGACCGTTCCGCGCTCCTGGCGCGCCTCCTCCGCCAGCACGCCCTTGATGCTCGCCAGGTACGGCGTGCGTCGCTCATGCTTCGCCCAGAGGAATCCGTCAATATCGAAGCCGATGACCAGATCGTAGTGCAACCGGCTGAGGATCGCTGGCAGGCGCAGATTGAACAGCAGGCGGCGCGCCGTCAGGTTGCGGGGCCAGGGTTGCGGCGGCGTCAACCGCGTCACGCGAATCCCGCGTCGCAAGAGCGTGCGGTGCAGACCGCCAATAGCGACGGCAGTGCCGCTCCCTTCGACGCTTGTTTGAATCCACGAGTCGATGAACGCAATATTCACGTCAATTGCTCTCCTGTCATTATTCGGCGCTGTCGGGCGGAAGTCGCGGCAGCGTCTCGACACTGAGAGAAGAGCCTGGAACATCGCTCTCGAACCTGCGTGCCCGCACCGCAACAGTGTACGACATACGAGGAGTGTATGGATGGGTGAAATACATGTAGGGGCGCGCCGGTGGCGCTTTTGGGGGGCGAGGGGTGGTTTCTGCGTCCCAAAGCCTGTTTCCCCTCATCCCCCCTACCCCCTTCTCCCACAAAGGGAGAAGGGGGAGCTGGGGCGTCACGGCACCTGACGCGGGCGATGCAAGCGGTTGCGTCACTCATCACTCATTGCTCGTCACTGGCTCCGTCCCAGCAACGGCGTTTCGTTGACCACGCACACGATAGGTCCGCTGGCGTAGACATCGATTGCAGTCAGGCTGCCCAGATCGATGCGCCAGCGCCAGTGGTCGGTCGGCGCCAGACCGGTGAGGCTGCACAGGATGAGCTGGATGGGGGTAGCGTGGGTGACAACGAGGATACGACCGCCGCGGTAGTCGTGCAACAAACTGTTCCACGCCTCCAGGACGCGGGCATTGACTTCGGCAAGACTTTCGCCGCCCTGCGCCCGCCCGTGCAAGGCGTCGGCGAAGCGTGCGACGGCTTCTTCAGGAAACAGGGCGCACACCTCGGCATATGTCAACCCTTCCCAGCGACCATGGTTCGTTTCACTCCAGCGTGCATCCTCGACAATCGACGCGCTTCGCCCCTGGAGCACGGTTGTCGCTGTCGCGCGCGCCCGTTTACAGGGGCTGATGACGGCGACTGTCAAAGGAATCCGTTGCAGACGGCGCGCCAGCGCCTGCGCCTGTTGCATGCCGAACGGCGTCAGCGGGCTATCGGTTCTTCCTTGATAGCGGCGCTGTTTGTTGAGCGGGGTTTGCCCGTGTCGAATAAGCCAGATCGCGGTGCGCATAATCGAATGATAACAGAAACCTGAGGCTTTCGGGTGATAGGTGATGCTATAATACGACATGTGCAAACGGTCACAAGGCCGACAACGACCGGTTCAGAAACCGGCGCCATACTTTCGCTTCCGCCGCTGCCGCCAAACCTTCGTCCCTTCCCCGTACCAAGGCGGCGGCGCTTTCTTCGTGTGTCCTGGTTCTTTTTGCGGGTTATTGTCCACGTCTTCATTTTCGACATTCTGTTCAACCGCTATCGTCTGACGCGCTGGTACGCCCAACGCACGGGCGTTGCCCGCTATCAGCGCATCGCGCGCGACTTTCGGCGCCTGGCGGTGCGGATGGGCGGCGTGCTGATCAAACTCGGTCAGTTCCTCAGCGCTCGCGCCGATGTGCTTCCTGCAGCAATCACCGACGAATTGGCCGGTCTGCAGGACGAGGTGCCGCCCGCGCCGCTGCCGTATGTACTTCAAACCCTCATCACCGAACTGGGTCGACCGCCTGAGCGTATCTTTGCGCGCTTCGACCCGACCCCCGTGGCGGCGGCATCGCTCGGTCAGGTGTACTATGGCGAACTCCGCGATGGGAGACCGGTTGCGATCAAGATTCAGCGCCCGCGCATTGATGAAATTGTCGAGATCGATCTGAGCGCCGTGCTATGGGCAGTGCGCATTGTCAAGAATTATCCGCTGATCCGGCGGCGCGCCGATCTGGAACTTCTCTTTGAAGAATTCGCCCGTGTGCTGCGGGAGGAGCTCGATTACGTGCGCGAGGCGCAGCATGCACTGCGGTTTCGCGTCAATTTCGCCGATACGCCAGGGGTCTACT
Source organism: Chloroflexota bacterium (assembly GCA_030550675.1). GTDB lineage: Bacteria > Chloroflexota > Chloroflexia > Chloroflexales > Roseiflexaceae > Roseiflexus. The sequence continues at coordinate 6,955 of JAUQOW010000152.1, forward strand.
TCCCCAAACCTTATCCCGAACTCTCGACGCGGCGCGTGTTGATCATGGAGCGCGTCGATGGCATTAAGATCAGCGACTATGCCGCGCTTGAGCGGGCAGGCGTGGATCGCATCGAAGTCGCCACCCGCCTTAACCGCGCGTACCTGAAACAGTTTTTCATTGACGGATTCTTTCATGCCGACCCGCACCCCGGCAACATCTTCGTGCGCGTCGAAGGTCCGCCGCCGCCGCAGACCAATGGCGTCAAACCGGGCGCGCCATTCACGCTTATCCTGCTCGACTGCGGCATGGTCGGGCGCCTGCCGCCGACGACGATGGAGATCATGCGGAGCGGCGTGATCGGGTTGGCGACCAACGACCCTGAGCGGATTGTCGAGGCGCTTGACCGTCTGGGCATGATCTTGCCCGGCGCCGACCGCCGTCAGATCGTGCAGGCGCTGCAAATCGTGCTGCGCCACACCTACGCGCGCTCGCAACGCGAGTTGACCAATATCGACATCGAAAAATTGTTCGAAGAAACTGAGCACCTTGTACGCGATCTTCCTTTCCAGATCCCGCAAGATTTGATCTACCTGGGGCGGGCGATCAGTCTGGTGAGCGGAATTGTGACCGGCTTGCATCCTGACATCAACCTGTTCGAGGAAACGCAACCATTTGCACAGGCTATGCTTGAACGCGAACGACGCAATGGCGACTGGCTGGAAGAGATTCGTCGCGAGTTGACCGCGCTCAGCCAGGTGGCGGCGACGCTGCCGCGCCAGATGGACGCCTACTATAAAGCCGCCAACCGCGGCGAACTCCAGATGCGCGTCGATCTCTCGCGCCTCGAGCGCGGCATGAAGCGCGTTGAGCGGGCGACGAATCGGCTCTCCGGCGGCATTATCACGGCGGCGCTGTTCATTGGCGGAGTGCTGCTGCGGATCAATGGCTTCACCGATGAGGCGTTCTGGTCGTGGGCGGCGGCGGCTGGCGCCGCGCTCTGGACGATCTGGCCCCGCAATGATCGCTGAGTGCGGCGTATGGCTTCAGAACGTGCGCTATCTCGCCTCGAAGCGTACTCTGCTGCGCTTGCCCGGCGGCTGGCGTGGCTCCGCACCCTTCCTGACGGCGTGATCGATGATCGACTGCTGACGCAGGTGCGGCTCCGGGTGATTAAGGACGGAACATGTATCAGCCTCTTCTTTCTGAACCCGGAAACTGGCGCTCTCGACGGACCGATGTCGCGGATCGATATTGAGCGACCATTGTATCTTCTAGCGCCCTACACCCGCGCACTCCTGCTCACGCTCCTCTGGCATCCGGCGCCGCAGCGCATCTGTGTGCTGGGTTTCGGCGGCGGACGCATCTCGCTGGCGCTGCATGCCTATCTGCCCGATGTGATCATCGACAATGTTGATGTCGATCCGGCGTTCGCAGCCATCGCCGCCAGCTACTTCGGCGTGCACTTCGACGAGCGGCAGCGACTCCATATCGCTGATGCACAGGAGTATCTCCGGTCAACGTCGCACCGTTATGACATCATCATCTTGGATGCGTTCAGTGACGCTCGCGATCATCTCGATCATCTGGCGACGGCGGAATTCTATGCGCTCTGTCGAGCACGTCTGCGACCCGGCGGGGTCATTGGCGTCAACATGTTGTACAGCGACCCACATTTTTCCGCCAAAGTGAAAGTCTTCCGTTCCGCCTGGCGCACCACGCTGGCGGTGCCGCTGCGTCACTCCCTCGTGGTGTTTGGCGCTGGTCGCGCGCCTGCTTCGGTCGCAGATCTCGGCGCTCGCGCGTTCAATGTGGTGAAGCGCTACGGCTTCGATGCCGATCTGAGCGACATGGCGGCGACCTTGCAACCGTTGCGTCTTATCGAACTCTGGTAATGGGCAGCCGATATACTACACCCTGTCGGCAGATATGAGTCTGCCGGGCGCCGCTTGTTTGAAGATCCAGGTGCGCCATGGAGAACACTCGTTACTACCTGGGGTTCAACCGGGTGAATGGCATCGGTCCAGCCCGTCTCGACCGCCTGATCGAACGGTGCGGCTCCATCGAAGCCGCCTGGCATGCGTCGGCTGCCGAACTTGCGGCTGCCGGATTGGAACCGAAACTGATCGAAGCCCTGATCGAAACACGACGCGCGCTCGATCTCGACCGTGAGATGGAGCGCGCCCGACGCGCTGGCATCACCCTCATCGACCGTGAGAACCCCGCGTATCCCGCGTCTCTGCGCCACATTCCCTCGCCGCCGCCGTTGATCTACGTGCGCGGCGCGCTCTCCGACGCCGACGCCTGGAGCGTCGCCGTGGTCGGCACGCGCCAGCCGACGTCGTATGGACGTGAAGCAACGCGCCGTCTGACGACCGGGTTGGTCGAGGCTGGCGTGACCATTGTCAGCGGTCTGGCGCTAGGGATCGACAGCATTGCGCACACCGCCGCGCTCGACGCTGGCGGACGCACGCTGGCGGTTCTGCCATGCGGCGCCGATATGGTCTACCCCGAACGCCATGCCGCGCTGGCGCAGCGCATTGCCAGCAACGGCGCGCTGATCTCGGAATTCCCGCCTGGCGCCCGACCCATTCCGCAATTCTTTCCGGTGCGCAACCGGTTGATCAGCGGCCTGGCGCGCGGCGTGCTGGTGGTGGAAGCCGGGGCGAAGAGCGGCGCGCTGATCACAGTCGATTACGCGCTCGAACAGGGGCGCGACGTGTTTGCTGTGCCGGGACCGATCTTCAGCCCGCGTTCCGAGGGAACCAACCAGTTGATTCGAAACGGCGCCGGTCTGGCGACATGTGCAGGCGACATTCTGGAAGCGCTCAATATGAGCGTGGCAGCCAGCCAGCAAGAGGTGCGCGCCGCGCTGCCCGATGATCCGGTCGAAGCCGCTGTGCTGGCGCTGGTCGGATATGAGCCGCTCCACATTGACGATCTGCGACGGCGCGCATCGATGCCGGTCTATGAAGTGTCCGCTGCGCTGGCGGTGCTGGAACTCAAAGGCTTTGTGCGCCAGTGTGCGCCAATGTGCTACGTTCTGGCGCGTTGACCGGATGCCCTACTCGCCAGGCGTACTGGAAGCCATGCGATGCGGGGACTATCGGGCTATTTCCCGACGAGCAGGAAAACCGTAAAATCAAGGTAAAGAAGTGGAGCGCTTTCGTTATTCCATGACGTCTGTGGAGCGCGCACATGTCTTTACCGCATCGTCTCGCTGTTCTGATTATTGCCGCTGTTCTGAGCCTGATACCGCTTACACTCTCCGCGCAAACGACAGATGATCTCCCTGTCAATGTTGGCGAGCCAGCCGCTGCCGCTGGCGATAGCCTCGCTGTTCCAACCGACGACGCGCTTACGTCAGCGGCGACAATGAAAGTGCACCTGCCGCTCGTTGTGGCGTCAGGGACGTCCAACCGCAGCGCAGATACCATATCACCGCTGGCGCAGCAGGTCGTCGATCTGACGAACCAGCGCCGCGTGGCGGCTGGGTGCGCCCCGCTGTCCGTTTCGCCGCAACTGACCTCCGCCGCTGCCGCTCACAGTCAGGATATGGCGAGGAACAACTTCTTCAGTCACACTGGCTCAGATGGCTCAACGCCCTGGGATCGCATCCGGCGCACAGGGTATATGTTCTCGGCTGCCGCTGAAAACATCGCCGCTGGCTATCGCACAGCCGAGCAGGTGGTACAGGGGTGGTACAACAGTGAGGGGCACCGCAGAAATATGCTGAACTGCAACCTGCGCGAGATCGGCGTCGCCTACGCGGATGGCGGCTCATTCGGGAGGTATTGGACGCAGGTCTTTGCCACCCCGCGCTGACCGAGCCGGTAGACAACGACCATGGTGCGACAGTTGCACCCTGGTCGTTGTTCTGCCAGATCAAACTGGACTATTCTTCATCGTCCTCAAAGTAGCGCGGGGCGGGTCGATCATTGCGCGAAAAGCCTCTTGAACCGCGCTCGTTGCGCCATTCGCCACGGTAGCCGCCGCTGCGGTCATCGCGGCGGTCGCTGCGGTAGCCGCCGCTGCGGTCATCGCGGCGGTCGCTGCGGTAGCCGCCGCTGCGGTCATCGCGGCGGAAGTCGCGCGGTCCGTCGGCATTGCGCTCATTGCGGCGGTCGCTGCGGTAGCCGCCGCTACGGTCGTCGCGGCGCTCGCTGCGGTAGCCGCTACTGCGCTCGTCGCGACGGAAGTCGCGCGGTCTGTCGGAACTGCGCTCATTGCGCCGTTCATCGCGGTAGCCGCTATTGCGCTCGTCGCGGCGGAAGTCGCGCGGTCCGTCGGCATTGCGCTCATTGCGCCGTTCATCGCGGTAGCCGCTATTGCGCTCGTCGCGGCGGTCGCTGCGGTAGCCGCTATTGCGCTCGTCACGCCGGAAGTCGCGCGGTCTGTCGGAACTGCGCTCATTGCGCCGGTCATTGCGGTAGGCGCTGCGGTCGTCGCGGCGCTCGCTGCGGTAGCCGCTATTGCGCTCGTCACGCCGAAAGTCGCGCGGTCTGTCGGAACTGCGCTCATTGCGCCGGTCACTGCGGTAGCCGCCGCTACGGTCGTCGCGGCGCTCGCTGCGGTGGACGCCATTGCGCTCGTCG
>JAUQOW010000427.1 GCA_030550675.1 Chloroflexota bacterium
AGGGCGCCCACAGGGGGGCGCCCCTACGTTTCAGGAGGCTTCCCCGCGGACTTGCGGGCACTCGGCACGATGGCTCGAAAACTCTACCCTTGTGAGGGCGCCCACAGGGGGGCGCCCCTACGTTTCGGGGGCGTCCCCCCTGGACTCAGGGTGTTTTCCGCATTGGTCATTGATAGTTTTCCGCTTCCACATGTGCATATATAATCTCTCCTGAGACAGGCGGTCGCTGGAAGACGCTGCGCGTCTGGCGAGCGCAGGGAGGGCACAGGAGCGCGATGACCACTTTCTATATCATCCGGCATGGTCAGACCGATTGGAATCTGCAGGGGCGATGGCAGGGCAAAGCGGACATTCCGTTGAACGACACCGGACGGGATCAGGCGCAGCGTCTTGCCAGGCATTTGCACCGGCGCGGCATCCGCTTCGATGCGATCTACAGCAGTGACCTGCTGCGGGCATGGGAAACCGCAACAGTGATTGCAGACAGGCTACGCGTCGCCCCAACACCGCTTTCTGCGCTGCGCGAGATCGATGTCGGCGCGTGGAGCGGATTGACCCGCAACGAGGTTATCGCTCAGTATCACGATCTGTGGGAACGGTTGCATTCGGGCGAGGATGTTCCGCGCGGCGGCAGCGGCGAGACCTTCGGGCAACTGTATGATCGCGTTGTTGGCGCTGTCGAGCGGATGGTGCGCGAGCAAGCGGGACAGACCATCGCGCTGGTGACGCACGGCGGTCCCGCGCGCGCGTTGCTTCTTCACGCCGCGCGCGACAAAGTCGGCGCATTGCCGCGTCCGCTGCACGTCGGCAATGCGTCATTGTCGGTCGTTGCGTGCGTGGCGAACGACTGGCATATTCTCACGGTCAACGATATGTCGCACCTCGACAGCGCCATCGAGACCGCCGAGGCGGCGGAAACGCAAGTGGACGACGCTGAGCGTGCGTGAGGGGGGTGAGAACTGAGAACTGAGAATTGAGAACCAAGAACTGAGAATTGAGAACCAAGAACTGATAGTAAGATCAATCCAGACAATCGAGCCTGTATCGTTGGAGCGGTTGGCGTTGGTTTCGACAGGCTCAACTGGCGTTGGCTGAGCCTGTCGAAGCCAACGCTGATCATGGGGATTATCCAATATCTGGTTGATCTTCTGAGAACCGGGAACTGAGAGCCAGGAGCTAGCGGACGGCGTGTTCAGTTTCTGCCTATCAGCGGCAGATGCAGAGAAAACAGTTGATCAACGACTATCAGTTCGACCGGAACGATGACCGGGGCGGTGCCGCTGGCGTGTGGCGCTGAGATGACGACGTTGCCGGTGTGGACGCCATTGCCCAATCCGGACTGGTTGGCGCTGATCCTGACGGTGCTGCCGACGATTTCGGTCTGAAGCCAGGGAACGTCCGGCGTCGCCTGCCAACCGGGAGGCGCGCAGCTTGCCGCAATATTCAGCTGCGCTGGCGACGGCGGTGATCCGCCGCGCTGCGCCAGAAACCTCAGATTTTTTGGCGCGACGCTCAGGCGGGCAGGCATCGTCGAGCCTTCCGTGATCTCAGAAAAACGCACACCATCCGTGAAGCGCACCCACACCCCTTGCCCGCGGTAGTTGCCCCCTGGAATCTGCCAGGTGAGCGGAGAGATCGCCGGTTGTGACGCGCTGAAGATAGTGACCGCATCGACAAATACATCCGTGGCGCCGCTGCGCCAGAATTGGAAGATCAGAAAGGGTTCGCCGGGATTCGAGTGAAACGTGAATGGCAGCGCAAATTCCTGATAGCGGTTCGGCGCGGAAAAATCGACGCCGCGCAGTCGCAGTGGACCATATTCTGTCCCGCCGCCTATGACCGCCAATCGCGCCACTTCACCGCCTGATGCGTTACTGCCGACTTTGACGCGAAAATACGCAATCATCGGCGTATCCTTGATAAACAAGGTGTCCCAGACCCACGCGGATGTCTCGCCGCTGCCGGTTGCGAGCCGGTATGCCGTGCCGCCCCAGGCGTCCGGGTCGGTGACACGCTCGCCGTTCCCCCATAATGTGCCAAACGTCGGGTAAGTATCATCGGCGATCCATCCCAGGCTCAACTGCACCATTGGCCATCCGCTCTGATCCAGACGATACAGTGTTACAGAAGGCTGCGTCGTGCTCAGATGCGCATCATCGAGTTCCTGGAGCGGCGCCGCTTCCCCCAGATAGATGGTATCGCTCACCGTTGCCGTGCGGTTGAGCGGGTCGCGGGTTTTGACGTAGACGGTTCGCCAGCCCTGTCCTTCCTCCAGTTTCCAGGCTGTCTCGCTGGAAAATGGCATCCAGACGCCGTCGGCAAAGCAGGGATCGGCGCTGATCATCATTTGCGTCGCCGGACCCAGGCTCGCAAAGCCGTTCTGCGCCGTCCGATTGTGGATGTAGAGATTGACCCGGGC
>JAUQOW010000153.1 GCA_030550675.1 Chloroflexota bacterium
CCCATAGCCTGCGGCGTATGGTTGTTGAGAAGATCATCCGGCATCGCCATGTCTAGCCCGCGCAGGCGGGCTTCGCACCCGTAGCCCGCGGCGTATGGTTGTTGAGAAGATCATCCGGTATCGCCACGTCTAGCCCGCGCAGGCGGGCTTCGCACCCGTAGCCCGCGGCCTCAGCCGCCGGGCGGATGAGTTGCCAGAAAATTGCGCAGCAACTCCTTGCCCGCCTCGGTCATAATCGACTCGGGGTGGAACTGCACTCCCTGCACCGGATACTCGCGGTGGCGCAATCCCATGATCAACCCGTCGTCGGTCCACGCCGTGATCTCCAGACAATCGGGCAGGTCGTCGCGGCGCACGATGAGCGAATGGTAGCGCGTTGCCCGGAACGGCGCCGGCAGACCGGCGAACACCCCCTGACCGTTGTGATAAATGTCGGAGAGTTTGCCATGCATCACCTTCGGCGCGCGCACGACGGCGCCGCCGTATGCTGCGCCAATCGCCTGATGCCCCAGGCAGACGCCAAGGATCGGGATCGTCGCCCCCAATTCCCGAATGAGCGCGACGCTGATGCCCGCCTCGTTGGGGGTGCACGGTCCTGGCGAGATGACGATCTTCTCCGGCGCGAGCGCCGCCACGTCGCCGACCGTCAGTTCATCGTTGCGCTTCACCGTCACCTGCGCGCCCAGTTCGCTCAGGTACTGGTAGAGGTTGTAGGTGAAGGAGTCGTAGTTGTCGAGAAGGAGGATCATAATTCGCCCTCCGCTAAATCGATGGCGCGCAGCAGCGCTGCCGCCTTGTTGCAACTTTCCTCATACTCCGCTGCGGGATCGCTGTCCGCCACCACGCCGCCGCCTGCCTGCACATAGGCGATGCCGTCCTTGACGACCATCGTGCGCAGCGCAATGCAGGTATCGAGGTCGCCGTTGAAGCCGACGTGCCCGACGGCGCCAGCGTAGACGCCGCGCTGTTCGCCTTCGAGTTCGGCAATGATCTCCATGGCGCGGATCTTTGGCGCGCCGCTGACAGTTCCGGCGGGAAACACAGCGCGCAGCGCGTCGAGCGCGGTCATATCGCTGCGCAATTTGCCGGTCACGTGGCTCACCAGGTGCATCACGTGGCTGAACTTTTCGACTTCCATAAATGAGGGAACCCGCACCGTCCCCGGTTCCGAAACGCGCCCCAGGTCGTTGCGCCCCAGGTCGACGAGCATCAGGTGCTCGGCGCGTTCTTTTTCGTCCGCCAGCAGCTCCTGCGCCAGCCGCGCGTCCTCCTCCGGGTCTTTACCGCGACGGCGCGTACCGGCGATCGGGTGAGTGGTCACCACCCCTTCCTCGACGCGCACCAGCAGTTCCGGCGACGCGCCGACCAGGTCGCCTTCGGGAGTGTGAAGGTAGAACATATAGGGCGACGGGTTGATCGTGCGCAGCGCGCGGTAGATGGCGAAGGGGTGGACGCGCACCGGACGGCTGAAGCGTTGCGAGGGAACGACCTGGAAGATGTCGCCAGCCGCGATGTATTCCTTGGCGACGTTGACGCGCCGCATGTACTCCTCGCGGCTGACATTCGACGCGACAGTGACCGGCGCTGGCTTTTCGAGGGGCCAGGGTTCGTAATTCGCCACGAAGGAGAAAGCGCGCTCCTGCGAAGCATTAGCGGACTCGCGCTCCGCCATGAGCGCCTGGTTGCGCACGGGGAGCGGTTGACGCAGCCGCTCGATCAGCGCCTCGATTCGCGCTGCGGCGCGCTGATAGGCGCCTTCGAGATCAGGGTCATCCAGGTGGACGTGGGTGAGCACCTTGATCTTGTGGCGCAGATGGTCGAAGACCAGCAGCGTATCGACGAACTGCCACAATCCTTCGGGCATCGCGTAGCCGCGTTTCTCGGGGCGCGGCAGGCGCTCGAAGTAGCAGACCGTCTCGTAGCTGAAGTAGCCGACCGCGCCGCCGACGAAGCGCGGCAGATCGGGCAGGCGCACGGGGCGATAGGCGCTCAGGTAGGAGTGCAGCACCTGCAACGGATCGGTGTAGGGCAGCGTTTGCTTGTACCCGCCCTGCACTGCGCTGGCGATCCCCTGATCGAAGCGCAGCGTCATGTACGGTTCGGCGCCGATGAACGAGTAGCGCGCGATATGTTGCCCGCCTTCGACCGATTCGAGCAGGAAGCTCCACGGTTCGCGCGCAACCTTGAGGAACGCCGACACCGGCGTTTCCAGGTCGGCGAGCACTTCGGCGTAGAGCGGGCAGAGATTGCCCTTTCCGACGAGCGCGCGCATATCGTCGAGTGATGGAACGAGTTTCATAGAATCCCCCTACAGTTGCGCCGTGCGTCTGTGTGCCTGTTGGACGATCCACGAAGGACGCGCAGCGGCGCGAAGGATTGTTCTCCTCGGTTTTGCCGTGGGCGTGGCGCCGCCACGATCCTGCGTGCGCCCCTCGCCTCGCCTGGTTGGACGATCCACGAAGGACACGAAGCGGCACGAAGGATGGTCCTTCTCGGGTTCGCCGTGGGCGTGGCGCCGCCACGATCCTGCGTGCGCCTCGCGCCTCGCCTGGTTGGATGATCCACGAAGGACACGAAGCGGCGCGAAGGACTTTTGCCCAGGATTGTTTGAGGTTCGTGCGTTCAACCTTCGCACCTTCAACCTTCACACCTTCACACCTGTGGATTTACCACAGAGCCACAGAGAGCACAGAGAGAACCGCTTTATACTCGCATTTGCGCAATCTTGCCTGTGAACGTGCAACATGCAATGTGCCGATGTTCTAACCCCCCAAGACCCTTGGGTTTGGGCGTAGCTGTGGGCGCCCACTGGGGGGCGCCCCTACGATGTCTCACCACACTCGACATCTTTCCGTGGGCGTGGCGCCGCCACGATCCTGCGTGCGCCCCTCGCCTCGCCTGTTGGATGATCCACGAAGGACACGAAGCAGCACGAAGGATTGTCCTGCTCGGGTTCGCCGTGGGCGTGGCGCCGCCACGATCCTGCGTGCGCCTCTTGCCTCGCCTGTTGGATGATCCACGAAGGACACGAAGCAGCACGAAGGATTGTCCTGCTCGGGTTCGCCGTGGGCGTGGCGCCGCCACGCCCCTACACGCCACGTACCACCTTCAACCTTCCCACCTTCAACCTTCCCACCTTCAACCTTCCCACCTTCAACCTTCCCACCTTCAACCTTCAAATGAATTTCAGACCCATCGCCTCTTTCATCATATTGAGGGTCTCGTTGGCTTCGGCGCGCGCGCGTTCGGAACCGGCCGCCAGGATTTCTTCGACGATGCGCGGGTTGCGTTCGTACTGCGCCCGTCGTTCGCGGATCGGGTCAAGGAAGGCGTTGATTGCCGCCGCGAGTTTGCGCTTTACCTCGACATCGCCGACTTTCCCCTGGCGGTAGCGCTCTTTCAGGTCGTTCACTTCATCAACGTTCGGGTTGAAGGCGTCGTGGTAGATGAATACCGGGTTCCCTTCAACTCTGCCAGGAATATCGGCGCGAATGCGGTTAGGATCGGTGTACATGCGGCGCACCTTCTCCTCAACGGTTTTCGCGTCGTCGCTCAGATAGATGGCGTTGTCCAGGCTCTTTGACATCTTCGCCTGACCGTCAATGCCCACCAGCGTCGGCACGTCGCCGATCAGAGTTTCGGGTTCGGGCAGCACCTCGCCGTAGAGGGCATTGAAGCGGCGCGCAATTTCGCGCGTCACTTCCAGGTGCGACGCCTGATCCTTGCCGACCGGCACGAGATCGGCGCGCACGCAGAGGATGTCGGCGGCCTGGAGCACCGGATACCCCAGCAGACCGTAGGACGGCTGTTCGATGTGCAGGTCCTGCATGACCTCTTTCAGCGTCGGCACCCGTTGCAGGCGCGGCACGGTGATCAGCATGCCGAAGATCAGCGCAATTTCGCTGATCGCTGGAACCATCGACTGGAGGAAGTATGTCGATTTCTCCGGGTCGATCCCGACGCTCAGGTTGTCGAGCACGACATGCCGGATGTTCTCTGCGGTCTGGCGCAGGCGCTCGAGTTCGGTGCGCGTGGTGAGCATATGCAGATCGGCGACCAGGAAGAAGCATTCGTACTCGTCCTGCAAACGCACCCGGTTCGCCAGTGTGCCGACGTAGTGTCCCAGGTGCATGCGCCCGGTCGGACGGTCGCCGGTTAATACTCGTTTTTTTCGCTGGTTCATGGAAACCTCCATTCAAAGGTATGGTATAGTTTGCTCAAGAGTATGCTCATGATCTGGCTTGAATGGGACGCGGATTGACACAGATGCGACAGATTCGCGCGGCTCTGCCGTGATGGAAAGTCGTCGATCCGTGTGAGTCCGTTTCGATCCGCGAAAATCCGTGCGCTCCCCTGCGCTGCGTCCATTGGAGCATCCAGACACTCAATCAATTTGTGACTATGCCATCGAAACATCTCTCCCGCCGTGCGGCTCTGTCTGCCGCTGCGACGTTCGCCGCGCTCGCGTCGCTCCGTCCCGCGCTGGCGCAGGACGGCGCCGCGCTGGCTGCCCGCCGTCCCGTCGTTGCGCCGCTCCAGCCGGTTGAGGTTGATGTGCGCATTCCCGGATACACCGGTCCTGCCGCGATTGTGCTGTTCGACAGCCGCAAGCGGTTTGCCGGCGTCGCCGAGGGGCGCGTCGAGAACGGCGCCGGAACCCTGGTCGCCGTGCCGCGCGGCGCGCCTGGCGCGCAGTGGGCGGCGCTGTTCGCCTCGGGCCAGTTCGTCGCCGCCAATCCGGCGCTCTTCTCGCTCGATGCGCGCACCGAAATCTGGACCGGGCAGGAACGCTTCGACCGGTTTGTGCCGAATGCCGCCGCAATCTTCGCCGCTGCCACGCTCTCGTACACCTTCAACGGGATTCCCTTTCACGGCTACCGTTCGCCCGACAGCGCGCTGATCTGGTTGCGCGACCACGTTCACGCGCAACGCGGCGCGCGTTACTTCGATGCTAATCTCAAAACCGCCTTCGACGACTTTCGCCGCTACCAGCAGCCGGATGGCAGTCTCCCCGATTTCCTGCCGCGCCCCCCGTGGACCGACCGCGCGCTGCGGGTGCCGGTCGAAGCTGACGTCGAGTACCTCTATGTTCAGGGAGTCTACGAAGCCTGGCAGGCGACCGGCGACGACGCCTGGATGCGCAGTCATCTCGAACCGATGCGGCGCGCCGTCACCTATTCGTTGCAGCATCCGCTGCGCTGGGACCCCGAACGGGGGCTGATCAAGCGCCCGTTCACCATCGATACCTGGGATTTCGAGTACGGTCCGACGACGACCGACCCGGACACCGGCAAACCTGCGCCGCGCTACTGGATCGATGACCGGACAATCTGGGGCATTTTCCACGGCGACAACACCGGCATGGCGCAGGCGCTGACGATGCTGGCGCGAATGGAAGAGCGCGTCGGCGACGTGAACCTGGCGCGCGTCTGGCGCGAGGTCGCCGCCGGTTTGATGCGCAATCTGAATGCGCTGAGCTGGAACGGGCGCTTCTTTCGCCATCATGTGCCCTTTCAACCGTTCGACATTCCTGGCGTTGACCGGGAGCGGCAGTTGAGTCTCTCGAACGCCTACGCGCTCAACCGCGGCGTGCTCACCGTGCAGCAGGGGCAGGCGATCATCGACGAGTACATAGAACGCTCAAAGACGATGCGCGCATTCGCGGAGTGGTTCAGCATTGATCCGCCGTTCCCGCCGGGGAGTTTTGGGCTTGCCGGGCGCAGCGGCGAACTCCCCGGCGCGTATGTCAACGGCGGCATCATGCCAATCACCGGCGGCGAGCTGGCGCGCGGCGCTTTCCGCTACGGCAACGAAACCTACGGGTTTGCCATCCTCGAACACTACTGGCTGCGCATGCTCAGTCGCGGGCGCACCTTCCTCTGGTACTACCCCGACGGCGCGGAGGGCGTCGGCTCTGAAGACACCATCCCGACCGATGCGTGGGGAACGGCGGCGATGTTCACCGCGCTGATCGAAGGCGCTGCCGGCATCGAGGATCAGGGCGTTGCCATGCGCGATGTGATTGTCAGCCCACGATGGGGCGCCGCTGGTCTGACTTCTGCCTACGTCTCGGCGCGCTACCCGGCGAGCGACGGGTATCTGGCGTATGTCTGGCGCCAGAATCCACGCAGCATCGACCTCGACCTGAGCGGGGTATTCGACCGGGCGCGAGTGCGGGTGCTGCTGCCGCAGGAGGCGCCGGGATCGGTTGAAACGACGGTCAATGGCGCGCCTGTGCCGCATACCATCGAAACCCTGCGCGCCAGCCGGTACGTCGTCATCGACGTGGCGGATATGGCAGTTGTTCAGGTGCAGGTGCGCTGGTAATAGCGCACTATTATTTCTCACGATGCGCGCCCGTGAGCATTGTCCGTGGCGCGCCTGGCGTTGGCTGAGCCTGTCGAAGCCAACGCCAGGTGTCTGCCTTAGCGTTGGCTGAGCCTGTCGAAGCCAACGCCAGGTATCACTGCTCTAGAGCATCGCCCACCACGAGCGCACTTTTTGGGCGCTGAGGAGCAGGAAGTCGCGCTCCTGGTCAAACACTTCCAGCGTCACGATGCCGTCGTAGCCAGCGCGTTTCAGCAGGCGGATCGTCTGTTGCCAGTCGATCTTGCCCGCGCCAATCGGCATATGGTCGTCGTCCTGCCCGCGGTTGTCGGAAAAGTGGACGTGCCGCAGCCGGTCGCCGAGTTCGCCGAGCAGTTGCTCCAAATCGATCCCCGCCACGAAGGCGTGCCCCACATCGAGGTGGAACCCCAGGCGCGGGTCGGTGTCGAGAATGGCGCGGATCTGTTTCAGCCCAAACCGGCGCCAGGGCGGATGCTCGACGACAATCTGAATGCCATACGGTTCCGCCAGGCGCGCCAGTTCGGCGAAACTCGCGCCATTGCGCTGGAGTTCGTCTTCGTCGCCGTAGAGCGGCACGCCGCGCGTCATATGGACATTTACCATTGTGGCGCCCAGCGCCGCGAAGATCGGGAGGGACGCCGCCACCTCCTCGACCGCTGCGCGGCGCACCCGTTCCACCGGCGAGGCGAAGGGCAGATACCAGGCGGTATGACCAACCACGCGCATGCCGGCAGCGTCGAGGAGCGCGCGCAGTTCCGCCGGATCGAAACTATCGATCAACGCCGCCGGACCCTCAATCGTCAGGTCGAGCGCATCGAAGCCGTTTTCCGCAGCCCAGCGCGCCTCATCGATGATCTTGCGCGCGGGGTGGTTCATATACGCCAGGTGCATCGTCCTCCCCCTGATCGCTGGAATAGGACACGGATACACACGGATGAAACGGATGTACACGGATCGATCCGTCTTAATCCGTCGCACCCGTGCCAATCCGTGTCCTATTCACTACACCGACGGCAACCCGGCGAGCGCCATGGCAACTTCCTCCTCGGAGTATTCATAGTCGCGCAGCTTGCCCGCCATGTAATCGGTGTACGCCTGCATGTCGAAGTGCCCATGCCCGCAGAGGTTGAACAGGATCGTGCGGCTGACCCCTTCCTCTTTGCAGCGCAGCGCCTCGCGGATTGCGCCAGCAACGGCGTGGTTGGCTTCCGGCGCCGGGATGATCCCCTCAGCGCGGGCGAACTGGATGCCAGCGCTGAATGTCTCAAGTTGCTGGACGTTAATCGCCTCAATGACCCCTAATTCGAGCAAATGGCTCACCAGCGGCGCCATGCCGTGGTAACGCAGCCCGCCAGCGTGGATCCCCGGCGGCACAAAATCGTGCCCCAGGGTGTGCATCTTGACGAGCGGCGTCAGTTTGGCGGTGTCGCCGAAGTCATAGGCGTATTTGCCGCGCGTCATGCTCGGACAAGCCGCCGGTTCGACCGCTACCACGCGCACGTCGCGCTCGCCGCGCAGTTTCTTCCCGATGAACGGGAACGAGATGCCGCTGAAGTTGCTGCCGCCGCCGGTGCATCCGACAATGACATCGGGATAATCACCCGCCATTTCCATCTGCGCCAGCGCCTCCTCGCCGATGATCGTCTGGTGCAGCAGCACATGGTTAAGCACGCTGCCGAGCGAATACTTCGCCTCCGGGTCCTGCGCCGCCACCTCGACCGCCTCAGAGATCGCGATTCCGAGGCTGCCGGTGCTGTCGGGGTGTTCGGCGAGGATTGCGCGCCCGGCATGGGTTTCCTCGCTGGGGCTGGCGACCACGCGCGCGCCGTAGGCTTCCATCAGCGCGCGGCGGTACGGCTTCTGCTGGTAACTGACCTTCACCATAAAGACCAGCACCTCAAGCCCGAAGAACGCACCCGCCATCGCCAGCGACGACCCCCACTGCCCTGCGCCGGTTTCCGTCACCAGGCGTTTGACGCCCTCCTGCTTGTTGTAGTACGCCTGCGCGACGGCGGTATTCGGCTTATGGCTCCCCGCCGGGCTGACCCCCTCATACTTGTAGTAGATGCGGGCTGGCGTATCGAGCGCCTGTTCGAGGCGTCGCGCGCGGAACAGCGGCGTCGGGCGCCACTGGCGATAGATCGCCTGCACTTCTTCAGGGATCTCGATGAAGCGCTCAGTGCTTACCTCTTGCATAATCAGCGCCATCGGAAAGAGCGGCGCCAGGTCCTGTGGACCGATGGGCTGCTTCGTGCCAGGATGGAGCACCGGCGGCGGCGGTGCCGGCAAGTCTGCCTGAATGTTGTACCAGGCGGTCGGCATCTGATCTTCAGCGAGCAGATACTTGACGGTCTTCATGGAACGTCCCTCCTCAGCAGCGCGAATACGATGCAGGCGATGCTATTGATAGCGCGCGGCGCGCCTGCGTGAACGGCGCGCGCCCTGAATCAAAAAGCCCCTCGTCCCATCCAGGGACGAGAGGCTCGAAAGCCTTCGCGGTGCCACCCCGGTTCGCCGCGCCTCACGGCGCGACGCCCTCTGCGAGTACGGCGTACAGCGCACGCGATACCCCGCGCCCTGATAACGGCGGCGTCTCCGGCGGCTACTACTGCGGCGAACATGCGTCGCCGGTTCGCTCCGCAACTCCCGGGCCCATTCCGCACCGTCGCCAGCACCGACCTCACACCATCCTGTCGGCTCGCTGCGCCGCGCCCTGGTGCGTACTCTTCCCGTTCACTGTCGTTAATTTCTGGTTTGTGGCTAAGAGTATAGCAGGAAGTGAGGCGGGTGTCAAACAGGGGTTTAAGCCTTCTTGCAGACATTTTGAGGTGCGATGGAAGTTTTCCGCATTCTGACGCCTGTCTTCCCTCATCCCCCCTGCCCCCTCTCACAAGGGTAGAGTTGTGAGGGTGCGACGGGTGTTTGCCGCAGACTGATGCCTTTTTCCCCTCATCCCCTCTTGCCCCCTTCTCCCAAAAGGTGAGAAGGGGGAGCCAGGGCATCCTGATGCCTGAAGCGGGCGATCCAGCACAACGTATTGCTTGTGGGCTGCGGGCTGAAGCCCGCGCTCTCAGCGTGCAGCAGCCCCAAAGGGGCTTTCACGCGCTCAGCAAGGGCTTCAGCCCGCAGCGACCCTGCGTCTTTTCACCGAACCGTAACCTCGCGTGCGGCTCAAAAGAGGTATAATTTACGTGATACAACGTCCTGGCGCTGATGAACCCGAGGCGTACCATGATCCACCGACCCTGGCATGCGCATCTGACGATGATCGGCGTTGCATTGCTAACGGCGCTCGCCATTGCAGCGCCTGTCGATCTGCGCGCGCGGCAGCGCCCGGCAGTCGCCGATTTTGTTCCGCCAATGACGCCAGCCGAAGCAGAGGCGGCGGTCGCTGCTGCGCGCGCCGCTGAACGTGCGCAGCGCCTTGAGCGGACGCAGCAGCAGGGCGGTCAAGAGGCGGTTCCGCTGCCAGCCGTGCAAAACATGTATTTTGCGGCGTCCGGTTTTCACATCAGCGACCGCACCGGTTTCCTGAGCTTCTGGCGCAGGAACGGCGGCGAGCTGATCTTCGGCTATCCGATCAGCGGCGAGATGGTCGAAGATGGACGGATTGTTCAGTATTTCGAGCGCGCGCGTTTTGAGTACCACCCTGAGCATCTGGGGACGGAGTATCAGGTGATGCTGTCGCTCCTTGGCAACGAACTGACCCAGGGGTACGATTTCCCTGACGGTCAGCCGACGCAGGGTCGGGTTTACTTTCCTGAGACGCGCCAGACGCTTGGCGGCAAGTTTCTGAAGTTCTGGCAAAAGCGCGGCGGGCTGCGCGTCTTTGGTTATCCGATCAGCGAACCGTTTGAGGAAGTCAGCCCGATTGACGGTCAGGTGCGCATCACCCAGTACTTTGAGCGCGCGCGCTTCGAGTACCATCCCGAACAACTGCCCGCCTTCTACCGCCAGATGGAGCGGGCGAACGGGGTGATGCTCGCAGGACTCTACGAGGTGCAGTTGAGCGACCTCGGGCGTCAGGCGCTGCAACGTCGCGGGCACACGCCGCAGTCGGTCGGTCCGATGCCAGGGGCGCTGGTCTGGTCGCCCAAACTGTTTGAGCGGCGCATCGAAGTCAACCTTTCGACGCAGATGCTGACGGCGTTTGAAGGAGATGTGCCGGTGTATCGCGCGCCGGTCGCCACCGGGCGCGATGGTTTTAATACGCCGGTCGGTTCGTTTGCCATCTATGCCAAATTGCCGATGCAAACCATGACCGGCTCGGCAGGCGGCGAATCATGGTATGTGCCTAACATTCCATGGGTACAGTATGTTGTTGGCGGCGTGGCGCTCCACGGCACCTACTGGCACGACGCCTGGGGGACGGGAGCGCGCATGTCGCATGGGTGCATCAACCTGAATATTGACGACGCGGAATGGCTGTATCGCTGGACGGACATTGGAACTCGCGTGGATATTATGTATTGAAAGCGCGAATTTTTCTTGACAACCCTCCTCCTTCGTGCTACTCTGACTGATACTATCCCGTCGGCCCTCTGCCGCCGCGTCGCAGGGCAGCACTATGGACTCACCAGCTACACTCGCGGTGAGCAGTGGCGATGTCGCCACCGACTCCACAGTTCGTTCAACGCGCCGCGCCAATGCTGCGCCGCAGCCTGTGCTGCGCCCGAATCCTGAGTTTGCGCATAGCCCGGCTGCCGATGAACTTGTTGCGCGGCTCAAAAGCTATCAGCGACAGTCGAACGCCAGCGCGGAACAGATGGCGCGCAGTGAGGAGTTGGTGCGCAATGCGTATGCGATTGCCTGTGAAGCGCACGGGAAACAGAAGCGCGACTCAGGTGAACCGTACATCGATCATCCGGTCGCAGTTGCGCACATCCTGATCGATCTTCAGCTTGACGCCGCATCGGTCGCCGCTGCGCTGCTCCACGATGTCCTGGAAGACACCCTGGTCACCAAAGAACAGTTGACGGCGCTCTTCGGCGCAGAAATCGCCAATCTCGTCGATGGCGTGACGAAACTGTCGGCGTTGGAGGCGCGCACGCGCGAGGAGGCGCAGGTCGGCACCTATCGCAAGATGTTCATCGCTATGGCGGACGATCCGCGGGTTGTGCTGGTGAAACTGGCGGATCGCCTGCACAATA
>JAUQOW010000428.1 GCA_030550675.1 Chloroflexota bacterium
CGGTGTCGCTCGAACCATACGGGATCAACATTACTGGACAGTACAATTACGAAGCGCGTGAGCCGATGTATGACTCGTTGCTCGTATGGGATCGCGAGCTGAAGGTGCAGCCGTCGCTGGCGGAGTCGTTTGAGACGCCGGATGATACGACCTATATCTTCAAACTGCGTTCGGGGGTGAAGTTCCACAATGGCAAAGAACTGACCGCTGAGGATGTCAAGTACTCGCTCGATACGATTATCAACCCGCCCGACGGGCGCAATCCGGGCGCAGCGTTCTTCGCCAACTTCGATACCGTCGAGGTGGTGGATCCGTTGACCATTCGCATCAATCTGAAAAAACTCGATCCCACCATCCCAGGGCTGTTCGCCTGGTCGCGCTACACGAACATCTTTCCGGTGGACATGCCGCAGCAGATCAATCCGGTGACCCAGGCGATCGGCACCGGTCCTTTCCGGTTGGTCAGTTATACGCCCAACGCTGAAATCGTCTATGAACGCTTCGCCGACCACTGGAACCCGGAGCAGCCGAAGATCGATCAACTGACCTATCGGATCATTCCTGAGGAAGACGCCCGTATCGCGGCGTTGCGTTCCGGCGATATTGACGGGACGGACGTCACGCCGCTGGGTGCGCGGCGGCTTCAGAACGATGCCGACATCACCATTCTGAAAGGGTTGTTCTCGCAGCCCAAGGTGCTCCAGTTCACGCTGAAGGGCGGGAAGCCGTGGGACATCAAAGAGGTGCGGCAGGCGATCAGTCTGACCATCGACCGCCAGGAACTGATCGACAAGGTGATGGAGGGTGAAGCCGAACTGACCGGACCGGTGGTGCCCGGCTATGGCGACTGGCCCCTCAGCCAGGACGAACTGCGCGCCGCGTATCAGGTTGACGTCGACCGAGCGCGCCAGTTGATGGCGCAAGCCGGGTATGCCGACGGCTTCAAGGTCACGGCGATGACCACCTCAGGCGCCAGCTATACCAACGATAATGCGATCATCGTGCAGGAGCAACTGCGCCAGTTGAACATTGATATGCAGATCGAGCAGATCGAGTTTGGCACGTTTGCGCAGCGCGTGACCAATGGCGAGTTCGAGTGGTGCTTCACGGCGCGCGGCATGCGCGCCGACGTGAGCGGCTACCTGAACGATTTCCGCCGCCTGGGCATCGCTGAGAAGAACTGGTTCCCCGCCTGGGAGAATGCAGAACTCAACGAGGCGTATGACGCGGCGATGGCAACGCTCGATCAGGCGAAACGGCGCGAGTTGATGCTGAAAGTGCAGCGGATCGTGCTCGATGAGGCGCCGCACCTGTATCTCTACCAGGATTACCGTTTCTCGGCGGTGCGCAAGCGGGTGCAGAATTACTACGTCGCCTTTACGACGTTTCGCCCGGCGCTGCGCGAAATCTTTGTAACGGCGTGAGCCTGGCACGACGATGAACCGCTATCTGCTGCAACGTCTGGCGCTGGTCATCCCGACGCTGGCGGGGGTGTCGCTCATTATTTTCACCCTGATGCGGCTGTTGCCGGGGGATGTGGTTGATATTCTCTTCGGCGGCGACACCCAGGCAGATCAGCGGACGCTCGAACAGATCCGTGAGAATCTGGGGCTGAATCGCCCGCTGGCGGTGCAGTATCTGGAGTGGATCGGCGGGTTTCTGAGCGGCAATTTTGGCGTGTCGATGCGCACCGGCATCCCTGTGGCGGAGAGCATCGCCCAGGGCATGCCGGTCACGCTGCAACTGGCGGTCATGGCGATTTTCTTTGCGTGCCTGTTTGCCATTCCGCTGGGGATCATCGCTGCGGTGCGGCGCAACGGCGTCACCGACATGCTGACGCGCATCGTCGGGCTGATCGGTCTCTCGTTTCCGGCGTTCTGGCTGGCGACGATGTTCCTGCTCATCAGTTCGACGGTGTTCCGCTGGGCGCCGCCGCTGGGCTGGGTGTCGCCCTTCGTCGATTTCGGGCGCAACATGCAGATCATGCTGGCGCCGGCGCTCCTGCTGGCGCTCCAGCCCATGGCGATCATCATGCGCATGACTCGCGCGTCGCTGCTGGAAGTGCTGCGCCAGGACTATATTCGGACGGCATACGCCAAAGGATTGCGCGATCGCGCGGTGTTGCTGCGTCACGCGCTGCAAAATGCGTTCATTCCGGTTCTGACTGTCATTGGCGTCCAGTTTGGGGTGTTGATGGGCGGTTCGGTGATCATCGAGCAGATTTTTTCGTTGCCCGGCATTGCGTTTTTGCTGATCAACGGCATTTACAACCGTGATTATCCGATGGTACAGAGTACGGTGCTGCTGCTTTCGCTGATCTTCGTGCTGGTCAATCTGGCGGTCGATCTGCTTTACAGCGCCGTTGACCCGCGAATCCGCTATGACTAGCCCATCTGCCATAACTGATGCGCGC
>JAUQOW010000429.1 GCA_030550675.1 Chloroflexota bacterium
CGGCTTCGACCGTCCCGCCGCCGCCGGGGAGCAGGGTAAAGACGCTGACGATCAACGCCAGACCATACGCGGCGAACATCGCTGCAACCGGCGGATCGGCGCCGAGGCTGTGGAGGATCGCCAGCAACGCCAGGCTGTGGCAGCAAAAGATCAACAACTGCAACCCCACCAGCACCACAATCCGGCGCGGTTGTTCAAGGATCAGGCGACGGCTGGCAATGATTTCATCAACCGCCTGCGTCACCTGAGCCGCTGTCAGCACGGGACCGAACAACCGATTCACGACGCGCTTCAGGCGCAGCCCCCACTCCTGCAACGTGGCGTCAGGACGCGATGCAACATAGATAGCGCCGCTCATCACTCCTAATGCAACTCCCAGCGCGCCGTAACTGACCGATGCGCCGCTCAGACCGGTTGTGATCAGCAGGTAGATCAGACCATAACTGAACGCCACCAGCACCGCGCCATTCCAGCTCAACAGCTCCATGCCCGCAACCATGGCGACGCTGCCGACGGGAAAACCGCGCCGTCGCAGGCTGGCGACCAGAAACGCATAGGCGCCGACGCTTCCGGCAGGGATCGCCTGATTGATCAAAATCGTCACCATTGCGGCTGCGGTCAACCACCAGAACTGCGCACGGTGTCCCAGGATCGCCAGCACTCGACCGTAAATCTGCCCGGCGCACACAAATCCCAGCAGCACCGCGCCAAACGCCAGCAGCAGATATTCCGGGCGGACGTTGCGCAGCAGGATAAAGGCTTTGATGACCTCTTCGCGGTTGAGATATGCGACTGCAAGGATAGCCGCAAGCAGGAGCAGCCCGATGATGGCGCCCCAGGGAGTGCGTCGAAGCTGCGCTGTCTTGGTACTGATATGCCACCTCCGAATGCGAAAGGGTCAGTAGCGCGCCAGGTCGCGCATGGCTGCCGCAATTTTTTGCGGGTTGAGCATAAAATACTCTTCGAGCGGATCGGCGAATGGCGTGGCAAACAGATCAGGCGATGCGAGACGGCGAACCGGCGCGTCCAGATACTCGAACGCATGCTCGGCGATCAGGGCGGCAATCTCCCCGCCGATCCCGCCGGTCAGCACGTCTTCGTGGACGATCAGCGCACGACCGGTTTTTTTGACGGACGACAGAATCGCATCGCGGTCGAGCGGCGCCAGGGTGCGCAGATCGATGACTTCGACATCGACCCCTTCGGCTGCCAGTTCTTCCGCTGCCGTCAGAGCGTGGTGAACCATCAACCCGTAACTGAACACGCTCATATCGCTTCCGCTGCGTCGCACCGCCGCCTTGCCGATCGGCTCGCGATAGATTCCGTCGGGAACGTCGCCGCGCACCGAGCGGTAAAGCTGCTTATGCTCGAAGAAGATCACCGGGTCGGGATCGTGAATTGCGGCAATCAGCAATCCCTTGGCGTCGAACGGCGTTGATGGAATAACCACTTTAATGCCCGGCGTGCTGGTAAACAGGCGCTCAACGCTCTGGGAATGATAGAGCGCGCCGTGGATGCCGGCGCCGCATGGCGCCCGCACCACGATCGGGCAGCTCCAATCGCCATTCGAGCGGTAGCGAAAACGCGCCGCCTCATTGAGAATCTGATCGATCGCCGGGTAGATGTAGTCGGCGAACTGAATCTCGGCGACCGGCAGGAGACCGTGCAGCGACGCCCCGATAGCGGCGCCGACGATGCCGCACTCCGCGATCGGCATGTCGATCACGCGATGTTCGCCAAAGCGCGCCAGCAACCCTTCAGTCGCCAGAAAGACGCCGCCTTTGACGGCGACATCTTCGCCGAGCACCATGACGCGGTCATCAGCAGCCATCGCGTCGTGCAACGCCGACCGGATCGCTTCAATAAACGTCATGACAGGCATAGATTTTGTCGTCTGTTCTTTCGAACTACATTCACAGCGCTCGAACGACCCGTTGACCGTCTCGAGTTCGGCGTCGGCTGCGACAGGCTCAGCCAACGCCTGCCGCAGCAGCCAGCGTTGTCAAAAGAGTATCAACACTTCCGGGCAGGCGATCCTGCGTCATCCATACAGATGATCGGCAATGCTTTCAACAGGGGGATAGGGCGCTGCGACGGCAGCATCGGTTGCAGCGTCGACCTCGGCGCGCACCTCGCGTCGCAAGGCTTCGATCTCTTCGTTCGTCATGATGCCATGCTCCACCAGATAGCGCTCAAATCGTTTGATCGGATCGCGCGCCCGCCAGGACTCAACTTCTTCGCGCGAACGATACTTGCGGTCGTCGTCTGCGCTTGAGTGCGGACGCAGGCGATATGTCTTGCACTCGAGCAGCGTTGGTCCGCCGCCGTTGCGCGCCCGCTCCATCGCCTGGTGCGCGGCTTCGTACACTGCAAAAACGTCGTTGCCATCGACAACGACTCCCGGCATGC
>JAUQOW010000154.1 GCA_030550675.1 Chloroflexota bacterium
CTGGTAGTCGCTGCAACCGCGATGAATGTCGATGTCGCCGCAGCGCAGACCCGCCCGGCGCCGTTGCCGCCGAAGTTCAATCCGGTAGCGCCGACTGCGCCGGAGTACGATGATGTTGTTGTGCCAGGCGGCTACTACGCGGCAACGCTCATCCGCTGGGGCGAGCCGATCTTCGCGGACGCGCCAGAGTTCGATGTCTGGACGCAAACGAAGGAGAAGCAGGAGAAGCAGTTCGGCTACAACTGCGACTATGTCGGCTACTTCCCGCTGCCGTCGTACACGTCGAACAACTCGACGCGCGGCCTGCTTGTGGTGAACCACGAGTACACCAATCCGGAGCTGATGTTTCCTGGCTATAATGTCGATAATCCCAACCCCACGAGAACACAGGTCGACGTTGAGCTTGCCGCGCACGGCGTGTCAGTCATCGAAATCGCGCGCGGGCGCGACGGGCGCTGGAGCGTGGTGCGCAATTCGCCGTACAACCGCCGCCTGACCGGGTATACTCCGATGACTATCAGCGGTCCCGCCGCCGATCACGAGTGGATGAAGACCAGCGCCGATCCGACGGGGCGCAACGTTCTCGGTACGCTAAACAACTGCGCTGGCGGCAAGACGCCGTGGGGTACGGTGCTGACGGCGGAAGAGAACTTCCACCAGTATTTCGCCAATCTGCGCGGTCTGCCGAACAGCGACTATCGCAAGGCGATCCATGCGCGCTATGGCATACCGAGCGGTCCCTCAGAGCGTCGCTGGGAGAACTTCCACGATCGCTTTGATGTGGTCAAAGAGCCGAACGAAAGCTTTCGCTTCGGCTGGATCGTTGAGTTCGATCCGTACAACCCCAATTCTGTGCCGGTGAAGCGCACGGCGCTCGGTCGCTTCCGCCACGAGGCGGCGACGATCGTGATCGCGCCGACCGGTCAGGTGGTGGCGTACTCCGGCGATGATGCGCGCGGCGAGTATGTTTACAAGTTCGTCTCGAACGGGCGCTACAACCCGCGCAACCGTGAAGCGAACTTCAACCTGCTCGACGACGGCGTGCTGTATGTTGCGCGCTTCAACGCGGACGGCACCGGCGAGTGGCTGCCGCTGGTTCACGGCTTTGGTCCGTTGAACGAGGGCAACGGGTTCATGTCGCAGGGTGACGTGCTGATCAAGACGCGCAACGCCGCCGACGCGCTTGGCGCAACCAAGATGGACCGACCGGAGGACATCGAGACCAACCCGGTCAACAAGAAGGTCTACATCATCCTGACGAACAACAGCCAGCGCGGCGCCAGCGGCGGTCCGCCGGTCGATGCCGCCAACCCGCGCGCCAACAACCGCGCCGGCCACATCATCGAACTGACCGAGGACGGCAACAACCACGCAGCGACCCGCTTCACCTGGAACATCTTCATCCTGGCGGGTCTGCCGACCGACGAGTCGACCTACTTCGCCGGGTACGACAAGAGCAAGGTCAGCCCGATTGCCGCGCCCGACAATATCGTCTTCGACCTGGCGGGCAACGCCTGGGTCGCTACCGACGGCGCCGCCAGCGCCATCAAGCTGAACGATGGTCTGTTCGCCATCCCGGTCGCTGGTCCGGAGCGCGGGCACGTTCAGCAGTTCTTCTCGACGGTGGCAGGCAGCGAGGTGTGCGGTCCGGAGTTTACCCCCGACAACCGGACGCTCTTCCTGGCGATCCAGCATCCGGGTGAGGGCGGCACATTCGACAAGCCGATCAGCACCTGGCCCGACCGCCAGGGTCTGCCGCGCCCGAGCGTGATCACCATTCAGGCATTCGACGGTCGCCGCATTGGTCGGTAACGCAGACGGCGTTCATTGACCCGCGCGGAGATCCGCGTAGAGACGGTGCACTGCACCGTCTCTATAACGACGTAAAAAAGAACGGATACGGGGCAGGCGGTGCAGAAAAGCGGCGCTTCCGCAGCAACCCGGAAGATGCCGATGCTTCTCAGAACGCCACATGCAGCGGAATCATCCCGCTACGTGTGGCGTCGCTGCTTCGTTGCGGCTTACATATATGCGTATTTACGCCAGACATCGTGGCGTTCGAGTTCGCCCAGCAGCGCGAACGCCACATACTGCGGCTGACGGGGGACGGTCAGCAGCGTCATGCCGGCTTCTTCGGGGGTTCGCCCGCCTTTGCGGTGGTTGCAATCGCGGCAGGCAGTCACGACATTCTCCCAGGTCGTCTCACCGCCGCGCGACCGCGGGATGACGTGATCGACGGTGAGCTGCGCACGACCCGGCTGCGCGCCGCAATACTGGCACGTCTCACGGTCGCGCATCAGAATGCTGCGGCGCGAGCATGGGAGACGCATGCGGCGCGGAATACGGATATATCGCACCAGCCGGATCACCAGCGGAACCTCGAAGGAAACGCCGCGCGCGCGAAGACGCTGCTCGGCTGCTTCGACCAGCTCAGCCTTGTCTTGCAGCAGCAGCACAATTGCGCGACGCACGGAGATGAATTGCAGCGGCTCGTAGCTTGCGTTGAGAACGAGAACTCGTTGCCCCAAGCCATTCCCCCTTTCCAGAAGCTGCAAAGCCTGCTCCGACTCGTTGCGCTCTGGCGAAGGGGGATGACCCTACGCTCGAGCGCGTATGACATCAGCGGCGCTCGCGGCGAGCACCACCCGTGAGGAACGCGCGACGCTTCGCCTGAATCCGGGAATACGAATCAGACCAGAATCTACCGGCATACACGATGTATGCCAGTTTCGATAGTCGCTCGTATTCTGTATGTTGCAATTGAGCGCCACGCTTGATAATCCCTTAACACTGAACGCTATTTCGTGCGTTCGCAGTGTATAATAACCGTATCTATAGGATACACGATGCACGTATCATCTGTCAAATATTATTGTCGCCATGATATAATCGGCATCATGGAACAAACCAAATTCGAGGGACGGTATTGGCGGACGATCATCAACGACGTTCTATCCGCGGCACGACGGCGCGTGAGCGCATCGCTGCACGACGGCGCGCGCGTCGCGCTAACCAACGGCTGCCGTTGCTGTTGGCGCTCGCGGCGCTTGCAGCGCTGGCACTGCTGACCGTCGGCGTCATGGCGCTGCGCCGCGCCGAACGCACACTTGCCAGTTTAGAGCAGGAAGATCTGCGCCAGCGTGCGACGCCTGCGGCGACATCCCCGACCGCCGCTCCGCAGACTTTCGTTTCCGTCATTCCTGCGTCTCCTGCGGCATCCACCCCATCGCCTGCGACGCAGCGATCATCGAGCGATCTGCTGGCGCGTCCGTTTACGGTTCTCCTGATTGGCGTTGACCTCCGCACCGACCCGGACGAAGGGGTGCGCAGCGATACGCTGATCCTGGTGCGCGTCGATCCACAGAAGCGGACTGCCAGCATGCTGTCGATCCCGCGCGACTCGGTCGTCTTGATCCCACGCCTCGGCTGGGCGAAGATCAACACTGCCTACGGGTATGGCTATGCGAACGCCACAGCGCTGTATGGCGACGGCGCTGAACCATCGGCTGCCGGTGGCGCGCTGGCGGCGGAAGCGGTCGAACAATTCCTCGGCGTTACCGTCGATTATATTGCGCAGGTCGATTTTCGCGGCTTCGAGCAGTTGGTCGACTCGGTCGGCGGCGTGCTGATCGATGTGCCCGCCCCTGTTCTCGATGCGGAATACCCCACCGAAAACTATGGCGTCGAGCGGATCTATATTCCGGCGGGGTTGCAGGTGCTCGATGGACGCACGGCGCTGATCTACGCCCGCACGCGCCACGGCAGCAGCGATTTTGACCGGAGCAAACGTCAGCAGCAGGTGCTGCGCGCGCTCTTCGATCAGGTGCGCAACCGCGGGGTGCTGGCGAACGCCGCGCTTCTGCCACGCTGGATCGAGGTGATCTCCCGGCATGTGCGCACGACGCTGCCGGTCTCCGATCTTCAGGCGATGACAGAACTGGCGGCGCTGGCGCGCGATCTGGACGGCAGCCGCATTCTGCAACTGTCGATCAATCCGAACGATGTTGCGATTGATCGGGAAGACGGCTCGGACATCTACTGGAATCCGAACGATATCGCCGCGCTGGTGGCGCGCTGGCAGGCTGGACCTGATCTGACCGCCGCGCCGCCGCCTGCCGGTCTGCCGACACAGGCTGCTGCACCCGACGCCCCACCGATCGATCTGCTGCGTCCGACGCCCACGCTCCTGCCATCCGTCGCCGAGCCGGGTACGGTGGTACAGGTGCTCAACGGCGCGCGCGTCGAGGGGATCGCCGGACGCGTCAGCGCTTTTCTTGCGGGGCGCGGGTTCACCGTTGCCGACCCGGAGACAGTCACCCGCGTCTATGAGCACACCTTGATCATCGACTACACGGGTCGCCCCGAAACGCGTCGCCTGCTGGCGGAAGCCCTGGGCATCAATGCGCGCCACGTGCTGACGCCTGCCCCGCCCGACGCCCCGCCGCCGGGGTATAATGTCGATATTGTGGTCATCATCGGGCGCGACTACCGGCAGGAATGGCTGAACGACAGCGGGAGGTGAAGCGATGACGATGATGATGCCAGCGGTCCCCTACCTCGAAAGCGGCGACCGGCTGACGCGTGACGAGTTCGAGCGACGCTACGAAGCCATGCCGCCAGGCACGAAAGCTGAACTGATCGAAGGAGTCGTCTACGTGGCTTCCCCTGTCCGCTTTGCCACCCATGGCGAACCGCACAGCCGCATCATCACGTTGCTGGGCGTCTATGCAGCAGCAACGCCAGGGGTGCGGGTCGGCGACAACGCGACTGTGCGAATCGATTGGGCGAATGAACTGCAACCCGATGGCTTGCTCCGTCTCGAGCGCGGCGCTTCAGCGATCGACGCCGACGGTTATGTTCAGGGACCGCCGGAGTTCGTGGCGGAAATCGCTGGCAGCAGCGCTGCTCAGGATATGCACGACAAACTGCGGGTTTATCGTCGCAGCGGCGTGCAGGAATACCTGGCGTGGCTGGTCTTTGAGCAGCGGATCGAGTGGTTTATGCTAGAGGCTGGCGACTATCGCCCAATCCCTGCCGACCCGGACGCCATCACGCGCAGCCGTGTCTTTCCAGGTCTCTGGCTCGACCTGTCCGCTCTGATACGCGGCGACATGGCTGGCGCGCTTGCGGTTCTGCAGCAGGGGATCGCGTCTGCAGAACACGCCGCTTTTGTCACTCGCCTGCGATCCCTTGAATGAATGCCAGAGTCTATGACCGTTCACACGCCTGATTGGGTCAAGCACGCGGTGTTCTACCAGATTTTCCCCGACCGCTTCGCCAAAAGCGACCGGGTTGCCAAACCGACGAACCTCCAGCCGTGGGACAGCCCGCCCACACGGGAAGGGTATAAAGGTGGCGATCTCCTGGGGGTCGTTGAGCGACTGGACTACTTGCAAGACCTGGGGATCACCGCGATCTACTTTACGCCAATCTTCCAGTCGGCATCGAACCATCGCTACCACACCCACGACTACTACCAGGTCGATCCGATGCTCGGCGGGAACGAGGCGTTTCGTGAGCTGCTGGGGGCATGCCACCGGCGCGGGATGCGCGTCGTCATTGACGGCGTGTTCAACCATGCCAGTCGCGGCTTCTTCCAGTTCAACGATATTCTGGAAAACGGACCTCACTCCGCATATCTGGACTGGTTCTTCATCGAAGGATGGCCCCTCCATCCTTACGATGGATCGCGTCCAGCAAACTATCGGAGCTGGTTCAACAACCGCGCGCTGCCAAAATTCAACACCGATAACCCTCAGGTGCGCGAGTTCCTGATGCGCGTCGCCGAGCACTGGATTCGGCAGGGCATTGACGGCTGGCGTCTGGACGTGCCGTTCGAGATCACCACCGAAGGATTCTGGCAGGAATTCCGCCAGCGGGTGAAAGCGATCAACCCCGAAGCCTACATCGTCGGCGAAGTGTGGCGCGATGCGCGTCAGTGGCTCCAGGGCGATCAGTTCGACGGCGTCATGAACTACCTGTTCGCCGGTCCCACCATTGCGTATGTCGCCGGTCCGCGCGTCGATCCGGCGCAGGTGGCAGGGAGAGATTATGTCACCTCGCCGCCGCTGACGGCTGCCGAATACGCGCGGGTGATCGACGACGTGCTGACCCTGTATGACTGGGAGATTCAGTTGACCCAGTTGAACCTGTTCGACAGCCACGACACCGCGCGCCTGCTGACGATTGCGCGCGGCGATCGCAGCAGCGTGCGCCTGGCGACGATTCTGCTCATGACATTCCCCGGCGCGCCATCGGTGTTCTACGGCGATGAAATCGGGCTGCCCGGCGGCGTCGATCCCGATGCGCGCCGCACAATGCCATGGGATCGACCAGAAATGTGGGATATGGAGGCGCTGGCGTACCACAAGCAGTTGATCGCGCTGCGCCACGCGCTTCCGGCGTTGCGCACCGGCACATTTCACATCCTCTACGCCGATGACGTAGTATTCGCATTTGCGCGCAAACTGAACGACCAGGTTGTGATTGTGGCAGTCAACAACGACGAACAGGCGCGGCAGGTCGCCATTCCGGTCAGCGACACGCTGCCCGACGATCGCGAGATGATTGCCCGATACGGGAACTACCGCAGCCAGCCGGTTCATGGTACACTTCATCTACATGTGCCGGCTCGCGACGGACTGATCCTGGCATGACGTTCGATCTTACACAGTTCCGCGCGGCGCTCGATGCCGCCTATGTGCACGATGACGATCCGACAGCGCTGGTTTTTGACCGTTACCTGCGCTGGAAGGGAGCGCCCTCGTTCATTGCGCGTCCGGTCTTGGCAGAAGGCGCAGCGCCAGCGGAAACGTTCGTCTCGCCGCATTTCGCGGTGCTGGCATACCAGGCAAACCCGCTCTACACCACGCTCTGCACCCTCGGCGCCAGTTATGGCGTCATCCCCTTCAGCCGCGCCAGTTTCGGCGATGAGCGCGGCGTGCGCTACGAGTACATCATGCACGCCGCACGGGCGAATGAACAGCAGGCAGCCGAACTGCTGGCGCTCGTCGCAGAATACCCGTTTGTGCACAACATTGAAATCGGACCGGGATACATCTTGCCGGTTGGCGAGCCGATTGTCCCCGGTTCGCCGATGGAATATCTGTACTTCACCTATCCGTATCTGGATGACGGTCGGCTGTACGAGAGCAATCCCTGGGGGGAAATTGAGCGTCCTGAACTGCTGATCCAGGTCCTGTGGGTTCTTCCGATCTATCGCTCGGAAGCGCAATTCATTCGCACTGCCGGCATGGAAGCGTTCGAGGAACGCCTGCAAGAGCGCCATTCGCAGATATACGATGCGTATGACCCGATGCGACTGCCGGTCGTGTAAGATTGAAGGTTGAACGTTGTAAGGTGCGAAGGGAGAGACGTTGCTGCGCAACATCTCCCAATGCGGATTGCCGATTGAACGCGGGCAGGTCGGAGAACGTCCCCAACCCTTGAGGTCTGCGCCGGAGATGCGTTTCTACCAGAACACGCTTGCAGCGGCATAGCTCCCGCGCTCTCTAGCGTCCTCGCCCGACCTCAAGGGTCTTGGGGGAAGAACGTTGCACGTTGATATTTTTCTTCTCCCCGACTATGCGAGACATCGTATGACGCGACGACAGGTTGTTCTTGCACTGCTGACGCTTCAACTGATCGGCACGATTCTGCTGGTGATCGGGCAGGCGATCAGAGACATTAATAGCATTATTTTCCCGCTCGGCATAGCGACGACGTTTATCATCGCCGGTTTGTTGTGGGGGTACTGGCGCGGTTGGGAACAGGCTGGCATCGTGAACATCATCGTTGTGACCATTGCCGTCGGCATTGGCACGCCCGAATGGCTGGTGCGCCCCTATCAGGGGTTGATCGTCCTGGCGCCGATGGCGCTGGCGCAGATCCTCGGCGGACCGCGCTGGATTCTGATCAGCACGGTTGGATTGCTTGCGATCCTGACCGTGCGGGCTGGACCGGAAGCGGGATACATCACTGCATACACCGGCGACCTGCGCACGATTGCGATTTTCGCGTTCATCGTCGCAAGCATGGCGCTCAGCCGGATCATCGCCGACACCGCAATACGCCACGCTACCGAGAATGCACGGCGCGCCGAGGAAGCGCGCGCCCGCGCCGATGCCCAGGCAAAGATGCTGGAAGAACAAACCCTCGCATTGCAAGAACAGAATCGCCGTCAGCAGCAGTTGCTCGAACTGGTGGCGCAACTGGAGACGCCAGCGATCACGCTGGCTGAAGGCGTCGTGCTGGCGCCAGTCGTCGGACCCATTGACGACCGACGAGCCGAGTCGTTCGTGGGGCGGTTGCTGGAAGTCGCCAGTGCGCAACGCGCACGTATGGTCGTCATCGACATCGCTGGCGCCTCAAATGTTGATAGACAGGCAGCGGCGTTATTGGGGCGCGCCGTCAAGGCGCTGCGCCTGATCGGGTGTCAGGTGGCGATCAGCGGCATCTCGGCGGAACTGGCGCGGACGCTGGTGACGTCTGGCGTCTCATTTGACGACGCTCCCACCGTGCGCACGCCGCGCGAAGCGATTGCGCTGTATCAGGATAAGAGCGCAACTGATGGCCGCGTTTGACGCCGCCTTGCCGGTCTGGTATAATACCGCGAGTGGTAGCGAGAGAGTGGATTCACCACTCTCTTCTTCTTGTCTGTCATATCGGGCGCACACGCTCGCGCCCGCAGCGGTTTGAGGAGCAGAGCAGTGTACGCTATTGTGCGCGACCGCGGGATGCAATACCGCGTCGAGGAAGGGCAGACGCTGAATATTGCGTTGCTCGACGCCGAGCCGGGGAGCGAAATCGAACTTGGCGAAGTGTTGTTGATCGGCGGCGAAACGCCGATCATCGGCGCACCGACAGTAGAGGGCGCGAAAGTGTTGGCAACGGTGTTGGGCGAAGAAAAAGGCGACAAGATCGTTGTGTTCCGCTACAGGAACAAGAAACGCTATCGCCGCCGCACCGGTCATCGGCAGGAGTATACACGCGTATCGATCAACAAGATTGTTATCGGCGCAGACGAGGGGAATACGACGACTTCACCGGAAGGAGAAACCGATGGCACATAAAAAAGGTGTCGGAAGTTCGCGCAACGGTCGCGACAGCAACCCGAAAATGCTAGGGGTTAAGCGCTTCGGCGGCGAACTTGTCAAGCCGGGTGATATTATCGTACGCCAGCGCGGCACGAAGATCAAGCCGGGCGCCAACGTGGGTCTGGGGCGTGATTACACTATCTATTCGTTGATCCACGGCGTTGTTACCTTCGAACAGCACTCACGCAACCAGAAGCGCGTCAGCGTCTACGCGGCAGAGTAGGAGCGTTTCCGTGAAGAAGGGCATTCATCCGAAAAACTACTACACCCAGGTGGTGTGCGGAACGTGCGGATCGGTCTGGCCCGTGATCAGCACGCGCGAAAACATCCGTGTCGACGTCTGCTCGAATTGCCATCCGTTCTATACGGGCGAGCAGCGCATTGTTGACACTGCCGGGCAGGTTGATCGCTTCATGCGCCGCCTGCGCACCAGCCAGGACCAGCAAGCAGAAATCGCACGCCGCCGCGCCGAGCGTGAGAAGCCGGAACCCAAGAAGCGCAGCCTGCTGAAGGAAATCTACGGCGAGGAAGCGTGAGGAGAACCGAGAACTGAGCACCGAGAACTAAGAACTGAGAACCAAGAACTGAGAACCGAGAACTGATATGGTTCTTAGTTCTTAGTTCTCAGTTCTTAGTTCTTAGTTCTCTCGCAGTTCTCAGTACATCGCCGCCATGCGCCGTGCGTGATCTCGAATATCATCGCGCAGCGCGTCAGGCGCCAGAACCTCTACATCCGCTCCCCAACTCAACACCCACGAACGGATCTCGCGCACGCCGCCAACTCGCAGGATGACGTCACATCCGCCGTCGGCGCGCTCAATGATCTGCTGGCTATGGTGCCAGACGCTTTCCCGCACCCGCCGCGCGGCATCGCCAGAGAAACGCAGCCGCACCTCCGTCTCGGTCTCGTTCATGACCCCCCATGCAGCGCCAAAATGCGCGTAAGGGTCGAAATCGTCAGGAATGGCGTAGGTCTCATCCAGCATCGTCGCCTGCGTGATGCGCTCCAGCTTGAACGTGCGCAACGCGCCGCGCAGTCGGTCATGCGCGACGACATAGGACGCTGGCTCGCTCCGCGCCACTTCCAGCACGTATGGCTCGATCACCCGCTGCGTCACATCGCCGCTCGCTGCGCGATAGTCAATGGCGACGCAGCGCCGGTCAGCCCATGCACGGGTGATCGTTTCAAGCACGCGGACATACTCTGTCCGGCACGCTCGTGCGCGAATGAGGTCGGCTACGCGAGCGATATGGGACGATATGGTAGCGTCGGGCAGGCTTGCGGCGAGTTTGTGCAACGCTGAAACGACGTGCGGGTTATTTTCATCGCTGTGGTGTGCGAGCAATCGCGCTGCGAAGAAGAGGGCGATTGCCTCGTTGAGGTTCAGGCGGACCGTCGAAAGGTACGCGTCGCGTTCGATGCCGTAGCGTCCGCCGCGCTGCCAGACCGGCGCGCCCATCGCTTCGAGCGCGGCGAGGTCGCGGTAGATTGTGCGGCGATCAACGCCACAGCGCTCTGCGAGGTCAACGACCCGCAGGCCGCCGGGGGCGTTGTAGAGCAGATGTTCGATCCGGCGTAACCGCGCCGCCTTGCTCTGGACCCGCTCAGACGTCACGGCAGGGTATCCTGATCACAGAACGCCGGACACGCGCAATGCGACCATTGCGGCGAGAAGCAGCGCGGCGAGGATGGCAATCCGACGCAGATCGTGACGCGCAACTTCGTAATCGAGCGTGTAATCAACCGGCTCAACGGCAAGGCGCGCTGCCCGACGCTGACGGCGCGCCGAAGCGCCCGCCGCCGTCTCGCGATCTGGCGCAACACGACCGGCGCTGTGGGAACGCTGACCAACGACCGGCACCGTCGGCAACGCGGCGTCTTCCCGTACCGCCGACGTTGCGACACCCTCTGCCTCGCCCTCCAGATCCGTGATTTCGGCGGGCGCGGCAAGGCTTGCCGTGGACGACGATGGAGATTTATCAACCGGTCGCCGGGATGGAGGAGCTGCGGGACGCTGCTGCGCCCGGGCGCGCTGCTGCTGGCGACGACGCTGTGAGCGTGATTGTGATGCCATGGAAAAACCTTTCACGTCGAAATCACCAGGGGTATTATAGCACGGCGCGGGATGGCTGAACATAGGAAGATGGGGACAGGGTCGAAGAGGGGGCGTCGGGCGCCCCTCGCAGGCGCCCGCATGAGGAAGACAACCGACAGTTTCACAAATCCAGATACCCCCTATGCCCTTCCGTATATGCGCGTAGCACGGCGGCAGCGACGTCGGTGGGTGCATGCGCGCCTTTTGGCAGACGGAACGGGGCTTTGCGCCAGAGCGGGGTATCCACGGCGCCAACCCGCACATTCGTGATGCGCCGGTCACGCACTTCTTT
>JAUQOW010000016.1 GCA_030550675.1 Chloroflexota bacterium
GGTCACACCGCTGATCCCGAAGGGCTGCTGTCGCTCACCGCAGCCGTGTATGGGCAGTCGCCAAACGGCTGGCTGATCCGTATTCCGGCAAGCGACTTCACCCCCGGCGCGCCCCTGTCACCACAGGCGGAAGCAGGCGTTGCGAACGCGGTCGCGATCGCTCAGCGCCTCATCGCCGCCTGGAACTGAGGGTTATCTGACAGGTCCGACGATTTGCAACGGATTCGGCATAAACAGTAGCACAAACGTGATCAGCCCCAGAATAGCGAGCGCGGTATGCGCCGGTCCGATCCGCGACACATCGTTCAGCGGCGGCGGATGGCGCGGACCGATCAGCAGTCCCAACACCCCCCACAGCAACCAGTTCGGCGCCACGAGCGTTCCGAGCAAAATGCACCCGCCAATGAACGCATACGCCAGATAATGGGCGTACTCGCCAAGCAGCGCATACGCCACATGCCCGCCGTCAAGCTGACCGATGGGCAAGAGATTGATCATCGTCACCAGCAGACCGATCCACGCTCCCCAGGCGACCGCGTTCAACTGCACATCCACCCCGTTGCCTGGCAGGAATTGACCAAACACCAGATATTTCGCCGCGGCGTACAGGATCGAGTTCCCCTCCTGAATGTAGCCCCCAGCCGGGGGCGGACCGACCGGCGACGTCGCCAGCCCGTAGAACAGGAGCGGGATAGCAACCGCCAGCCCGGCAAGCGGACCAGCGATGCCGATCTCCAGGATCGTCTTGCGGTCGAGCATCGGTTCGCGCTGGACGATCACCGCGCCAAGCGTACCGGTAAAGGTCACAACTCCGAGACCGGGGATCGGGATCGGCGGCACAGGAATGAAATAAGGCAGGCTGACCGGCGCGCGTCGCCAGCGCCCGACGATATAGTGCCCCATTTCGTGCACGAACAGAATGCCCATGATGGTCGCCGAAAAGGGAATGCCCGCCACGATCCCCGCCGGATTGCTGAACACATCGATCCCGTCGTAGAGCGCGCCGACCGCCAGCGTTGAGAAAATGGTGATGATGAAGAGCACAATGGGAATCACAATATTGGGTTTCGGCGCCGAAATAACGAACGGCAGCGCCATAATCTCCACATCATCGCCAGATCTGCGCAGGAATGGGGTGAATCCCAGCGCCTCCATCCCCGCCCGGATCTGCGGGTAGATCCTGTCCGCCGGGGCATGAAGCCTGCCGACCATCGTCAGCACGCCGCGACTATCCCAGGCATACCGCTCGATGGTCATCAACCCATCGAGCGCCAGCCGCACCCGCCCCATCAATTCGAGGCGGTCAAGCGTATCGAAAACCTGCGTATCCACCTATCCATCCTTGTCTGTATCAGGAACCTGCGGCATGTCATGATACCAGCCTTTGGGGATCCTGGACGCGCACGCGCGCCTTATCGCCGAAATACTGAGGGTGCACCCACAATGAGGCATGAAGGGAACTTGGATTCACGCGGATACAACGGATTGACGCGGATTTGTCGGTAATAGACAGCAATTGATTGGCGCACCTCGCCCCTCAATGGCAGCCGAGAAGCAAGAGCTGACCGCTGCAATGGCGCAGTTGCACGGAGAAAGCAGGTTATCACGGGATCAGGTTCATAGCGTCACTTCAACCCCCAGACCGAGCCGTTCCGCCTCACGCAGCGCCAACTGCGCAACGGCGATATCCTGCACGGCATTGCCGACCGACTTGAAGAACGTGATCTGCTCGTCGCTCGTGCGCCCCGGCGACCGACCGGCAAGCACCGCGCCTAACTCGACCGTTTGCGTTTCATCGAGCAAACCCAGGCTGCGGGCATGCTGCAGATCGCCCGCCTCAGCCCATGCCGCCGTTTGCTGATCCACCACCACGTATGCCCGCCCGACGGTTTCCGGCGGCGCCTCGACCATCCGCGGCGTGAA
Source organism: Chloroflexota bacterium (assembly GCA_030550675.1). Taxonomy (GTDB): domain Bacteria; phylum Chloroflexota; class Chloroflexia; order Chloroflexales; family Roseiflexaceae; genus Roseiflexus. Next base: position 1,924 of record JAUQOW010000016.1, read on the forward strand.
GGAGCCGATGCCGTTGATGTGCGTTCCAGGACGCACGTCGGCATCGTCGAAGACCGGCGTCGGCGAGGAGGTCGCGCAGCAGATGATGTCCGCCTGCGGAACGGCAGCCGAAGCGGACGAAACAATCTCGATATCGGATGCAATTGAGCGTTCGCGCAACCATGCCGCCAGGCGTTCGGCGCGTTCACGGTTGCGATTGACGATGATCACCCGCTCAATTGGGCGCACGGCGCACACCGCTTCGACCTGATGGGGCGCCTGTGCGCCTGCGCCGATGATCGCCAGCACCCGCGCGTCCTGCCGGGCAAGCGCGCGGGTTGCCGCACCCGACGCCGCACCGGTGCGCAATGCGGTCAGGTACGATCCCTCGAGCACCGCAACCGGTCGCCCGGTCGCAGCGTCGAGCATGGTCACGAGCGCGTGAATGCGCGGCAGACCGTGGCGCGCGGCATTATGCGGAAAGACCGACACAACCTTCAAGCCCAGACCGCCGCTCTCTTCCAGCAATGCTGGCATCACGAACGTGTGAGAGTCGTGCGCGCGTTGCTGGAGGTGCGCACGCAGCGGCACAACGGCGCGCCCCGTCGAGAGCTGGATGAAAGCGGAAGCGACCGCCTCAATTGCGGCGGGCATCGTCACGGCACGCCGCACATCGTCAGCGCTCAGGATTCGCATATGACACACCCTTCCCTTCAGAGCCTCGCCAGACAAAGAGACGCGCCAGCAGCCAGTCCGCCAGTTGTGGCAGCAACAACGCCATCCCCACAAACAGTCGGTCGCTCCATGTCACATAGGCGACGCGCGGCTCGCGGCGGATGGCGCGCACAATGGTTTCCGCCACCCGTTCAGGCGCAATCCCTGGCGGATTGAAGCGTCGCAGGTCGCCGTGGACGCCGAGGCGGCGCGTATTGAACGCAGTGCGCGTCGTTCCTGGGCGCACCAGCGTCACAGTGATGCCGCTGCCGCGCAATTCAACCCGCAACGCCTCGCTCAACCGGTCGAGCGCCGCCTTGGTTGCCGCGTAACCGCCAGCGTAGGGCAGCGCCCGCAGCCCGACGACCGAAGAGACAAAGATGATCTGCCCGCGCCGGGCGCGACGCATATACGGCAGCGCTGCCTGCGTCAGATACAGCGGACCAAACAGGTTGACATCGAGGGCAGCCCGCAGATCGGCAGGCTGTAACTGCGCCACCGGCGACGCCAGACCGACGCCCGCGTTGTTGATCACGACATCAATACGCTGGTAAGCGTTGATGACCTCGGCAACGAGACGCTGCACCTCGACCGGATCGGCAATATCCGCCGGAACGGCGCGCGCGCGCCCATTCAACTGGCGGGCAAGGTCGTTGAGGCGATCAGCATCGCGCGCCGTCAGCACGACGTGCGCTCCGACAGCGGCGAGCGCGCGCGACGTGGCGGCGCCGATCCCGCTCGACGCGCCGGTGATGATAACGACTTTTCCAGCCGGATCCATGGCGCGATCTACTCAACAGGCGCGGATACCGCCTCATCGGCGCCGTTCAGGGTAGCGGCGAGTCGGTCTTCCACCACAACGGCGGCGATAGGCAGGATCGGCACAAGCGCAAGGTTGTAGCGCTCGGCAATCGCGCCCTTCAGCCGCAATCCGCGCTGCCCCAGCCAGATCAGGCCCGGCAGCGACGCCGGTATCACACCGAGTGTCAGGGCGCGGGGCAACCAGCGGGTGCGCGGCAGCCGCCCGATCAGCGCCTGCCCGATAGTCACCACTGCGAGCGTGTTGAAGAGCAGCCGGGTGTGCTCGCCAACGCTTTCGTCGCGCAGGCTGAGATAGGGAATTTTGGGCCACCACTGACGTGAGTTGCCATGGAGAATGATCATCACCACGACATTGGCGGCGACGAACGCCAGTCGACTCAGGAATGCGCCTATCATACGCCACATCCGCATGTTCTCAAGGGAGCGCTGTTTCTATACAGTAGAACGAAATGCGTTGGATGTCAACCGATTGCTTGACATGACCGCGACTCTCTCGTACCATGCGCACGCCTGATCTCTCGAAACGTTTGATGCGAAAACGCAAAAGCGCAGAGTCTTGCCATCAATACGACACACCTTTGCGTCTTTGCGCCTCTGCGTCAGCCTTCCAGAGAAACCCTCCAGAGGAGCGCCTTGTGACCACCCCCGCCACGCTCGATCTCTCCAGTGCCGAACTTGTCTGCCTGCTGCGCATGATTCCAAACATTGAGCTGGTCAAACTGGCGCTGGCGGATGAACCGTGGGCGCTGGATTCATCGGCGCTGTTTACGCTGGTCGTAGACGGACATGTGTACGATGCGCAGACGCCGGGAATGGAGGTGCGACGCATATTAGAGAGCGAAAATACGCCTGGCATGCGGCGCGTCTGTTTAGAACTGGCATATGCCGCTTCCGGCATCGTTGTTGAGCATCACGTTGTGACCTACGCCGACGCTGCGGCGCTGGAGACCTGGATTGTCGTACGGAACGAGGGTGACGCGCCGCGTCGCGTGACCCGCGTGGACTCACTGGCGCTCGATCTGCCTCCCGACATCTACGATCTCTACGCCTTCACCGGCGCATGGGGCGGAGAGTTCGAGCCGCAGCGCACACACCTCAGCAGCCCAATTATTCTTGAAAGTCGGTCAGGTCGTTCATCGCACGGGCATCACCCCTGGTTCACGCTCATCCGCAATGGACGCTCCTTGCTGTCCGGCATGGTTGCATGGTCGGGCAACTGGGTGGTGCGGCTGACGCCGCGACTGGATGGCGCGGTCGTTCTGTCGGGCGGGCTGCACGACTGGGAGTTTTTTATTGACCTGGCGCCGGGAGCGGCGATCGAAGCCCCGCCGGTGGTGTTGGCGTTCGCAAAGGGCGACGATCTCGACGAAACCGCAGTTCAGTTTGCGCGTCTGGGACGGAAGTTCTGGTATCCGCACAACGCGCTGGCAGATGCGCTGCCAGTTGAATGGAACCACTGGTGGGCATACGAAGACCGCGCGCTCAGTGAGGCGACGTTCCGCGCCAACGTCGATGCAGCCGCTCGCCTGGGCATTGAGGTATGCACCCTCGACGCCGGATGGTTCGGCGCCGCAGACGTCGGGACGCAGTGGTACGAACAGCGCGGCGACTGGGACAGGGTCAATACCGCGCGCTTTCCATCCGGCATTCGCGCGCTCGCCGATGATGTTCACGCGCACGGTATGCGCTTCGGCATCTGGTGCGAAATCGAGGGTCTTGGCATTCACGCGCGGCTGGCGGATCAGCACCCTGAGTTTGTCGCGCTGCGCGACGGCGAACGCCTCGGCTATGTGTGTCTCGGCAATCCGGCGGCGCAGCAATGGGCTTTCGAGACGCTCGACCGACTTGTACGCGAATATGGGTGCGACTGGATCAAACTGGATTTCAATCTCAACCCCGGCGCTGGCTGCAACCGCACTGATCATGGGCACGGCGCAGGAGACGGGTTGTATGCGCACTATCGCGGATACTACGCGCTGCTTGACCGGCTGCGCGCCAGGCATCCCGATGTGGTACTGGAAAATTGTTCATCGGGCGGGCTGCGCATCGATCTGGGCATCGCCCGCCGCACCCACATGGCGTTCTTGAGCGACCCGGACTGGCCCGAACACAGTTTGCAGGTGTTCTGGGGCGCCACCTGCATGCTCGCACCAGACGCCTGCCTGCACTGGGGCTACTGCGAATGGGCGTTCGCCGAACATCCGAGTCAGCGGTTCAACCCGCGCGATCCGGCGCTTCAGCCGCACCAGATCGATTTCTATACCCGCGTTTCGATGCTGCGGCGCTTCGGCTTCTCGCAACGCCTGCCCGACCTGCCGGAATGGATCGCTCAGCGGTACACTGAACACATTCAGTTCTACAAAACTGTTATGCGGCGCTTCGTGCGCGAAGCGGATATGTATCGCCTGACCGGGCAACCGCTCGGCGAGGGGCGCGGCGATCGCTGGGCTGGATTTCAGTACCGCATGCCTGATGGACGCGAGCATCTGATTGCGGTCTTCCGTCTGCCCGGCGGCGAACCGTCGCGGACGCTGCGCCTGAAACATCTGCAACCGGATCAGATATACGCCCTTTCGTGGATCGACAGCGGACAGCAGGCGCAGTTCAGCGGCGCTGACCTGATGAACGTCGGGCTGCGCTTTGATGACCTGCCGGAAGAAGGATCGGCGATCGTGCTGATGCAGATGACCGAAGAAGCCAATGCGCCGCTTGCTGAAGGATGAATCATATGACCCGCTCTGAATCAGATGCCACGCATGAGACATGGTCGCTCTCGACCGACCTTGTAACCATCACTGCATCCCTGGCGGACGGACGCCTGACATGGACCATTGGCGGCGCAACCGCAGGACTCGACCTCTCATCAGTGACAGGAAGCGCCCTGCGCGTCAATGGCGAAACACCGCAATGGACGCAGGTCATCGGAGTGAATGAGCAGAACATGGAAGGCGGCGGTCGTCTGCTGACACTGACTCTCGAGACACAGGACGGCAGGTTGCGACTGACGCGCTGGTTCCTGTTGTTCACTGATCATCCGTTTATACGCACCTGGGCGACGCTGGAGAATCGCGGCAGCACGCCAGCATTGATCGATCAGTGCGACATTCTGACGCTGATGCCGCACGCACCGCCGCCGCTCTGCCTGTTCCACGTTGAGCAGTTTAGCTGGAACTATCGGCGCGACTTCTTCAGCCAGCACGAGGTCTGGCTGCGCGTGGGATGCACCCCTCACGAAATCCGCATGGGATCATACCCCGCTCACTACTGGGGTCCCACCAGTTGCGCCTGGTTCGCGCTACGCGATGGTCCACCCGGTGGGACCGAGGACCCGCCGCAGCGCGGACGCGGCATCGTGTGCGGCATCGAGTTCAACGGCAAGAGCCGGTTGCACGCCTGGGCGACGACCGATCAGGTGAGTCTTGTGAGCCGGATCGATGACCTGGCGCACCGCCTGGCGCCAGGTGCGATCTTCGAGATCCCGGCGTATTTCGTCGGGCGCTTCGAGGGGGATTGGGACGAGGCAGGGTATGTAACGCAGCGCTTCGCCGAAGCGCATGTCCATCCTCCGCTGCCCGACGACCGTTACCCGTGGGTGCAGTACAACTCCTGGCGCTACGAGCAGAACATCAACGAAGAGCAGCAACTGGCAGCCATTGACCGCTGCGCCGAACTTGGCGTCGAACTCGCGGTGATGGACCTGGGATGGGCGCGCGTGATCGGCGACTGGCGCCCCGACCCGGTCAAGTTTCCGCGCGGACTGAAGCCGCTCGTCGAACGGGCGCATTCCTACGGCATGCGCTTCGGCGTGCATGTGGCGCTGGCGCAGTGCAATCCAGAGGCGCCGGTCGCAAGAGAGCACCCCGACTGGCTCATTCACACCGGCAACGATTATTACGGCGCCGGTCCGCTCTGCCTGGGGCATGAACCATGCCGCGCCTGGCTGATCGAGCAGTTGATCCGGCTGGTGGACGAGGAGGGGATCGATTACATCATCCAGGACGGCGAGGACATGGTCAAACGGTGCGAGCGCAGCGATCACACACACGCGCCAGGCGACAGCAACTATGCCAACTCACAGTATGGACTGGACATTGTCATCGAATCGTTGCGGCGCGCCCGTCCCCATCTGACGCTTGAAAATTGCGAGGACGGCGGCTGCATGATGACGTACAAAATGGCGCGGCTGTACCATACCAGCATCACGGTGGACAACACCTCATCGTATGCCACGCGGCAGGGGGTCTACGGCGCATCGTATCCCTTCTCGCCGCGCTACAGCGTGCGCTACATGCAGGACGACCCCTCGCGCTACACCCTGCGCAGCTCGATCTTTGGCGGACCGCTCATCCTGATGCAGCGCATCACCGAATGGAACGAAGCGCAGATGGCGGAAACCAGGCGCGCGATTGAGCAGTACAAGGCGTTGCGTCATCTCATCCGTTCGGCGAAGATCATCCACCTGAAAGCGCCGCTGCACAACATCGACGGTCTGGGCTGGGGATGGGACGCCATCCAGGCGGTGGCGCCCGACAAATGCCGTAGTGTGGTGATGGTCCACCGCGCGCAAGGAGATGTTGCCGAACGCACCTTCAAGCCGCGCGGTCTGCTGCCAGATGCGACATATCTGGTGCGCTTCACCGATACCGGGAGCACCCTGCGATGCACCGGCATCGAACTGGAGCGCGACGGAGTCACCGTGGCGCTGGAGGAGTTCGGATCGGAGATTGTCATGATTGAGGTTGAAGGTTGAAGGTAGGGTCGCTCCCCGTGGGCGCACAAAGTCGAAGGTTGAACGTTCTATGCCAAAGCGTGCATTGACGCACTTCTTCGCGCATTTGTGCGCCATCGCCTTGGTGTACCCGCTAATCGCACCACAGAGACACAGAGGACATAGAGACCGGCTGCGCGCTGCGCGTTGTACGCTGAGCGCTGACTCATTCACTTATTGCCGCCCCATTCGTTGACCGCATTCGTTCCCATTCGCTTATTCGCCGCCCCATTCGTTGACCGCATTCGTTCCCATTCGCTTATTCGCCGCCCCATTCGTTGACCGCATTCGTTCCCATTCACTTATTCGCTGTCTCACACGAGGCCACGGCGGGATGTGGTATAGTTAGGCGCAGTTCTCGCCTGAAAAGGCTTGTCGGCTTCATTTCAGAGTCTCACTATAGCTGCCACGATGACAATGACGTTTGAAGAATAGATGTATCGGAAAGTTTTCGCGATTGCAGGCGCCAGTCATAGGTCACGCAGGAAAGAGCGTTGCGTGCGGGGCTTACGAACTGCGCCTGACATGCGCTTCCGCCTACTTCGCGGCGCGGGTGGAGCACAGGCTGTTAGCTTGCTTGCATCAGTCAGAGCGCGTGCGAATGCGCACACTCTGTGCTGATTCACCCAGCATATACAAGCCAGCGACTGTTTTCGGAGAGGAGGCACTACTTGGAGTCGGATCGCGCACTTCCACGCTCTGAACCGCGCGTCATTCTGCGCACCGAACGGCTTGTCTCGTTTGTCGCACTCGTCATCTTCTTCGCGTCCGGCTTTTCGGCGCTGCTCTACCAGGTCATCTGGCAGCGCATCCTCGGCTTCTTCTCTGGCGCCGACGTCTACTCAGTCACCATTATCGTCGCAGCGTACATGGCTGGCATGGGAGTCGGCAGCCTCACCGGCGGATATCTGGCGGATCGCCTGTCGCGCTGGGGCAATCTGGCATTGTTTGCTGGCGTCGAGTTGAGCATCGCCCTGTTTGCGCTGGGCAGCAAAGGGTTCTACTACGACTGGCTCTACCAGCAAAATGCGCATCTCGCCTCGTCGCCGTTTCTTATGGCAATCGTGCTGTTTGCCAGCCTGCTGATCCCAACCTTCTGCATGGGCGTTTCACTGCCAGCTCTTGCACGGGCGCTCACCCGATCAATCGAGATGGCGGCCGGCGCCATCGGTTCGCTCTACGGCATCAACACCCTCGGCGCAGCGATTGGCGCTGGCGTGACGACATGGGTGCTGCTGCGGCAATACAGTTTCGAGACCATTCTGCACACAGGCGCAGCGATCAACGCACTGGTCGCATTCACTGCGTTCCCGATGGCATGGTTCCTGGTCCGATCAGGACAGACGCAACCACCCATATCCCCGGCGCCCCCGCCATCTCCTGAGACGATGCACGCAGATCAGGCATCCATCAGGCAATTGCCTGTACCCGTCTGGATTGCACTGTACGGTCTCTCCGGGTTCATTGCGCTGTCGCTGGAGATCCTGTGGTTTCGCATGCTGGGAGTCATGCTCAAGTCAACGGCGTTTACGTTTGGCACGCTGTTGACCATTTTTCTTGGAGGGCTGGCGCTCGGCGCCTTCCTCGGCATTCGACGCGCGCCGCATGACCGGCGTCCGATGAACTCCTTCCTGTTGCTGCAAACCGGCGTCATCGTGTGCGCCCTGGTCACGATCATCGTGTTTGTGGGGCAGGTGAACCGTGCATCGCTGCTGGCGCCGTTCTGGCTCTACTTTGGCAGTTACGAGCCGCTGAATGTGGGAATTGCCATAGACGCATTGCCTGATTTGCTTCTTAATGCAGGCGCACTGACTCCTGAAGCGTCGCAGTCTGCCCGTTTCTTCCTCCTGTTCTACGTGCTGCTGCCGATTATTCTCATCGGTCTGCCGACGGTATTTATGGGAATGAGCTTCCCGTTGCTCCAGAAAATCGTTCAGCGCGACCCGGAGACGCTTGGCAGGCGCGTCGGCTGGTTGCAGACGTCGAATATCATCGGCAGTATGCTCGGCACGCTGCTGACTGGTCTGGTTGCGCTGTCGTGGCTGGGAACGCCTGGCAGCCTGCGAGTCATTGCGGTATTGTCGGCACTCTTTCTGGCGCTGTTTGCATGGGGATGCCTGGCGCGCGCGCGCGTGCGCCGCGCCGTGTACGCTGGCAGCGTGGCGCTTGCGTCCGGCCTGGCGTTTGCTGTGCCGGATGATCAAACCTTCTGGGCGACCCTGCACGGCGTCCCGCCGGAGAATGCGATTGTTGCAGAAGACAACACCGGGCTTGCGTTGATCAAGAGCAGCGCCAGCGACTTTTCCCGGCGCTCGTTCGTCATGACCAACGGCATCGGACAGAGCGCCATTCCCTATGGCTGGACGCATAGCGTCCTCGGCTTCCTGCCCGTGCTGATCCATCCCAACCCGCAAACGGTTGCGATCATTGGTCTTGGATCGGGCGATACGCTGTTCCATGCTGGCGGACGACCTGAAACAAAGGAGCTGGTCTGCATCGAAATCGTCGGTTCGCAGATGGACATGCTGCACGAAATGGCGCGACGGCGCGAGTACCCGGCGCTGCGATCCATTCTGAACGATCCGCGAATCACCTACGAGATCACCGATGGACGTTCGTATATCATGCAGCGCGGACGCACCTATGATGTGATTGAAGCCGACGCGTTGCGCCCAACCAGCGCCTATGCCGGCAATCTCTATTCAGAAGAGTACTTCCGCCTGGCGCTCGATCATCTGAACCCCGGCGGTCTGGCAGTGACGTGGGTTCCCACCGAGCGCGTCCGCACGACGTTTGTTCAGGTCTTTCCGCATTATGTCGATTTTGGTGATATTCTGATCGGCAGCAATCAACCTATCGAGTTAGATCTTCAGAGCATCTACCGAAGACTCGAAGATCCGTTCACCCGCGAGTACTATCAACAGTCCAGGGTGGACATTATGCAATGGCTCGATGAGTACTTCGTCAAACGGCAACCACAGGTCTCCGATCCCTCAGCGCCCCGACCGGCAGCGAGCGACATTAACCGCGATCTGTTCCCAAGGGATGAGTTTATGGTGAGATAACGCACATCATACCGCCTCGATCACTGTGGCGATCCCCTGACCGACGCCGATGCACATGGTCGCCAGCCCATAGCGTCCGGCCCGCCGCCGGAGTTCGTGGACGAGCGTGGTCAGGATGCGCGCGCCGCTGGCGCCAAGGGGGTGCCCCAGGGCAATCGCGCCGCCATTGACATTGACGCGCTCCGGATCAAGATGCAAATCGCGGATGCAGGCAATCGCCTGGGAAGCGAACGCTTCGTTCAGTTCAATAAGATCGAGATCATCGACGCGCAATCCGGCGCGCTCCAGCGCCCGGCGGGTCGCAGGTATGGGACCAAGCCCCATTGTCTGCGGTTCGACGCCCGCCGTCGCCATGCTGACGATGCGCGCAATTGGCGTCAGCTCATACCGTTTGATGGCTGAAGGCGTCGCCAGGAGCAGCGCAGCAGCGCCATCATTGATCCCGCTGGAGTTGCCAGCAGTCACTGTACCATTCGCCTTGAACGCTGGGCGAAGTTGCGCTAGCGCCTCCAGAGTCGTCTCCGGACGTGGATGCTCATCAAGAGCAACGAGCGTCGGCGGTTGATTGCGACGTGCTGATGGAACCGGCACTGGCACAATCTCGGCGTTGAATCGTCCCTCCGCAATCGCCGCCGCCGCGCGCTGCTGACTCTGCACAGCGAAACGATCCTGTTCCTCACGACTGATGCTGTAGCGCTCCGCTACGACTTCCGCCGTTTCACCCAACGACAGGGTATGCCCCAACGCTTCCAGGCGCGGGTTGGTGAACCGCCAGCCAATCGTCGTGTCGTAGACTTGCGGCGGGGTGCGGTCAAACGCGACACTGCTCTTGGCGAAGACAAAAGGAGCGCGACTCATGCTCTCGACGCCGCCAGCGATGAACAGGTCGCCGTCGCCCGCCTGCGCCGCGCGCGCCGCCTGGTTGACGGCTTCAAGCCCGCTGCCGCAGAGACGATTGACGGTAACGCCGGGCACGCTGACCGGCAACCCCGCCAGCAACACCGCCATGCGCGCCACATTCCGGTTGTCCTCCCCCGCCTGATTGGCGCACCCCAGGTACACATCCGCCACATCCGCCGGGTCAATGCCGCTGCGTTGCACCAGTTCACGAAGAACATGCGCCGCGAGATCGTCGGGACGCACCTCGCGCAGCGCGCCAGCATACCGACCGACAGGCGTACGCAGCGCCGCTACGATGTAGACATCATTCATCGTTCAGGACCTTTCGCCAGCGGCGTATCCCAGCACCTGACGCATCACCTGGTAGAGCGCGCCTGTGCAATCCGGCGCAACACGGTGGCTGCGCCAGGCGACATGGGCATCGGGGCGCACCAGGATGCACCCATCTTCCGCCACCTCGCGCAGCCGCGCCCAATCGTCGTAGGTATCCAGCACTTCGCGTCCAGGTCCGATGGTGTAACAGGCAATCTCGACACCGGTGCGCGCCGACACCTCTGCCGCCGCCGTTTTCCAGGCTTCGCCGCCGATGCCGGTCAACAGCGTGAAACGCCCTTTGCCAGCCAGATCGAGCGTGCTGACCTTGCGCCCCCGATGCTCCAGCCAGCAGTGCGGCAGTCGAGCGCCGGGCCAGGTCGTCGGGTGGTAGTAGAGTTCCGGGTCGCGCTCATATGGAGGTTCGGGGGCGCCGTCGCTCACCACTGCGGCGGAGCGATAGCGCTGATTCATCTCGACGCCGTGCGCATTGAACTCGTAGTTCTTCAGTTCGATTGCCTTGCGCAGTTTTTCGCGCGCTTCAGCCCCACGCGGACTGTTCTCCTTGCGAATCTCCATGTTGGCGAGCATCTGCTGCGGGTCATTCGTCTCCAGCAAGCCAAGCGCCTCGAAAATCGGTCCGAATTCGCGGATGCTCTTGTTCGCCCGTTCGACGATCTGTTTGCCGATAGGCGCACGCTCGTCGCTGTAGGTGTCAAGCAGGCGCGGCGACGCCTTCCCCTGCAATACCAGCGCCAGTTTCCACGCCAGGTTGTAGGCGTCCTGGATCGATGTATTCGAGCCCAGACCGTTAGACGGCGGATGTCGGTGACAGGCGTCGCCCATGCAAAACACCCGACCGCGCGAGTAGCGCGTTGCGTACATATGGTTGACGCTCCAGAGCGAGGTTGACTCGATAGTAATAGGGATCGTGTCATCGCCGATCAGGTTATGTGCGATCTTAATCGCTGTCGCCTCATCCACAACCGGCGGCGGTTGGGAAATATCATAACCCCAGACAATCAGCCAGCGGTTCCAGGGGCGCACCATGCGCACCAGACCCATGCCAATGCCGCCGATGTTCGATCCGGGCTGAAGCACCCAGTAGAGCACACTGGGACGATGCGCCACATAGCGCGACAGATCCGCCTGAAACACGATGTTCATGCTTCCGGCGATATCCATCCGTCCTTCCATTGGCAGCCCGATATCCTCGGCAACCTTGCTGCGTCCGCCGTCCGCCCCAATCACATACTTCGCGCGGATCTGATAGGTCGCACCATTCAACCGGTCGCGCGCCGTGACCGTCACCCCATCGGCGTCTTGTTCGAGCGCCAGATACTCGGTATCGAAACGGATGCGCGAACCGCGCGCAGCGGCATGACCGAGAATGATCGGTTCCAGCAGGTCCTGCGGAATATCGCAGATCTGTGACGGGCTTGCCAGATCGAAATCGGCTTTGCGACGCGGATGCGTTCCCCAGGTATGCAAACGCGCCAGTTCTTCACCCGCCAGGCTGGTGCAAAAGACAGTATCGCCCATCAGATGCTGCGGCGTCGCTTTCGCCATCACCTCGCTTTCCAGTCCTACATCGCGCAGAATTTCGACCGTGCGCTGGTTTGTGATATGCGCTCGCGGCGTGTTGGCTGTCCAGCGATATTTGGTCAGAACCATGTTCTTGATGCCGTAGGTGCTCAGGAACAGCGCCGCTGAACCGCCAGCCGGACCGCTGCCAATGATGAGAACGTCGGTTTCGTGGGTTGCAGTCATGGTTGTATGCGCCTCCGAAAACGAATGACAACAATGCTGAACGTTGACTATTGCCAGGCATTACGCTCATGTGCATCACCCGAACTGGCGCCGACGCGCCGATGCACCGGAAAGATCTCGAATTGCCAGCGGCGTCGAATGATCCCCCAGATGCCTTCGGGGGCGAATATCATCATGACGACCGCAATAGCGCCAAGAAGGATCAACGACCATTCGCCGAAATCCGAGAGAAATTGCCGTAAGACGAAGAACAGAATCGCGCCGATGATTGGTCCCTCGATCGAGCCAATGCCGCCAATAATCACAATGAAGATCATGAACGCCGTCCACTGCACGCTGAAGGCGGCATCGGGCGTGATGCGCAGCAGGTTGAGATAGATCAGCGCGCCGACGACGCCGGTTCCGAACGCGCAGAGCAGATAGACGAACAGTTTGATGCGCTGCGTCTCGATGCCGAGATTGGCTGCCGCCGTCTCGGAGTCGCGGATGGCGGTCAGCGCCAGACCGGTGCGCGAGCGCATGAGCAGATGCACCAGCGCGATGACTCCCAGCCCGATGACCACCGCCAGCGCATAGGTCAGCAATTCGCGGGTCTCGCGCGTCATAGCGCTGGTGGCTGTCAGCGTGCGCCCAAGCCCGCCGCGCAACCAGTCGGTGCTGTTCATCACCAGCAAACGCAGGATTTCCGCCACCACCCACGTGCCTACCGAAAAATACCCGCCGCGCAGCCGGAAGAGCAGACCGGCGGCAGGGAGCGCAAGCAGCGCGGCGGCGACGCCAGCCAGCACCAGACCAAGCGGAATGGGCAGACCGAGATCATCGGCGGCGACGATCAGCGCATACCCGCCGATCCCGATCCACGCTTGTTGACCAATCGACACCAGCCCGGTGTAGCCAGCCAGCAGATTCCAGAGTTGCGCCAGCGCCAGCAGGGTCAAAAACTCCACCAACATGCGCATAACTCCAGGTCCGCCCCAGAACGGCAGGCTGACCAGCGCTCCGATAACCAGCGCCCCAAGCGCCGTAAACTGGATCACCGACAGTTGTTTCCAACCCGCAGGAGACTCTGCGACACGCGCTTTGATCATCGTTTCCCTCGCTACAGATCACGGGTTCGCGCAAAGAGGCCGGTGGGACGGATCGCCAGCACCAGGAGCGCCAGAATATGCCCCGCCAGCTGGAACCAGCCAGGGTTGATCGCCGCGCCGATGCTCTGCGCAACGCCAAGCAATAACCCGCCGGCAAAGGTTCCCCACAGGCTGCCCAGTCCGCCGATAATGACCGCCTCAAAGGCATAGATCAGGCGCGCCGGTCCGTCGGACGGTCCAAAAGTCGTGCGCATGCCGAGCAGAATGCCCGCTACGGCAATCAGTGCGAGTGAGGCGCCCATTGCCAGCCCGTAGATCTGTCTGCTATCGATGCCCATCAACTCCGCCGTGGTTGGATCGTCCGACGTGGCGCGGAATGCGCGCCCAAGATCAGTGCGCCCCATGAATTGCTGGAGACCGATAATCGCCAGGATCGCAATTGCCATGTTCAGGAGCGGCAGAACGCCGACGGTCGCCAAACCGCCAATCGGCACACTGGCGGTTTCCAGCGATCCTGCCGGGAGACGCTGCGTATCGGCGGTAAACGTCAGGAGCAACCCGTTCTGGATCATGATCGATATCCCAAAGGTGATCAGCAACGGCGGCATCGGTCCCGAACCCAGAACGCGGTTCAGAACGCCGCGCTGCAACAGCACTCCCAGTCCGAACATGACCGGAATGACGATCGCCAGGGTCAGGAGCGGCGGTAACCCCGTCACCTCAATCAACACCAGCGACAGGTAGGCGGCGCAGACGATCAGATCGCCATGCGCGAGATTGACCAGACGCATCACGCCGAAGATCAGCGACAGCCCGATGCCATAGAGCGCATAGAATCCGCCCAGCAAGAGACCCTGCACGATTGTGCCCGCCCAATCCATACGCTACACTCCAAAATACGCCAGGGAAATCTGCTCACGACTCACATCCGCCGGTCGCCCGCTCAGGCTGACCTCACCTTCCAGCAGGCAGTAGACACGGTCGGCCACCTGGAGACTACGGGTCACATCCTGTTCGACAATCACCACCGTTGTGCCAGCGCGCGTAATCTCCTGCACCGTCTCATAGAGTTCACGAACGATGACCGGCGCCAGTCCGAGCGAGATTTCGTCCATCAGGATCAGATCCGGGTTGCTCATCAACGCCCGTCCGATCGCCAGCATCTGTTGCTGACCGCCCGACAGATCAATGCCAGGGAAATCGGCGCGTTCGCGCAACACCGGGAACAAGTCGAACACCCGTTCCAGACTCCACGGTCCCTTCCGCCTGCTCTGCCGCCCGATCAGCAGATTTTCGCGCACGCTCAGGCTTGGGAAAATCTTGCGCCCTTCCGGGACCATCGCAACGCCGAGGCGCGTCACAGCATACGCCGGACGACCATCGATCCGCATGCCGCGATATCGCACCTGCCCGGAGCGCGGGCGCAATACGCCGGCAATCGTGCGCAGGAGCGTCGTTTTGCCAGCGCCATTCGCGCCGATGATAGCGACCGTCTCGCCCTCGGCGACCTCGATGCTGACGCCGAAGAGCGCCTGAAACTCGCCGTAGAAGACCTCGATTGAGTCGACAACCAGCATACCCATCTCTTCAGTCCACACCCAGGTAAATCATCTTCAACTCATCGCTCGCCAGGACTGTCGCCGGATCGCCTTCGAGCAGCTTCGTGCCAAAATCCATCAGCAACAATCGATCCACAATCGCGGTTAGTGCATGCAGAATATGTTCGATCCAGAGAATGGTGACGCCTCGTTCCCGGATCCGCCGCACCACGTCGAGCAACTCATGCACTTCGTGCTCGGTCAGCCCGCCAGCAGTCTCATCGAGCAACAGAATCTGCGGGTTGGTGGCGAGCGCGCGCGCCAGTTCGAGCCGTTTTCGCTCCAGCAGGCGCAACTGCCCGGCTGGCATATCGGCGCGCGCCAGCAAGCCGGTTTCATGCAGGATGTCGCGGCAGAATGCGCGCGAGGCGCGTTCGCTTTGACCACGCCCATAGGTCGCGCCGACCAGCACATTCTCAAAGACCGTCATCCCGGAAAAGGGACGCGGTATCTGATAGGTGCGCGCAATGCCCAGGCGACAGCGTTGTTGCGGACGCAGACTGGTCACGTCCGCGCCCTGAAAGAACACCCGTCCCGCACTGACCGGGTGCTCACCGGTGATCAGGCTGAAGGTTGTCGTCTTGCCAGCGCCGTTCGGTCCCAGAATGCCCAGAGCTTCACCACGCTGCACCTGGAACGACAGGTCGTTGATCACCTGCAACTTGCCGAACGACTTCGAGACGCTTTGAACCTCGAGCAGGGGCGCTGCCATGCCTCATCCTCACACATTCCAGGGCAGGGGCCGGAGCGTTGCGGTCGTCGGGATATTCGGCGCGGTCTGATTAGTCGTGACCTGAATTTCCCACGAGTTCCCCTTGCGGCTCCACTGACCGCCAACCAGCGGCGTTTTAGTGACATTCGGCGTCGGTCCCACGCTCCAATCGACCGGACCAACAATGGTGTTAAGGCGGGTCGCCTTGATCGCGTCGCGGATTGACGCCTTGTTCTCGATGTTCTCGGCGCGCGCCAGTACATCGGTCGCAACCTCGAACAGCGAGTGAATGAAACCGAGCGGCTGCATCCAGGGCTGGCCCGTTTCCTTCGTATAGGCGGCGGCAAGGTCGGCTGCCGTGGCGGATGTGAGCGATGAACTGAACGGATGGCTGGGGGTCCACCAGATTTCAGTCGTCAGACCATCACCCAGGTTGCCGCCAATCGCTTCAACAGATGAGGGAAACAGCGCTGCTTTGGCGACGGTCACCATTTTGGGGCGGAATCCCTGCTGGCTCGCCTGCGACATGAAAGTAACCAGATCGGGCGGGATCATGACGCCGGTGACGATTTCAACGCCAGCGGATTTGAACGCATTGATCTGGGCGGAAAAATCGTCGGTCAGGTTCTGATAGCGCCCCGGATCGGTGAGCGTAAAGCCGCCTGCCGCCAGCGCCGGCGGAAACCCGCGCTCGGCGTCGCTCCATGCCAGCCCGTCGCCGTCATTGGGCCACATCGCGCCCACAACCTTGTTCGTGTCCAGCGAGTTCCACATGGCGGTAAAGACCGCAATCACATCTTCCAGACCCCAGAAGTAGTGGTAGGTCCAGTTGTAGCCGCTGGCTGGCACATTCGGATTGCGGAAATACCAGGGCTGCCATGGCGCCTTGGTCGAAATGCACGGCACGCCATTGGCTTCGCACTGGTCGCTCACCGGATTGGTCGTTTCCGGCGTCGAAGCGACCACCATCAGGTCGATGTTGTCTTTGAGGATCAGGTCAGCCGCCAGGCTTGCAGCACGGTTCGGGTCAGACTGACTATCTTTGACCAGGATTTCGACCGGTCGTCCCAGTTTCTGGCTCATCAACTCCGGCATGCCTTTGAGGATGAAGGCGTCGGCGGCGCCGAATCCAGCCAGCGGACCGGTCTGTGGGCTGACATAGCCGATCTTGATCGGACGCCTGGCATTGCTGCTCTGCGGTCCGCACGCCGTCACCGCCCCTCCAATGGCTGTGGCCGCCAGCGCCCCCGCCGACATGCGCAGGAATGATCGACGCGATAGTTTGTTCATTGGTGTTCACTCCCCCTGATATCTGCACTTATACGGGCATCAGCACAAAGTCGTAATGAACCGTCCAGAAAGGCGCGCTGACGCCATGCTGCGCCGCTTCTTCCACAGATTCGTTCAAGACAAAGGGCACGACCAGCGACTCCTTTGTGCCAAAGACGACGTCCGACTCAAGATAGGGATCGCCTTCGACGAAGAGATGGGTCACCAGGGTGCGATGACCAGGCGCAGAAACGATGAAGTGAATATGCGCCGGACGGTACGAATGCCGCCCCAGAGCGCGCAGCATCTGCCCGACAGGACCATCGTCGGGAATGGAATAACTCACCGGCTTGATAGCGACGATCTTGTAGCGCCCTTCGTCGTCGGTGCGGAACCGGCCGCGCAGGTTCATCTCAGGCTGATTGGGATCCTGCTGCTCATAAAGACCCTGCTCATTCGCCTCCCACACATCAAGCACGGCGCCAGCGATGGGCGTTCCATCGGTGCTGAGCACGCGACCCGTCAACACGGCTGGCTCGCCCCGCCCATCCTGGCTGATTGATGCGCCATACGGCAGTTCGGCGGCGCCTTCGCGGTAGAACGGACCAAGCACTGTCGAAGCAGTCGCCACGCCGTTCGTGCGATGGTTGATGGCATCCACCAGCATGCTGACCCCCAGCGTATCCGAGAGGAGAATAAACTCCTGCCGCCGGTCGTCGCACATCTGCCCGGTACGGGTCAAAAACTGAACGCCCTGAAACCACTCTTCCTCAGTCAGTTCCACGTCACGCACGAAGGCGTGCAGATGGGTGATTAAACTCGTCATGATGCGCTTCAGGCGCGGATTCTGAACGCCTTCCAGGCTCTTGAGCGCGTTAGCGGTGATCTGCGCTTCACTCTCATCGTGCATGCGTGTAATCCTTTCTTTCTTCCGAGCGCTTAGCGATATATCCCTTGGGGGTCAAGTTCCTCGCGCACAACCCGCAACTCGTCCGACGTCGGCGGCGGCATTTCAGCTACGTCACCGGCAAGTCGCAGGTTCCAACCGACGGCTGCCCGCACCTGCTCAATGGTGATGCCCGGATGCACTGCGATCAGTTGCATCTCGCGCTCCGGGTTCGCAAAATCGAACAGCGCCATATCGGTAACCACCAGCGCCGGTCCGGCGCCAGGCAATCCGAGGCGCTCGCGGCTATCGCCGCCTTCAAGATGCCCCGGACTGGTGACGAAATCCAGACGTTCGACAAAGGCGCGGCGCGTCAGGCGCATGATCACGAAGGTTCGCCGGGCATTGGCGGCAATCTCGCAGGCGCCGCCGCTCCCTGGCAGGCGCACCCTGGGATGCGCATAGTCGCCAATGACGGTCGTGTTCAGATTGCCAAACCGGTCGATCTGCGCACCGCCAAGCAACGCCACATCGACTAACCCGCCCTGCAAGTACAGACCAAACAGATCAGCCTGCGACACCACTGATGTGGCGCCGGTTACGAGCGTTGGATCGCCGATTGAAAGCGGAAGACGCGCCGGACGCGCACCATATACGCCTGCCTCGTAGATCAGTTCGAGGTCCGGTGCCATGGTGCGGCGCGCCAGATTGCAGGCGATATTCGGCAACCCGACGCCAACGAAGACCGTGCGCGCCCCAGCCAGTGCACGAGCGGCGGCTACAATCATCATCTCGGAGGCGGTATAGTTCATTGGTACGCTCCGTAGTCCACCAGCGCCGCTGGCGCGGGCGCGGGTTTGAGGCGCGCCAGGCGCTCAACGCCCAGTTTCTCCAGATACGCCGCACGATCAGGCACGCCGTAGACCCATTCCTCAAGCCAGGCGACCACCTGTTCGTGGTTGCGCGAGATGCGATCCCATTCGAGATAGAACTGATTGTCGCGGTCGTAGTACCCCTGCGCATAGGAGGGGTGCGCCCCGAATGGCTCATGCACCACGGCATCGACGATCAGTCCGGGGATGATCGTCCGATTCGGATCAGAGCGAATGACCGCCTCATCGACAATCTCTTCCACCACCACGATCCGGCGCCGTGCGGCAAAGGCGACCTCTTTCTGCGATCCGATCAACCCCCAGAGGTGCGTGTTGCCGGAGACATCGGCGCGTTGCGCGTGGATGATGGCGACGTCTGGGTTGAGCGGCGGAACCACGGCAATCGGCGCGCCGCTGTACGGGTCTTCGACGGTGCGAATGAGCGGATTGACGCGCGGCATATCGCTGCCCGCGTATGACCGCAGCGGAAAGAACGGCAAGCGGGATGCGCCAGCAATGTAGCGACCGACCATGCCATAGTGCGAATACTCTTCGAGTTCGAGCGGCTGCGGAATGCCCTGCTCGACGGCTCGACGGATCGCATTGAGCGAACCGACGCCAGGATTGCCCAGGTAGCTGAAAATCATCTTCCGTGCAACTCCGGCTGCCACCATCTGGTCATAGATCAGGTCCGGCGTCATGCGGATGAGCGTCAGGTCGCGTCGCCGCTGACGAATAATCTCGTGACCGGCGGCAAAGCAAATGCAGGCGGTAAAGCCTTCAATCGCCACCGACATGCCATCCTGCACATAGCGTGCAATGGCATCGCGCATCGAAAGGCGCTTATCGGTCATACCCTGGTTCCTTTCGGGCGCCGCCCGTAATAGGCGTCATCGAGCAACTGGCGGATGCCGTCGCGCGCCAGCGGCGCGGGGTTGGGATATGGGCTGCGCAGCGCCAGATCAGCAGCGCGGTCGAGGTCCTCAAAGCGCATGCCAATATCGCGCAGCGCTGTCGGCGCCCCAAGGCTGGCAGCCAGATCGAACAGAGCGCCTGGCGCATCGGCGGCGCCCATTGCCCGCGCCACCCGCGCCAGCGCGTCAGGCGCCGCTGGCGCGTTGTAGGCTGCGGCATGCGGCAGTATGATCGTATGGACCTCCGCGTGGGGCAGATTGAAACTGCCGCCGAGCAGGTGGCAGAGTTTGTGGTGCAAACCCGGCGTTGCCGCGCTAAGCGCAGCGCCAGCGAGCCACGCGCCGTACAGCGCCAGGGAGCGCCCTTCCAGATTCTCCGGCTCGCGCACCACAATCGGCAGACTGCGGCTCAGCGCGCGAATGCCTTCCTCTGCCATCAACTGAACAATCGGACTGGCATCGACGGCGTACAATGCCTCAACACAATGCGCCAGCGCATTCATGCCGCTTGGAGCGGCGATAGCCGCCGGCAGGCTGAGCGTCAGCTCCGGGTCGTAAATCACCACCCGCGGGCGCACCCGCTCATTGCGTCCCGTGCGCTTCTCCCCTTCCGCCGTCACCCCCCAGATTGCAGTCATCTCCGAACCAGAGTAGGTTGTCGGAATCGCAATGATCGGCAACCCGCTTTCGAGCGCGATGGCTTTTGCCAGACCAATTGTCGAACCGCCGCCAATGGCGACATAGCCATCGCATCCCAGGCGCGCCGCCTCTGCACGCGCTGCTTCAGCCGCAGCCAACGGCACGTGCATCGCTGCGTGGGCATACACGCCTGCTGCACGCCCGCCAAGCAGCTCGACAACCCGTTCAGCAAGGAAGATCTTGCGCGGCGTTGAAATCGCCAGCGCTCGTCGCAGACCCAGGCACGCCGCCTCGTCCGCCAGATGCGCAATACTGCCTGCGCCAAACACCACACGCACCGGCGTCTGTTCGTGAATAAAACGCATCATGCTTTCGCCTCTCCCGTCACTGCGCGCAGGATCGCTCGTGCAGCGGCAAGTTCTTCGGCGCTGATCTCATGACTCGATCCTGGATAGAAATGCGTCTCGACACGCGCCCCCATGCGACGAAACACCTCAACGCTTTCGCGCGCCCGCCAGAACGGCACCCAGGCATCCTGTTCGGCGCTGCCGATCATGACCGGCGTACCATCGAAATTGCCTGGATAGTTCCAGACCGTCCCTTCCGGTCCGATCAAACCGCCGGTGAAGATCACAATGCCGCCGTAGCGTGCTGCGTTCCGCACGGCATACTCGGCAGTCAGGCAGGCGCCCTGCGAAAATCCGATCAGCACCAGCCGATGCAGAGGAATGCCGTGCGCCAGCACTTCTTGCACTCGCACGTGATACGCCTCGAGCGCATAGTCCAGGTAGGGTTGATTGCGCTCGACCGGCTCGATAAACCGGTAGGGATACCACGACTGAAAGGCGGCGGCGGGCGCAAGATACGCCACTCCCGACACATCAAACGTCCTGGCGAGCGCAATCATCTGATCCGGCGCGCCCCCTCGACCATGGATCAGGATCGCCGCAGCGCGGCAGCGATCCAGAGGCGCACCTGCGGTCAGAACCGGTTGGGCAAGATGAACATTCATGAGTCCCGGTCCATCACTAACGCTTACGGCACAGAAATTGGCTCAAGCGCCGAAATGATCTCCTCGCGGCGATGCTCGAACCAGGGCGGCAACAACAACTTCTTGCCGAGTTGATCGGCTGGCTCATCGGTCGCAAACCCGATGTCGGTCGTTGCGATTTCAAACAGCACGCCGCCGGGCATGCGCACATAGATCGAGTGGAAGTAGTTGCGATCCTTCGACTCTGAAACGTCAGTGTACCCCAGACCTTCGAGAAACGCCTTGACTTTCGCCTGTTCCTCGTCGTTGCGCACCGCGAATGCGACGTGATGCACCGTGCCGACGCCGAACGTCCAGCTGCCAGCCGGCACATCCGGCTCGTGCAGAAAATCAATCGTGCAGCCTGCGCCGCCCTTGCCGACTTCAAATCGCGTGTAGGCGCCTTCCTGTCCAGTTTTGCGGAAGCCGAGCGCCTCGATCATGAAGCGTTCCGACTCAAACGTTTCACGGAGCGAAAGCGTAATCGTATGCAACCCGCGCACGCCAACCTCTGCTGGAACTTCGTCGGTGGACCACGGCGTCCGCTCGTCCTGGTCGTCGCCGATCATCTCGAATTCCAGTCCGGCGGGATGGTAGAAGCGCAGATACTTCTGCCCGAAACGTTCGGCGATTGGCTCATGCGGCACGCCGTACTGTTTGAACCGCTCGATCCAGAACCCGAGCGATGAGGTCGGCACGCTGTAGCCGGTGACTTTCACCTGCCCGCTGCCCTTGCGACCGTAGATGCCCGCCTGTTTGAAGGGAAACGTCGTCATAATGCTGCCCGGCTCGGCGTTGGCGTTGCCGTAGTACAGGTGGTAGATTGGGAGCGTGCCATCGAACAGCACGGTCTGCTTCACCATGCGCTGACCGATGATTTTGGCGAAGAAATCGATGTCCTCCTGCGCACCAGCGACGCACGACGTCAGATGGTGCAACCCGCTAATCAGATGTGCCATGCGTTCCTCCTTTTGACGTTTGAATTCCGGGTCATACCTGAACAAACTCTCGCTTCAACACTCCAGTCAGGATTGCCGTAGCACCACCTCCACACCCTCCTGAAGCGTGGCGTGGAGCGAGACGCCAGGCTGTGGCATGCCCAGCGACGCCAGCGCCTCCGCGTCGAGCGCCTGCACACCGGTGATCACAACCCGCACGCCGATCAACCGGAGCGCCTGACTCAATCTCAACAACAGACGCGCAACTCCGTTCTCAAGTTCGTTTTGGGCGCTGATATCAACAATGGCTGCATGCGCGGGATGCCGCGCGATATTGGTCAGCACTGCGTCAACGATCTCATCCGCCCGCTGATCGTTGATACTGCCGGTAATCGGCGCCATAATCACTCCTGGGGAGAGGCGGAGCACCGGTGCGCTCAGATCGCGCAGCATGCTCTGCTGGCTGGCAATCACCTGTTGCTGAAGAAGCAGTTGCTCCTGTTCCAGGCGACGCTGACGGGTCAGATCGCGAATGATCGCGGCGCGTAACTGCGGTTGTCCATTGCTGTCCCGGATGAGCGTCAACGAAATGTTCGCCTCGAATGTGCTCCCATTGCGCCGCAGATAGGTGCGGCTGCCCTGCCAGGTCCCTTCTTGCAGCAGGCGTTGCACGACTGCCGAAACGAAGCGATGCTCTTCCGGGGCAATCATGTCGTTCAGGTGCATCCCGATCACCTCAGCGCCGCGTTCAGTCATCATCTGAAATGCCCGATTCGCATAGGTGATCACACCGTCGATGGTCGTGATCACCACTCCGTCCGGCGTTCCTTCGATCAACGCCTCAAAGACCTGCCAGCGCTGCCAGCGCTGTTCGTCGAGACGATCACGCAGCAGCGCCGCTTCGTCCTGGCAGCGGCGTTCACGTTCGCGGAGCGCAGCGACTTCCTGAGCAAGTGCGTCGCGTTCAGCAGTCAGCGACTCGATCAACGCCAGGCTTGCGGTGCGACGGCGAGACACCACGCCAGAACCTCATCTCCGTAGAAAAGCTTGATGCAGAACAGGCTGAAAGTACTATAGAGGGCGAGCGTCACCGCACCGTCATCATATGCGTCAACCGCGCATCATTCCACTGATATTCGGCGTCAACGGAGCGTCATCTGGAGTATGACAAGGATGTACCCGTCGGCGTGTTATGTTATGTTGAAACGTCCACTTCAGGCATCAAGACGCTGCGAGCTGAAGCCCTCGCTGAGATCGCGCGAGCCCTTGTCGGGCTTCCACGTCCTGAGTGAGGCTTATGGTTTTTGAGAACCTGATCCGGCATCACCCGATCCAGCCCGCGAAGGCGGGCTTCGCAACCGTAGCCCGCGGCTTCAGTCGCCGGGCGGGGATGCGGATAGCGGAAGAGGCATATGAGACACGCTCACAGCGCGAGCGCGCGCACCTCGGCGAGCGCGCCGAAGGCGGAAAGATCGCGGCGGGCGCCCTCCAGGAGGGCGCGACCTGAGGGAGAATGCGGGGTTTGCTGCAGCATAACGCGCGCCAGCGCAGCGCGAGTTCGTGCGACTTCGAGCGGGATATCGAGCGCAGCCGCCTGATCGATCAACTCAATCAGGCGCGCCTGCGCCGCGGTTCTGTCATGACGCGCCAGGTACAGCGCATAGAGACGTTCAGCGTGCAGCAGCAGCAGCCTGCGACGTTGCGAGCGCGCCAGCGCCAGCGCCGTATCAAGGCAGGCGCCCGCATCATCAGATCCCTGCGCGAGCATAATCTCGGCAAGCCAGAGCAGCATGCGAATGCGCAGGTGCCAGTAGGCGCGCCTGGCAATGGTTTGCAGCGCCGCTTCGAGTTGCGTGCGCGCCTGATCAAACTGCCTGCGTTGCGCCCGGATCAACGCCAGCGTCGCCTGATACCCGGCCTGACGTTCGAGATTGCCCAGGCTGTCGGCAATCGCCAGACCCTGACGACAGGCTGCTTCGGCATGATCCCAATCGCTGACATACAGACAGATTTCGCTCTCGGTGCTGAAAAGATGAAGCAAAACGGATAACAGACCGTAGTTTTCTGCAATTGTGCGTCCCCGATCCAGCGCCTCCTGTGCATCATTGAGACGCCCGACCAGCAAGCTGTGGTAGGCGAAATTGTTCGCCGCGAGCGCCTGCAAAAACGGGGCGCGCCCGTCGTTGACCACGGCTTCAGCCTGGCGGTAGAGATCCAG
Source organism: Chloroflexota bacterium (assembly GCA_030550675.1). Classification (GTDB taxonomy): domain Bacteria; phylum Chloroflexota; class Chloroflexia; order Chloroflexales; family Roseiflexaceae; genus Roseiflexus. Next base: position 26,418 of record JAUQOW010000016.1, read on the forward strand.
CGCCTGATACACGTTCCCCTGCTGCGCGAGCACATTGCCCAACTCGAACAGCGCCAGACACAAGTTGGTCTGATCGCCGGACTGCTCGTGCGCTTCGATGGCAGCGCGAAGATAATGCTCCGCAGACTCCAGATCGCTCCCTTCCATCGCTCGCGCCGCGCCGATCAGGCGATACCCGCGCCCCTGCATAACCTGGCGTTGCGGCGCTGTGATCGAGGCGACACGCGCTAGCCCGCGATTCGCCGCCGCGATCACCGCCTCGTAATCGTTGAGGATCAACGCCGCTTCAGCCAGTTCGAAACAACCAACGACCTCCGCTTCCGCATTCCCTGCGCGTTGTGCAAATTCGATCTGCCGCTGGTGCCAGACATACGCCTGATCGATATTGCCAAGCGCACGATACGCCTGCCCGAGCGCATGCGCCAGACGCCGCTGATCGTCTAGCGACGCGCCATCTCGTACCAGTGCGTCCAGACGTTGCAAAAAGGCGACCGTCCCGGCGCCGGCAAAGGCATACGGCAGATCATTGAGCAACGCCAGACCGTAGCGACGCGCTCGTTCCACGTCGCCGCCAGCGACGGCGTGGCGCGCAATCAACTCGATCACGTCAGGCGCCGTCGCTCCATACCGTTCCCACGCTATCGCCAATCGACGATGCAGGCAGCGCTGCGCAAAATTGTTCAGGTGATGCAATGCCGCTTCGCGCAATAGCTCATGCGCCAGCGTCACCATATCACCCTGTTCGAGCGTTAGACGATCGGCGATCAGTTCGTCAATCGCACGATAAACCTGGTGCGTGTCCCATTCCAGAGCAAGCGCGATCACCTCCAGGGGCAAACGGACGCCAGCGACCGCCAGCACATTGACGACCTGACGCGCGTGCGGATTCAATCCATTCAGGCGCAACAAAACCAGATCGTGTGTGCGTTCGGGCAGCGTCGCCTCTGTGCGCCACCGAATCCAGCGGGCATTGTCGAAATGCATGTCTCCTTTGTCAGGCACGAGCAATTGCTCCGTCTGAAGTTGAGCGATCAACGCCTCAATAATGAACGGATTGCCAGCGGAACGCGCCATCAGCCACGGCGCCAGCGATTTGATAGCCGTTTCAGGCGCCTTAAGGGTGGCAAGAATCTCACGCACCGCATCGAGCGACAACGCCGGGATACGGATATGGTCGAGATCGCCGCGACGCCTCCCCACCACTGCAATCTCCTTCAACAACGCATCGCCTGGATGCTGAATGGTTCCGATCAGCAGCAGCGGCAGGCGATGCAAATGAAACGCAAGATAGCCAAACAGTCGGATCGTGCGCTGATCGGCTGCGTGAAGGTCGTCAATCGCCAGCGCAATCGGTCCCTGCTGGCTGAGATTGGTCAGCATATGCAGCACATCTTCAGCAAAGCGATCCGACACTGTGGCGCCCGCCTGCTCGACGCCTGTGAACGGCGCCACCTGGTCTGGCAGCATATGCCCGAACGCTTCACGAAACGCGCTGTACGCCAGAATGCTATCAAACGACGAGCAACGCCCCCGGAAGATCTGCCACGTCCGATTGCCGGGCATTGCTGTGATCCGGGCAAGCAGTTCATCAACAAGACGACTCTTCCCGATCCCGATCTCTCCTTCAATCAGCACGACTCGACCACTTCCCTGCGCAACCAGACTGCTGATCTCCAACAGGCGGTCGAGCAGCGCCAAACGTCCCACAAACGGCAACATCGTCGGACGCGCACGCACAAATGGTGTTTGCGGCTTCCTGTCGACGACTCGCATGTCGCGCCGCTTGAGGACGAAACGCAGAGCGGCGCGAGTTTCCTCGGCGGGAGCAATGCCAAGTTCCCGGTGCAGGGTGCGCTCGACGTGCTGGTAGTGACGCCGGGCAAGACCAGGCGCGCCGCTGCGCACATACGCCGCCATCAGTCGCTGATGCGCCAGTTCATCGAGCGGATCGAGGCGCGTCAACTCTTCCAGGCGTCGAATCGCCTGTTCCCAATCCCCGCGCTGCTCGGCAAAGGTTGCGAGACGCTCCAACGCCAGACGCCAGTGACGGGTCAGCCAGGCATCCTGCTGCTGGATGAACTCATCGAACAGGACGGAGTCGGGAATGCTGAAATCTTGCAGAAACGAACCGCGAATCAGACCAACGGCAGTAAGGAGATCCGTCTCGCTGCCAGCAGCGATCAACTGCTGAAAGCGGATGAGATCGCACTCGACATACCGGTGATCCAGCATCAGGCGGTCGCCATCGGTGCGCAGCACTGCATCGGCATCGAGGACGCGCAGCGCCTGCCTGAGTTTGTAGAGCGCCGAACGCAACGAATGGCGCGCGTCATTCAACGACACATCGCCCCACAACAGCGCCGCCAGATGATCACGGGCATACGATTTCTGACTCGCAGCAAGATAGTAGAGCAGCGCCTGCGATTTCTGATGCGGCAGTTCAAGCGCCGTCCCTTCGCGCGTCACCAGCGGCGCACCCAGCATGCAGATCGTCAACAACGGCGACTCTTCCGGCATTTCGTAATCTCCGCAACACTGCGTGATGCAAAGAATGGGGATGGAACACAGCGCCAATGCAAATGCCCGGATTACCCGATGCCAAAAGCGGAGAACATGCGAAGCGGCTGATTCTCAGAATTGTCACAGCTTGCTTATTATCATACCACCAAACGTCCGCCTGTGTGACTGCCCTGCTTCAAAGACACTGAAGATGCCTATAGCCAACCGCCCGACATTCTGGCGCAGCGCAACGACTGCCCTCACTGATGGTATAATCACAGCGGGCGAAACGCACTCGTTCGGGTTCGCGCGGAGATACGCATCGCCCCTGGGGATCCTCTTCTCCTCCCCGCACGACTCTGCAACAGACAAGAAAGGACGCCTGCGACCATGATTCGCGTCGCTATGTTGAGTTACTGGCACGTGCATGCCTGGGACTACACGCGCCAGGCGCAGAACCACCCGGATGTCGCAATCAGCGCCGTGTGGGACGAACTGCCCACGCGCGGCGCCGCCGCCGCAGCAAAACTCGGCGTGCCATTCTACGAGTCGCTCGACGACCTCCTGGCGTCGCCGGAGATCGATGCCGTCATCGTTGATGCGCCAACCTCTATGCACCGCGATGTGATGGTGGCTGCGGCGCGCGCTGGCAAGCATATCTTCACCGAAAAGGTCCTCGCGCCGACCCTCGCCGAAGCCAATCAGATCATTGCCGCCGCCGACCAGGCGCATGTGACGCTGACCGTTTCATTGCCGCGCCTTTCAGAAGGGTACACGGCGGCGATTGCCAGCCTGATCGCGCAAGGCGCGCTCGGAGAGCCGACGCTGGTGCGCACGCGCCTGGCGCACAATGGCGCTCTGCGCACCGAACAGAACCCCGACGGCTGGCTGCCGCCACACTTCTATGACCCCGACCAGTGCCGCGGCGGCGCGATGATCGACCTGGGGTGCCACCCGATGTACCTGGCGCATCATTTCCTCGGCTTGCCGGAGACGGTCAATGCCCACTACGGGTATCTCACCGGGCGCGCCGTGGAAGATAACGCGGTCGTAACGCTCGGCTACGCCAGCGGCGCGCTTGCGGTCGTCGAGGCGGGGTTTGTCACGCCTGCATCGCCGTTCACCATCGAGGTGCACGGCACGCGCACCAGCCTGATCTACCAGGCGCCCCCGCCGGTGTTGCGCCTGCGCGGCGCTGACGGCTGGATCGAGCAGGAAATCCCGGCATCGTCACCACCGCCATTCGTCCAGTGGGTGGACCACATCCAGCGCGGCGCGCGCCATACCGCCAACATTCAGGCGGCGCTCGCGCTGACCATGCTTATGGAAGCGGCAAACCTGTCGGCAGCGACCGGACGGCAGGTGCGCCTCGACTCACTTCAATCCTGATATTCGCAAAACTCATTGTTCACGGAGTGTCCGTTCATCATGACCGCGTCAACCATCATCAACGTCGGCATTGTCGGCGCCGGCAATATCGCGCGCGGGCGCCATCTTCCCTGCTTCAAGAAACATCCGAATGTCCGCCTCGCCGCTATCTCCGATGTCGTCGCCGATCTGGCGGAGTCAGCCGCGCGAGAGTATGAAATCCCCGGCGTGTACACCGATTATCGTGAGATGTTCGAGAAAGAGAAGCTCGACGCGGCGGTGATCTGCACGCCGAATAAGTTCCACGCCCCGGCATCCATCGCTGCGCTCGACGCCGGGTTGCACGTGCTCTGCGAAAAACCAATGGCGCTCGACCCGCTTGAAGCGCGCGCCATGGTCGCAGCCGCCGAACGGAATGGAAAGATCCTCAGCATCGCGTTCCACTATCGCCATATGGCGCCGGTGCGCGCCGCTCGCCGCGTCGTCGATTCGGGCGAACTGGGTCATGTGTATATGGCGCGGGTCTACGCCCTCCGCCGTCGGGGCATCCCTTCGTGGGGCACATTCGTGCAGAAACACATTCAGGGCGGCGGCGCCATGATCGACTTCGGCGTTCACCTGCTCGACACCGCGCTCTGGTTGATGGGCAACCCGCAGCCGGTCGAGGTCTGCGCCAGCATCTCGCAGCACCTTGGCAAAGCGCCGAATGTCAACCCGTGGGGGCAATGGAACTATCGCGAATTTACTGTCGAGGATCAGGCGGCAGCATTCATCCGCTTCGCCAATGGCGCCAGTATGCTCCTTGAATGCTCCTGGGCGCTGAATATTCCTGAGAATTACGAAAATGTCTCGCTTTCAGGAACCAGCGCCGGACTGGACGTTTTTCCGCTGAAGGTCAACAAGGCGCACCTCGATATGCTGGTGAGCTGGAAACCTGACTGGATGCCGGGTGAGCGCGACAACCCCGGTGATGTGCAGACCGCCGATTTCGTCGGCGCGATCCTCGAAGGACGACAACCGGTGTCGCAGGCATACCAGGCGTTGCAGGTCACCGAGATTGTGGATGCGATCTACCGCAGCGCTGCAGCAGGCGCCGCCGTGCGACTCGATGGCGCTGTGGCGCAGCCATCCCTCCGCTGACTCCGTGCGTAGTGGAATATGAAACATACCCTCTCCGGGTATGTTGCGGGTGCGAGCATGACATGAATTGTCAGGCGGCAAGCAAGCGCGTCCCTGCTGCGCTGCGCCATGGCTGGCGACTGAAGCCTCGCCGGACATGCGTTCCGCCAGGCGTCCATCTGCGCGGTTCGACACGCTCACCGCGCGTGGACGTCGCCGTTCCCGTCCGCGTAGGCGGACGGTCGGCCTCAGGCCCACCAGGAGCGATTTCAATCGCTGGCAACTGGAGCATCGTTTCATGACAACTCATGCCTGCACCCGTATGCTGCCTCGTAGAGCGACTCATCGGACGCTCCACGAGCCACGGCGCTGATACTGACCGCCTCGTGATTGGCGCGGGCTTCGACAGGCTCAGCCCACGCCGCCTGCTTACGGAGTGCGGTCCCCATTCCAGGATGATGGGCATCGTTCTATCAGAGTATCTCTCTACCAGAAACCGATAGCAAGCAAAGGAGAGCAGCAGTCCATGACCGTCACGCGAGAACGCTTCGAGCAGGGCATGACCTACGACGAATACAAAGCGCAGATGACCCGCAACCGCGATCGTCTCGAAGAGAATGAGCGTACCGTCGAGTTGTCGACCGATGATATTGAGTTCTTCGCCAGCCTGCCCGAACCCCTGAACGTGCTGGTGATCACCGAAGACTGGTGCGGCGACGCGATTGCCAATGTGCCGATTCTGGGGCGTCTCGCCGCCGAGAGCGGCAAACTCAATCTGCGCATCTTTTTGCGCGACCAGAACCCCGACCTGATGGATCAGCACCTGAACCGTGGCGTTTATCGTTCGATCCCGGTCTTCGCCTTCTTCGATCAGCAGTTCCGCCCAATCGGGCGCTGGATCGAGCGTCCCGCCGTCATCACCGAGATGCAGGAGAAGATGCTGGCGAACCTCTACGCGACCGATCCCGCGTTCGCTGATGTGGCGCCAGGAACATCGATCGCGGTGCTGCCCGATGCGCCGCGCGCGCGCTTGATGCAGGCGTTCGCCGCATTTCGCGCCGAAACCCGCCTGCTCGCCGACCGCGAGGTGGTGCGTGAACTGCGCGAATTGATCGGCCAGTGGCTGGCAACTCGTCAGGAGGCGTAGGAATGGACATCGACAGCGGGCGACATCCGCCTAAGATCAAAATCGTCTACTGTGCATCATGCGGTTATGAGCCGCAGACGCTGGAACTCGTCTCGGCGCTGATGCACGCTTTCCGCTACGATATTGCCAGCATCGAGATCATTCCCTGGCAGGACGGCGCCTTCGACGTCGCCGTGGATGGCGAGCTGATCCACTCGATGTACCGCGACGGCGGCTTCCCGGCGCCGGAAACGATCATCAGAGCGGTACGGGAACGGCTGGCGCGTTGAACCCGCGCTGAAGCGCCGCCAGGTTCAACGTCAGCAGTTCATGGCGGCGCTTCGCCATGTGGCGTTCCAGCGCCCGACAGACTTCTTCAAGCGACAGGATCGGTCGCAGGCGCAGGAACGCGCCCAGCATCACCATATTGAGCACGCGCTCGTCGCCGACTTCGCGCGCCAGATCGTTGCCCGGCACCGCGACCAGCGTGATGTCGGGGCGCGTCGGTTCGCGTCCGGCGAGCGAACTGTTGTAAATCAGCAGACCGCCACTCGCGACCAGCGGCTCGTACTTATCGAGCGACGGACGATTGAGCGCGATGACCGTCTGCGGGTTGCGCACCAGCGGCGCACCGATTGGCGCATCGGACACGATCACGGTGCAGTGCGCCGTGCCCCCGCGCATCTCAGGACCATACGACGGCATCCAGGTGACCTGAAACCCGGCGTCCATCGCGGCATACGCCAGCGCCTGCCCGGCAAACAGCGCGCCCTGACCGCCTGATCCGCTAATGATGAGATCATGATACATTTTTGAACTCCCCCAGCGGAAACACCGGTATCATCCGCTCCTCAACCCACTGCAGCGCATCGACCGGCGTCATACCCCAGTTGGTCGGGCAGGTGGAAAGCAGTTCGACCAGGGCAAACCCGCGACCGGCGATCTGGCACTCGAATGCGGCGCGCAGCGCCTTCTTCGCCCGGCGGATTTCCGCCGGATTGTGCAGGCTGCGGCGCGCCACATACGCCGCACCGTCCATCTGCGCTATCAACTCGCAGACTCGCACCGGATAGCCCATTTGCTGCGGATCGCGCCCCAATGGCGATGAGGTCGTCACCATGCCCGCTGGCGACGTCGGCGCCATTTGCCCGCCGGTCATGCCGTAGATGGCGTTGTTGATGAAAATGACCGTGATCTGCTCACCGCGCGCCGCAGCATGCAACACTTCGCCCAATCCGATGGATGCCAGATCGCCGTCGCCCTGGTAGGTGAAAATGATCCGGTCGGGCAGCACCCGCTTCAGCCCGGTTGCGACCGCCGGAGCGCGCCCGTGGGCAGCGCCGACGAAATCACAGGCGATGTAGTTGTAGGCGAACACCGAGCAGCCGACGGAGGCGACGCCAATCGTGCGTCCCAGAATGCCGAGTTCCTCCAGAACCTCCGCCGTCAACCGGTGAGCGATGCCGTGGGTGCAACCGGGGCAGTAGTGCGTATACGCTGTGGTCAACCCGACTGGACGTTCGTAGACAGGCTGCTCTGCCATCATCGCTGCGCCTCCTCTTCGAGCATGCGCGCACCATTCCTGGTGACGCGCGTATCGCGCATCGCCTGTTCGATTGCCTGCACCACCTCATCCGGCAACATTTCGACGCCTCCCAACCGACCGTAGAAGCGCACCGGCGCACGACCGGCGACGGCGAGGCGCACATCCTCAACCATCTGACCGGCGTTCATTTCGACGACCAGGAACGCGCGCGCGCGCGGCGTCAGTCGCTCCAGTGCACGCACCGGGAAGGGGGAAAGGGTGATCGGGCGGAACAATCCGACCGCCATGCCGCGCGCGCGCGCCGCTTCGACCGCATTCTGCGCCACGCGCGCCGCGCTGCCGAAGGCGACGACGATCAGATCGGCGTCTTCCAGGTACAGACCGGCGAAACGCTGCTCGCGCTCGGCGATAACGGCGAGTTTCTTTTGCAGCTTCAGGTTGTGCTGTTCCAGCGCCTCCGGTTGGAGGTAGAGCGATGTGATGATCCGATGGGGTCGCCCTTCAGCGCCGCTCACAGCCCACTCCGGCATTGTTGAAGACATCTGGCGAAACGGCGGCAACTCGGCAGGCTCCATCATCTGACCCAGATTGCCGTCGATCAGCAGAATCACCAGCATGCGGTACCGCTCCGCCATATCGAACGCCAGCCCGGTCAGATCAATCGCTTCCTGAATCGTCGCCGGCGCCAGCGTCAGCGGACGGAAATCGCCATGCCCGGCTGAACGGGTCACTTGAAAATAATCCGACTGGCAGGCGGCGATATTGCCCAATCCGGGTCCGCCGCGCATCACATCCACCACAACAGCAGGCAGTTCGGCGCCTGCGATGTAACTCAACCCTTCCTGCATCAGGCTGATGCCCGGACCGGACGACGAGGTCATCGCGCGCTTCCCGGCGCAGGCGGCGCCATACACCATGTTGATGGCGGACACCTCGCTCTCAGCCTGCACGAAGGCGCGTCCAAGCGCAGGCATGCGCCGCGCCAGATATTCGAGAAGCTCAGTCTGCGGTGTGATCGGATAGCCAAAATAGGCATCGAGGCCAGCACGGATCGCCGCCTCAGCAATTGCTTCATTGCCTTTCAGAAGTTCTCGCGCCATTGCGATCTCCTCTTTACACTCCGGGTGAATTACGACGCTGCTTCCAGAGCGCACACGCCGCCAGCCGTGACGCTGGCTTTGACGGAGAATGTGCGATAGACCGTGATCGCCGCTTCAGGGCATACCAGAGCGCAAATAGTGCACCCGGTGCATTTGCCGTCGGGATCGCGCAGTTGCGCAGGATGATGACCGGCGGCATTGAGCGAAGCCGCGAGATGCACAACGCCTTTAGGACAAAACGCGACACATAAACCGCATCCTTTGCAACGTTCCGTATCCACAATGATGCGCCCTCGAACCATCTCGACCTCCGATCAATAGATAAACTCGTGAATATCATACGTGGCGATCTGTGGACCAGACGAACCAAAACGCAATCCCGCCACAATCGCCTGACGTTGTGCCCGGAGTTCGGTTTTGTCGAGCGGTCGAATGCCCGCTTCCGTTGCGCGCTGGCTGTACGGCGCCTGTGAACGTTCAACAAGCATGCTGAAATAGATGATATCCCCGCCGCCGAGCGGCAGCCGGTTGAGCAACGCAACTGTATCGGCGACATGCCCGGCGGCGAAGCGGTCGCCCCCCAGCCCGACGAGAATGATCAGGCTCACCGCGATACCCGCCTGCTTCAGCGTTGTCACTGTTTCTGCAGCGTCGGCGGCTCTCGATGGCTTCTGCACGAATTCGAGCAGCGGATCAT
>JAUQOW010000155.1 GCA_030550675.1 Chloroflexota bacterium
GGCGGCGGCGTCTCGGGCGGGGTCGTCGGCGGCGGCGTCTCGGGCGGGGTCGTCGGCGGCGGCGTCTCGGGCGGGGTCGTCGGCGGCGGCGTCCCCGGCGGGGTCGTCGGCGGCGGCGTCCCCGGCGGGGTCGTCGGCGGCGGCGTCTCCGTCGGACGCACTTCAGCCGTTTCGGTCAGCGCCAATAACGGCGCCTGCGGAATAGCGCGCGGCGCCGCCGCTTCCATCACTCGTGCAACGCCTGTCAGCAACCCGGCTGCGACGACGCTGGCGCAGATGAACATTGCAAATCGAGGCATGAAGGCACTCCTTATTCCTGTAGTACGCGATTGCGGCTATAGTAGCAGACGCATGCCAGTTCTTCAAGATTTTGCACGCCCTGCTCACACCGCCTCGCCAAGTTTCACCGCCTCGAAGATCCGCATTCGACGCAGGAGCAGCACAATAGCAATAACCGTCGCTGCCAGCAGTCCGCCGGAAATGCCATACACCAGAGCGATCCGTTCCCAGTCGATCTGTACGACGAACGGCGGCGTCTCCGGGTAGACCCCCGTGCGCACCTGCAAGAATGGGATGAACAATCTGCTCGTCAGAATGCCAACAGCGGTGCCGAGCGCAGCGCCAGATCCGATGACCAGCGTCTGTTCAACCACTAGCAGCGCGCTCAATTGCCGTGTGCTCAACCCGATTGCGCGCAGAACGCCCAACTCCACCAATCGCCGCTGGAACGAGAGCAGCGTGTAGGCGACGAACCCGATCACCGTCACCACCGTCGTCGCCAGAAAGCCGACCGAGAGCAAACCGAACAGACCCTGCCGCTCCGGTCGGCGCAGATCGAGATCGAGCAGCGCCTGCGGCGTGGACCGGATCATCCGCAACCCATACCCGATCCCCGCAGCTGCGACCGTTGGCAGGTTTGCGTCAGGCGCCAGCGACAACCAGACCTCATATGGATACTGGCCGCCCTGCGAGTCGAAACTGTAATCCAGGTTTCCAATCACGAACGGCGGACCCTGATCGTAGAGCGTTGGAAAGTATTTGAGCGTACCGACCACGATAAACGTCACATTCTGCGTCTGTCCGCGATCATTCATCGCCAGCGCGAAGCGGTCGCCGATCCGCAGCCCGCGCTGTCGGGCGAATGTTTCCGACACCAGCGCTGCATCCGGGTAGTCCGCTAACCGATTCATCAGCGCGCCCAGCGACTCATCGGCGTAGTCGGGACGCCAGGCGTCCGCCAGCACCGCCGCTAGCGTCGTCCGGTCGACTCCATAAAAGATGCCGCTGGTTGCCGGATTATTTCCCACGATGATATCCACCTTGCTCGGAGCAACCCGCGTGGCGCCGGTCACGCCGGGAATGGTCAAATACTCTTCCATTGGAATGAATATATATGCCGTGCTCGGCGTCGTATCGGCTTCGCCGGTCGTTCCCAGCGCACCGCCGCTCAGATCGAGGCGAGTTTCCGCCGGTGCGATCTCGCGATCCCCAGCGATATTCGCCGAGGTGATTGCTGCGCCAGGGTACGCCAGACGCACATCCGCCGCACCCCGATAGTACGCTCGCTCTTCGCTGTGGCGATCCAGCGTCAGCGCCATCGATGACGTGAACGTTGCCAGCGCCAGCGTCAGCGCCACCAGCAGCGCCGGACCGCCATACATCCCCGGCGTGCGCGCCAGGAAGCGCAGCGCCGTCACCAGCGCCACGCCCGGCGCCTGCCCTGCGATCCATGCCAGCAACCGCAGCAGCAGCGGCAGAAAGCGCATGCCAATGAGCGTACCGGCAAAGACCATGAGCGCCGGAGCCAGGAGCAGCAGCGGATTGCGAAACGGATCGTCCGCGCCGACAGTTACGCCCGGCACGCCAATCATACCACTCAGGCGTAACTGTTGATAACCATAGACTGCGGGTATCAGCAGAAGAATATCGAGGTAAATCCGTTGCCAGAGGGGCGGGCGCGTGACGCGCGCGCGTTCGCTCTTGTACGAAACAATCGTGCGCCCGGCGGCGCTCAGGGCAGGCAACAGCACTGCTGGCAAGGTCAGGAGAATCGTCGCCAGCGCATGCCACGGGCTGGCGGGAAGCAGCATCGGCGTGGGAGCGTCGAGCGGCGCAAATCGGAGAAACGAGACCGTCCAGGCGATCAACTGCGCCAGCAACCATCCCAGCGGCAAGCCAGCCGCCCATGCCGCCGCGCCAAGCAAGAGCGCTTCGCCAAGCGCCAGCCCCAGAACCTGCCAGCGCGAACTGCCGCGACTGCGCAACACTGCCATCTCCTGCCGCTGGCGCGCGACAGTCATTTCGGCGACCTGGAGCACAAAATACCCGATCACCACCAGCAGCGGGACGGCGAACAGCGCCAGCGTAACGGTCAATACCCGCACCTGATCGCGATGGCGTTCCAGCGCCTCCATTGGCGAGCGCACCAACTGAGCGCCGGGCAGCAGTTGCTGAATATCGGCGGTCGCCGTCTCGATTCGCTCCCGCAGCCGCTCGACATCGCCGCTGCGCACGCTGCTGCCGTCGATCGCGGTATACCACGCCGTCAGGGTCACGAAGCGCGCATCGGGAACATCAACGATCCGGGCGAAACTTTCCTCCGGCACGAGAAACACATCGCTGTACGTCGATGGCGGTTGAAACCAGTAACTCGCGTCGGCGTCCGCCGGTCGCCAGATGCCCGCGATCCGCACCAGCACATCGATGCGCGGTCCGCGACCGGTCGATTGCACCAGGTACAGATCGTCGATCAGCAGCGTATTCTTCGACGCCGTCGTTTCCGACACCAGCACGTCGAGCGGTCCTTCGCCGGTGAACGGGCGCGGCAGATCGCCCTCGACGATCTGAATATGGCGTTCGATGCCGCTGAGGAACCCGATGCGGGCGAATAACACTTCTCTGCCAGCGCCATCGGGAAAGCCAACGCGCAGTTTTTCCGTCGCCGCGAAACGGACGCTCGGCGGCGCCGGCAGGTCGATCCCCGCCGCTGGCAGATTCCCCGCCAGTTGATCCGCCAGGAGATACTGCTGCCAGGAGATCGAGGGATCGGACGCACCGCCGTAGCGGTAGACCATGGCGAAGGGCGGCAGCGGATCGGCGATAGCGCGCTCAGTGAGCGCCGCCAGCAGAATGCGATACCCGGACGCCTCGGCATACACCGGAATGCTGACCGCCATGCCGACCGCCAGCGCCATGCCGGACCAGACCGCCAGCGCCAGCCCCAGATGGCTCAGCAGGCGACGCCAGACAACGGAGGGGAATGCCAGAACCAGAGTCAGGTGACGAACCATGGAAGCGCCTGTTTATGCCTGCGACACGCTCGCCGTGTGCCGCAAGGCGCGGAAGCGATCATGCGCGCCAGCGAGGGTGGTCGGCACGAGATCGTGACGTTCGCGGAGCGCTTCGAGATAATCGAGGATGGCTTCCAGCGTCCGGCTATGCTTATCATCATCATTGTCATAAGCCGGACGATTGTCGGACGTAAAACAGAGCGCGCAGAACGCTGCCGCGTCCTCGATCATCCGCTCGATTGCCCGGTCGATCACCGGCTGGTGCAGCGCCTCGAAGCTTCCGGCATCGATCCGCAGTTCATATGGCTGGTTGGTGATCTGCCGCTGCTCCGGGTCAGTCGTCACCGGCACGTCGAGAAATGGCAGATCGCCGGAGCGTTCGCGGTGATGACTGTCAACATAACGCGGGTGGTGCGTGACGTGTTCCCAATCCACTCCGATGCGCGGCAGCACAAATCCGGGCTGGGCGATTGATCCCTGGCGAAAGCCAAGTTCGTAGAGGAGGCGGTAGGTATCATCGCTTGCCGAATGCTTGCAGGGGCGAAACGATCGCGGACGGACGCCGATGGCGTCAGCAAAACGTTCGGCAGCCTCATCGATCAACCGGCGCTGCGCCTCCGGCGACAGCATTCCCAGGAAATTGCGGTACGACCCGCTCTCCGCCTGCAATGGATTGACGTACAACCCGAGTTCGGCGCCGCGTTCGGCAAGTTCCTCAAGGAGCGGCGTATGCTCAACCGCGCACTGTGGCGATAGAAAGAGCGTTGGCGGATAGCCAGCGCGGAGCAGCCGATTGGAATACCCCTCAATCGCGCGCGCGCTCTGTTCCCAGGTGCGCGGTCCTTCCTTCGCAGTGCGGATTGCAATGCTCTCACAATCCAGCGTGAAGAGCACATGAATCGTCAAACGGGACGTCATTGGCGCAATCTTCCGAGGCTTTCAGCACAGCGCCTGGCGTTGCTCGCTCAAGCATTATAGCACACGCCTTGATCCAGGTGACGGTCACTTGCGCATCCCCGCCCAGCCACCCGACGTTCACCGCGTGCTCCGCTTCCGGATCTGTATGCGTCGCCTGCTCCAGGCAACCACCGCCTTAGCGCAAATGAATATGTTCAAAACAAACAACCACACCTCATTGGTTATCGAATGTTAACTATCATGTCTCAAAAGAGTATTGTCAAACCTGCTCTTCAATGGTATATTCTCTCCAAATCCCGCCGATGGAATTCAACAGTGGCGTTGAGCGTCCTGGCTCTCGTGCAAACTATCGTCACGCTCAATCCCTGCGACGCCACAGTGTCGTGATCCTCGATGACGCCTCTGGGCAGCGATGCGCCAACCAGCCTGAGCGACATTCAACAAGCGGGCTGAGTTTTGGGATTCGCATTCCACCAGGAACAGGGAGACGATTGCACTGGCACTGCAATCGTAATCCTGGCGATCCTGCAGCCTAGGTTCCAGCCGATCGGCTCAGGTAACAGGCGATCCCCGCGCCGCTGGCGCCGGCGGGGGATCGATGCAGCGGCGGCGTGAGCGCCGATGCGGTGACATTATAGCATATGTCCCCTTCCCGCTCATGCTGCCGGGACCATATTCGGTGCGCCCTGGATTGCCGCCAGGGTCACGCAGCGGCGGCGTGAGCGCCGGTGCATATCCTTCGCTGTACTCTGCACCCGCTCCTCTGTTGCCGCTTGCCCTGCTCAATCCTCGTTCGCGCACTCACGACTGATCAGTTTGCGCTCACGCGCAGCATGCTGCGCGCGTTCGTTCGATGGAAAGGAGCACAACGATGCGTCAGGTCGCTTTTTACGGCAAGGGTGGGATCGGCAAGTCCACCACGCAACAAAACACAGCAGCCGCACTGGCGTCGATGGGGTATCGGTTGATGGTCGTCGGGTGCGACCCCAAGGCGGATTGCACCCGTCTGCTGCTGCGTGGCGTGCGTCAGCCGTCGGTGCTCGACACACTGCGCGATTTTGGTCCTGACAATGTGCAACTCGAGCGCGTAGTCGTCCAGGGATACGGCGGCATCAAATGCGTTGAGTCAGGCGGACCCGAACCCGGCGTCGGCTGCGGCGGTCGCGGGGTGATTACCGCTATTCAAACTCTTGAAGCCCTGGGCGCATACAAGGACAACCTCGATTATGTCTTCTACGACGTGCTCGGCGACGTGGTGTGCGGCGGGTTTGCCATGCCGATCCGCGAAGGGTACGCCGAAGAGATTTACATCGTCTGTTCTGGCGAGTATATGGCGCTCTTCGCGGCGAACAACATCTGTAAAGGCATCAAGAAGTTCGCCGAACGCGGCTATGCCCGCCTCGGCGGATTGATCTGCAACTCACGCCTCGTCGAGAACGAGCAGGCGCTGGTTGAAGAGTTCGCGCGCCGCCTCAATACGAAAATGATCCACTTCATCCCGCGCAGCAAGGACGTGCAGCGCGCCGAGATCAACAAGAAAACCGTCATCGACTACGACCCGAATTTGCCGCAGGCGCAAGAGTACCGCGAGCTGGCGCGCAAGATCGATGAGAACGACGAGTTCACCATCCCGACCCCCATCACCCAGGAAGAACTCGAGGACTTAATGCGCGAATACGGAATCGTCGATTAGCGGCGCATTGGCGTCATGGAGGCTTCAATGGACGCTTCATCCGCTGGTGCGTGTCAGGGGTCCTGTTTTCCCAAAGTCGATCTGAGCACGCATCCGTGTTACAGCCGCGCAGCGCATTTTCGTTTCGGGCGTATCCACGTGCCGGTGGCGCCGCGCTGCAACATCCAGTGCAACTATTGCATCCGCAAGTACGCCTGCCCGAACGAGAATCGCCCCGGCGTCACGATGCGGGTGGTATCGCCCGACGAGGCGCTGCATACGGTGCGCCACGCCATCGCCCGCGACCCGCGCCTGCGCGTTCTTGGCGTGGCTGGTCCAGGCGATGCGCTGGCGAATCAGGCGACGCTCACCACATTCGAGCGCGCGCGCGATGAGTTTCCGCAACTGATCCGCTGTCTCTCGACCAACGGCTTGCTGCTGCCGGATCAGATCGACGCCATCGAGCGGGCTGGCATCACGACGCTGACGATCACGATCAATGCCGTTGACCCGGCTATCGGCGAGCAGATATACGCCTATGTGCGCTACCAGGGCAAGACCTACCGCGGACGCGAGGCGTGTACGCTGCTCCTGCGCAACCAGTTGACCGGTTTGCGGGAGGCGGCGCTGCGCGGGATGGCGGTCAAGGTCAACTCGGTCCTCATTCCCGGCGTCAACGACCGTCACCTGATCGATGTCGCGCGCGTCGTCAAAGATCATGGCGCGTACATCATGAACATCATCCCGCTCATGCCGCTGGCGAAGTTTGCGCACTTGCCGGAACCCTCGCCCGACCTGGTCAACCGGGTGCGCGACGAGTGCGCAACGGTCATTGAGCAGTTTCGCAATTGCCAGCGATGCCGCGCCGATGCCATCGGCGTGCCCGGAGAAGAGGGGTGCGGCGCGGGCGAACGAGTCTGTATTCCGAAGTTTCTGGCGCAGCGGAAGGAGCAACGCCATGCAATTCAAATGCAATCAGACCCTGCCTGAACGCGCGATCCATATCGCGCTCAAGGGACCGGGCGGAACATGTCAGCGCGGCGATGGAACCGCCTGTTTCATCGCCAACAACGTCGCAACCACGCCGGGCGACATGACCGAGCGCGGCTGCACTTACGCTGGCTGTCGCGGCGTCGTCGGCGGACCGGTGAAGGACGCCATTCAATTGACCCACGGACCAATCGGGTGCGCGTTCTTCTCGTGGGGCTACCGTCCGCACCTTGCCGACAGCGATTTTCACATGAAGTACACCTTCGTCACCGATATGAACGAGACGAACATCGTCTTCGGCGGCGAGAAGAAGCTGCTGCAATCGATCATCGAAGCGAACGCCGAGTTCCCCGACGCGAAGGCGGTCTTCGTCTACAACACCTGCTCCACGGCGCTGATCGGCGACGACGGGCGCGATATTGCCAAACAGGCGGAGGCGATCATCGGCAAGCCGGTAGTGTTCTTTGAGTGCGAAGGATTTCGCGGCGTCAGCCAGTCGCTGGGGCACCACGTCGGCAATGAGACGATTTTCCGCCAGCTCGTCGGCTCAGTCGAGCCGGAGGGCGATTTCAGCCGCTCAATCAACATCATCGGCGACTACAACATCAAGAATGACATCCGCACCTTCGAGTATCTGTTTGAGGCGCTCGGCTTGCGGATCATCGCCCGCTTCACCGGCAACGTCTCGGTGGACGACCTGAAGATCATGCACAAGGCGGCGCTCAACATCGTCCACTGCCAGCGATCCGCCACCTACATCGCCGACATGATGAAGGAAAAGTATGGCACGCCCTACATCAACGTCACGCTCTGGGGCATCAAGCATATGTCACAGGCGCTGCGCGACACCGCCGCCTTCTTTGGGCTTGAAGATCGCGCCGAAGAGGTGATCGCCCGCGAAGTCGCCCGCATTCAACCCCACATCGACGCCTATCGCCAGCGCCTGCAGGGCAAACGGGTTTTCATCTACCAGGGCGGTCCGCGCGCATGGCACTGGATTGAACTCCTGCGCGAACTGGGCATGGAGACCGAAACTGTAGCGACGACCTTCGGGCACACTGACGATTACGAGAAGATTTTCAGGCAGATCGCGGAAGGCGCGCTGATTATCGACAACCCAAACGTTCCCGAAATCGAAGAAATCCTGATCCGGCGCCGCCCCGACCTGTTCATCTCCGGTAACAAGGAGCGGTACCTGGCATACAAACTCGGCGTGCCGTTCGTCAACGGGCACACCTACGACACCGGACCTTACGCCGGGTTTGTGGGCATGGTCAACTTCGCACGCGACATCGACAAAGCCCTGCACGCGCCAGTCTGGAATCTTCTGCATCAGCACGCCCGACCGGCGCCCGCCGATCGCCACACAACGCACGGTTTCGAGGAGGTGGAGTCATGACCAGTTGTCTCACCATTCAGGAACGCGCCGTCGCCATCAACCCCACCCGCTCATGCGCGCCAATCGGGGCGATGCTCGCCAATTACGGCATTCACGGCGCCATCACCATCAACCACGGCTCACAGGGATGCGCCACCTATCCGCGACACCAGATGGCGCGCCACTTCCGCGAACCGGTCGAAGTCGCCACCACCTCGCTCACCGAAAAGACGACGGTCTACGGCGGCAAGCAGAATCTGCTCGCGGCATTGAAGAATATCTGGGAACGGTTCCATCCGACGATGATCATGGTCTGTTCGACCTGCCTCTCAGAAACGATCGGCGACGACATTCCTGCGATCATCGACGAGTTTTTAGACAAGCATCCGGAAGTGACCATCCCAATCCTATCGGTCAAAACTCCGTCGTACATCGGCAACCACACGACTGGCTTCGACAATTTTCTCAAGGAGATCGCGCTCAATCTGCCGGAGCGCCGCAAGAAGAAAGGCGAGACCAACGGCAAAATCAACATCATCCCCGGCTGGGTCAACCCCGGCGACATCCGCGAACTGAAACATATCGTGCGCGAAATGGGGCTGCACGGGTTGTGGATCACCGATTATTCGGAGACCCTCGACGGCGGCTACTATAGCCCGCGCCCCCACTTCCCGCGCGGCGGCACAACGGTCGAGGAATTGCGCAGCTCCTCAAAGTCGCTGGCGACAATTGCGCTCCAGCGTCACATCGGCGGCGAAGCGGCGCATATTTACGAGCGGCGCTACAACGTGCCCGCCCATGTGCTGACGATGCCCATTGGCTTGAAGAATACCGATGCCTTCGTCAACACGCTGGTCGAAATCACCGACCACACGATCCCCGAAGCGCTGGAGGTCGAGCGGGCGCGCCTGCTCGATGCGCTGGTCGATACGCATATGTACACCACCGGGTTGCGCGTTGCGCTCTTCGGCGATCCCGACCTGCTCGAAGGGCTGGTCGGGCTGACCGCCGAAATGGGCATGACCCCGGCATACATCCTGACCGCTGCCGACAACCGCCCCTGGGGGGAGCGGATGGTCGAACTGACGGAAGAACTGGGGGTCGAGAGCGAGATCATTCTCAAGGGCGATCTGCACGAACTGCACAAGCGCATCAGGCAACGACCGGTCGATCTGCTCATCGGGCACTCGAAAGGCAAGTTCATCGCCGACGCGGAAAACATCCCGCTTGTGCGGGTCGGTTTCCCGGTTGAAGACCGTTTCGGCTATCACCGCCGATCTATCGTCGGCTACAATGGCGCGATTGCGCTGGTTGATGAGATCACCAACGCGATCTTCGAGCGGCGCGCCACGACGATTGTGAGCAACACCCTGATCGAAACCGGCGTCGAAGGACCGACCGCCGTTCCGATCACCCTGCGCAACGACGCAGCGGCGCGGTAGGGGCGCCCAAGCAGGTAGGGGCGCTTTACCGTGGGCGCCCGTCGCCAGTGTCGGTCGTAGCGGCGCCCCCCGTGGGCGCCCAACAATGGCCCGATCATGAAAGGAGCATCCCCATGGACGATGCACCCGGTTATGACGAAACGACGATCAACCCCGGCGATCCGCCTGTCCGCGCCAACGGCGACTACCTAATTATCGAGCACGAGGCAAACACGCGCTCCATTTACCGGCGCGCTTCTGGCGACGCATCCCTGCACCCGCTTGTCAGCCGCGTTGTGTACGGCGGGGTAATCTACGCACTCGTGGGGATAGAAGAGGAAAGTTGAGGCGATCCAGGTTTGCAAGAGCGCCGCAGCAATGCGGTATAATCTGCCGAACCAAGAGCCGTCTCCTTACCGCCAGCGGGCAAACCGCCTGTCCATAGCGATAGGCGATGTCGCGCGAGCGCGGGACAAGAGCAACGCACAAAGGGAGCGCATGTGTCGTACCGCACGGCTGGTTTTTTGACCCTTGCAGGCTATATTGCCACCATCTTCGCCGCCAATGTCGCTATCTCAGCCATCGGGTTCGTCTCTGTCGGGTTTGGGCTCACCGCACCGGCAGGCGTCTACTTCGCCGGTCTCGCATTTTCCCTGCGCGACGCCTTGCAGGAAACGTTGGGACGACGGTGGGTCGCTGCTGCGATTGTCGCCGGAGCGGCGCTCTCCGCGACCCTGAGCGCACAACTGGCGCTTGCCAGCGGGCTGGCGTTTCTCTTCAGCGAACTGGCTGATTTCGCCGTCTACTCGCCGCTGCGCCAGCGCCACTGGCTGGGCGCCGTCGTGGCGTCCAACACCGTCGGCGTCGTTGTGGACAGCGCGCTCTTCCTCTGGCTCGCGTTCGGCTCGCTGGAGTTCCTGGCGGGTCAGGTCGTCGGCAAACTCTGGATGACCGCCTTTGCGGTGATACTTATTCTGACCTGGCGGCGCGTCACTCATCGATCAGCCGGGAGCATCGCTCAGGAAGGCTGACATAACGGCGCTCACACGATGCATACCCTGTTCATAACCGACCAGGAAATCACCTACGACGGTCGCTAACTGGCATCGCACTGGATCTATCGCCACTTCAACCTGCTGGGAGACGCCATTAATGAACTATTGACCCGTTACGCCGCTGAAGTCCAGGATATCTGGCAGGCGCGCTGCAAGGTGCGTGCAGTGACGTAACCTATGACCCAACCACGATCATTCCTGCTGATCGCCTGCTCCCAACGCAAGCGCACCGATACGGAACCGCTTCCCGCCCTGGAACGCTACGACGGACCGCAGTTTCGCGTCCTGCGCAGATTTCTGCGCACACATCCTCATGCTTCGGCTTCACTTGATATTGCCATTCTCTCGGCGCGTTTCGGCATCATTCCGTCCTCAACGCTTATTCCATGGTACGATCAGCGTCTAACGCCCGAACAGGCGCTCCTTCTTCGCCCGAAAGCGCTCACCACACTCCGGCAGTATTTCCAGAACACACCGTATACCCACTGCTGTCTTTCGCTCAGCCGCGATTATCTGCGAGCAATCGAAGGGTTTGAAGCATTTGTGCCAGCAACGTGCGAAACCGCCATCATTCGCGGATCGCAGGGGGCGCGTCTTTCTCAGAGCATGATCGGAAACTATTTTCTCGGATAGAGACGATTGAGTAACATTGTCGCTGAACCGAGATAGATAAACGCTTCACTCGATTCTGGGTCGC
>JAUQOW010000156.1 GCA_030550675.1 Chloroflexota bacterium
GAATGGGCAGACCGACATCTTCGTCCGCGACTTGCAGACGGGAGAAATCGTGCGTGTGTCGGTCTCCTCAGGCGGGACGCAAGCCAATAACCTTTCGTTTACACCCTCAATCTCCGCCGATGGGCGCTCTATCGCCTTTGCCTCCAATGCCTCAAATCTGGTCGCGGGCGACACGAACGGGACGACTGATGTCTTCGTTCACAATCGCCAGACCGGGCAAACGACGCGCGTCTCGGTCGCCTCGGACAATACAGAAGGGAATGGATTTTCGTTCCTGCCCGTCATATCCGCTGATGGGCGCATCGTCGCCTTCACATCCGCAGCAACTAACCTGATCCCTGGCGATACGAACGGAGCGAGCGATGTCTTCGTGCACGACCGCCAGACCGGGCAGACAACGCGCATCTCGGTCTCCACGGGCGGCGCGCAGGGTAACGGTGCATCACAGTTCCCATCGCTATCGCCGGATGGAACGGTAGTCGGATTCTCATCGGCAGCGACCAACCTGGTTCCTGGCGACACGAACGGGCAACCCGACGCATTCGTGCACGACCGGCGGACCGGACGCACAACGCGCGTGTCGCTGTCGATTGGCGGCGCGCAGGGCAACCAGGCGGTTCCTCTCATATTCCGCGCCCACGCCCTGTCCACTGACGGGCGCGTCGTCGCCTTCGCGTCCAATGCCACGAACCTGGTGACGGGCGACACCAATAGTGCAAGCGACATCTTTGTGCATGAGCGGCGCCTGACGACGACCGCGCGGGTCTCAACGGCGACCGGCGGCGCACAGGCGACCGGCGGCGCATCGTGGGAACCATCGCTCTCCGCTGACGGACGATTTGTCGCGTTCTCTTCCTATGCCGCAACCCTGGTGACAGGCGATACGAACAGTAAGTCGGACGTCTTCATCCACGACCGCCAGACCGGGCAGACGACACGCGTCTCGGTCGCCTCGGACGGCGCGCAGGCGAACGACCATTCCGGCAGTCCCTCTCTCTCCGCCGACGGGCGCTATGTCGCCTTTTATTCCAGCGCGACAAACCTGGTCGCGGGCGACACGAATGGGCTTGGTGACATCTTCGTCCACGACTGCCAGACGGGGCAGACAACGCGCGTCTCGGTCGCCTCAGACGGGTCGCAGGCGAATGACGAAAACAGCCTTTTTGCCATATCTGCTGATGGGCGCTACGTCGCCTTTACGTCCGCAGCCACGAACCTGGTTGCGGGCGACACGAATGGCGCCATCGACGTCTTCGTCCACGACCGCCAGACCGGGCAAACGACGCGTATCTCAGTCGCTTCAGATGGCGCGCAGGCGAATGGGTTCTCCTTCTTTCCCGCCATCTCCGCCGACGGGCGCTATGTCGTCTTTCTCTCCGACGCCACGAATCTGGTTGCAGGGGATACGAATGGAGTGATCGACGTCTTCGTCCACGACCGTCAGACCGGGCAGACGACGCGCGTCTCGGTCGCTTCGGACGGGTCGCAGGCGAATGGAGCGTCCAACGTTCATCCTTCGCTCCCTGGCATCTCCGCCGACGGGCGCTTCGTAACCTTTGCGTCGCTCGCAACGAATCTGGCGTCGAACGACACCAACGGCCACGCAGACATCTTCGTCCATGATCGTCAGACCGGACAGACGACACGCGTCTCAGTCGCTTCGGATGGGACACAGGGCAATAATATCTCGGATCGCCCTGCTATCTCCCCCGATGGGCGCTTCATCGCTTTTATCTCAAATGCAACGAATCTGACGCCAGGCGACACGAACGCGCAGCGGGACGTGTTTCTGCATGATCGCGTCACAGGACAGACAATCCGCGTCTCGGTCGCCACCGGCGGCGCCCAGGCGAATGGCGCTCCCGGAGAAGTCGCCATTGCACGCTTCGGATGGACGGTGGCGTTTGCATCAAACGCCACCGATCTGGTGGAGAATGATACCAATGGGTTCTTTGATGTCTTCGCCCACGATGTGGCGCTGACGAATGTGGCGCTGCCACTGGTGGTGCGGTGACCTGTTCAGATGTGACCGTCACCCACCGGCGGCGGGCGGCATGCAGGGGTCTTGCGCAGCGCGACGGCACAGGCGCATTGCCGGGATGCAGACAGGCGCCGGGTCCTACCCCGACGCCGGCAGGTGCGTTCGGCATCGGCGAACCCGTTAGGTTGCGGCTGTAGGGGCGCCCCCGGTGGGCGCCCAAACGCGGGATCGCTGGTAGAGGGGCGCCCCCCGGTGGGCGCCCAACGCGCCCCGCCCCTCGTGGGCGCTGGCGAGCGACGTGCAGTGCGCACCAGATGTCGGTGGGTGTGCTGTAGGGGCGCCCCCCGGTGGGCGCCCAAACGCGGGATCGCTGGTGGAGGGGCGCCCCCTGGGCGCCCAACGCGCCCCGCCCCCCGTGGGCGCTGGCGAGCGACAGGCGGTGCGTGCCATCCGTGACGATCACCCGCCAGCGGCGAGCCATCGGTGAGCGTCCCGGTCGGAGCGACAGCGCAAGCGCAACGCCGGGGAGCGGGCGAGGTGACAGTCACGCGCCGGCAGGTCCTGATCCCTAACCCCTAACCCCTAACCCGCGGCTCTCAATCTCAACCAGCGCCTCGTCGAGCAGCGCCGCAGCGCCGTAGTCGCGGTTGGCGAGGAAGATGGAGCGAGCGCGAATCAGGCAATCGCGGGCGCGGGCAATCTCGCCGAGGTGAAACAGCGCGTTCCCCTGATTTGCCAGCAGGCGCGCGTACCAGAGCGGGTCGCTCTCCTGATCGCGGCTTGCCAGCGCTTCGTCGTACAGGCGCACTGCTTCGCGCAGATGATCGGCAGGGGATGAACCGGACGAAATGCGCAGCGCATTGGCAAGTGTAACCTGCGCGTTGAGCCACTGCTCGTAATGCGTTTCACAGGTGTAGACCCGGAGCGACTCACGCAGCGACTGGATCGCTCGCTCGCGCACAGTGTCGTTGCCATTGCCTGCTGGCGCGAGCGCCAGGATCGTCAGCGCCAGCCGGTAGTGCGCCAGCGCGTAGAGCTCGGGCGAGCGCTCAATGGAGCAGCAGCGCAGCGCTTCCTGGAACCACTTGTTCGCTTCGGTCAGCAAGGTGCGCTGCCCATTGGCGAGATCCTGGCAGAGCATCCCTAACCGCAACGTCAGATACGCGCGCAGATCGACGCGCCGACTCCCGCTGATCAGTTTGACGGCATCGCGCAGCGCCTGAAGCGCCGCCGTCGACTGGCTGATATTGGTGTGGAGCGTCGCCAGACGATCAAGCAGCTGCGCGGCAAACAGCGGCGAAATGTGCCGGACTTCTTCGACTGCTCGCTGGAGCGCGGCGATGGCGACATCGTATTGCCGACGGGCAAGCGCGTGCGCAGCATGCGCCGGAAGGATGCACGCTGCGACTTCGCCGCTCACGGCGTCTACGTCGGGTGGCGCATCTCTCAAACCGCCCATGTATGCGACGAGATCGAGCAGGGCAGCCAGGTCGCCATGGAATTCCCGCCGCAGATGCGCATACACCTCCGGATCGCTGCGCAACACAAAGCGGTTATAGTGCGCTTCCGGCGACGAGTCGCGCAGCAAGGCATGCCAGGCGCCCTGCCAGTCGTCCGCCAGCGCCATGGTGTAAAAACGGAGCGTATCGGGCACACGATCAGGAGTTTGCCCTGCGAGGAGAGCGGAGCATACCTCTTCGGCGCCTGCAACAGGCGGGATCACCAGATACCCTGTCGGTGCGGGAAAGATGCCGATCGGTTGTGGGCGAAGCGATAGATGCGCCATAGCGCCTCCTTCGGGGATTATCCCGTATCAGTCGGCTCTATCGCTACGGGCGCCTTTGTCTTTCGCGATATGCCAGCGCCGGACATTCACGACGCTGTGACTTCCGGCGCGTTCTCCTCATATTCCAGCGCCGTCAGTTCGATCTCCTGCCCCGTCACGATGCGTCCGCACGGCGCATCGCACTGCGGGCAGCGAAAGCGCTGCGGATTGGGCAATACCACAACCGCGCCGCACTGTGCGCAGTACGCCTGCAATGGCACATCCTCAATCTCCAGCCGCGCCCCTTCCAGCCGTGTGCCAGCGGCGGCGACATCAAATCCGAAAAGCAGCGCGTCACGCACCACGCCCGACAGGACACCCAGGCGAAGATGCACTGCTGTGACCCGCGTGACGCCTGCCTTTGCCGCCGCTTCTTCCGCTATCTCGACCAGACTGTGAGCAATCGATAATTCATGCATACGCTGGCAGCGCTTCCAGGGCGCACGAATCCCGGCAGACGCGCGTCCGTCAACACTGACGTCGGCTGCTCGCATTCTCTGGCGCGGATCGGTGCGGCAGAACTCACTATGCAGAAGACGGAGACCCTTTCGAAGCTATTATAGTGAGCCTCTGAAGGGCGCGCCGGTTAACGAATCGCAACTAAGAGATAGTATATGACAACCAGACCGACAATTCGCGTTCCAGCGCGGTGTCATCATTGACACAATCTGAACAAAAGATAGGCATTTTCAGTCGAAGAGCGACAATTGCTCGCCGTGCATGTCGCTCGACCAGTGGATCGGCGCACGGCGCGGCAACGCCACGACGCTGACGTACTGGACGCCTGTGAGCGCCAGGACGCCGCGCACCGCCTGCTCAGCGATCTGCGGCGTATTGGCTTCACGCGAGAGGTGCGCCAGCCAGGCGCTGCGCCGTCGTCCGTCGGCGCCGAGGCGGGCGAGCAGGCGTCCGGCGGCGATATTGTCCAGGTGCCCGGTCGGACTGTAGATGCGATGCTTAACCACCTCCACATATGGCGCGCGCCACAACTTCTCCTGATCGTGATTCGCTTCGATGACGACCAGATCCGCTGGCGCCAGCCCCTCCACGACTGCTTCATTCCAGTGCCCCAGGTCGGTCGCAATGCCGACGCACCATCGACCTGCGCTGATCGTGTACCCCACCGGTTCGGCGGCGTCGTGCGGCACCGGAAAACTGCGCACGCTAAAACCGGCGATTGTGGCGGCGGCGCCGGTTGCCAGTTCCTGGACAGGGACGCCTGAGAGGTCTTGCTCGATGGCTGCCAGCGTCGGCTGGTTGGCGACAATCGGGATGCCGTAGCGTCGCGCCAGCACCCCCGCAGACAGCGCGTGATCACCGTGCTCATGGGTGAGCAGAATGGCGCTCACCTGCGCCGGATGGACATCAACGCGCGCCAGCGCTGGCTCGAGGGTGCGCAATGGCAATCCGCAATCGACCAGGAGCGCCGCGTCGCCGGATCGCACGAGCAGGACATTGCCGCTGCTGCCGGAGGCGAGTGAGGTGACGTAGAGCGTCATAGGCGGACGACGTCGCTATCGCGGAAACAGCACGCTGATGCTTTCACGGTTGTGAATGCGCCGGATCGCCTCGCCAAACAACGGCGCCACCGACACAACTTCCACCTGCGGCGTCAATGTCACCGGTTGCGTCTCGACCGTGTCAGTCACGAACAAGCGCTGGATCGGGCTATCCGCCAGTCGCTCCATCGCTCCTCTGGCGAAGACGCCGTGAGTTACAGCGGCGTACACCTCTTTCGCGCCGCGCACCAGCAATTGTTGGGCAACCTCGACCAGCGTGCCCCCTGAAATGATGAAATCATCGACGATCAGCGCCGTCTTGCCCTCCACATCGCCAATGATTTCAACAATATGGGCATGCTCGTCGTGGGCGACGCGCTCCTTGTCGCCGACAGCCATCGAGACGCCGAGATACCGCGCATACTTCCGCGCTTTTTTGGCAAAACCGCTATCGGGCGCGACCACGATCAGATTGTCCAGATTCAGTTGCTTGATGCGATCGCAGAGCACTGGCAATGCGTACAGATCGTCCACCGGAATCTTGAAGAACCCCTGGATCTGCGGCGCATGCAGGTCCATGACGACGATGCGATCGGCGCCTGCCGCTTCGATAGCGTCAGCGCAGACTCGCGCGCGGATTGAGACGCGCGGTTCGTCTTTTTTGTCACCTTTGGCGTAACTGAAGAAGGGCACCACCGCCGTCACCGACGCAGCGCTCGCGCGTTTGAAGGCGTCGATCCAGAAGAGCAACTCCATGAAATTGTCGTTCGCCGGAAACGCCGTTGACTGGACGATGTAGACGTGTCGCCCGCGCACGTTTTCAAGAATGCGGACAAACAGGTTGCCTTCGGAAAAGCGCAGCACTTCGCATTCACCCGGCGTCACGCCCAGGTAATTGCAGATGTTCCTGGTCAACTTTTGACTCGCTGAGCCGGGAAAGATCAACATATCATCGGCGCTCATACGCATGCCCTCCGCCGTATCCGCCGCCGTCATCCCTGCGTAAGCAGGAGCAATCTTGAGTATACCACGCACTGCCTCATCGTGTACGCTCTTGCGCCGCACCTTGACCGTTTCAGCATTCAGAGGCATCATGAGGAGCTACGAGGTACGAGGCATAAGGAGGACAACGATGTCTTCAAAACTGGCGATCGATGGCGGCGAACGGGCGGTGAAGACGCCGCTGCCGCCTATGTTTCCCGGCGGCATGCGCATTGGCGCCGAAGAGGAACGGGCGGTGTTGAATGTTCTGCGCAGCAAACGCCTCTTCCGCTACTACGGTCCGGCGCCCGGTCCCTCGCAGACTGATCTCTTTGAACAGGAATTTGCCGCTCATATGGGCGCAGCATACGCCCTGGCGGTCTCATCGGGCACGGCGGCGCTCATGTGCGCGATGGCAGGTCTCGGAGTCGGACCGGGAGATGAGGTGATCGTGCCGGCATACACCTGGATTGCCACCGCTTCAGCGGCGGTAGCGCTTGGCGCCGTCCCGGTGATCGCCGAGATCGATGAGTCGCTGACGCTTGACCCGACAGACGTGGAACACAAGATAACGCCGCATACCCGCGCGATTGCGGCAGTGCACATGCGCGGATCGCCGTGTCGCATGGATGCGCTGACCGAGATCGCGCACCGGCATGGCGTGGCGTTGATTGAAGACGTGGCGCAGGCGGCGGGCGCAAGCTTTCACGGGAAACGTCTTGGAACGTGGGGCGACGCCGGCGCCTTTAGTCTGCAATTCAACAAGATTATCACGTCCGGCGAAGGCGGCGTGGTGCTGACCAACAGCCATGCGTTGTACAAACGCGCCATTATGTACCACGATGTCGTCGGCGGGCATCGCCATCACATCCCCCCCGACGAGATCCTGCCGGGCGTCAACTTCCGTATGAGCGAACTCCAGGCTGCGGTTGCGCTGGCGCAACTTGGTAAACTGGAAGGGATTCTGGCGGATATGCGCCGCAACCATGCCGCCATCAGCGAACGCATCGCCGATCGTGTCATATCGTCTGGCGCTGCGTTCCGCCGCCTCAACGACCCGACAGGCGACGCAGGGCTGGCGCTGGTGGTGCTGCTCCCCTCCGCCGAACGCATAAACTGGGCGGTTGATGCGTTGCGCGCCGAAGGGGTCGGCGCCATCGCACTCTATCGATCCGATGTCGAGGATTACCACGTCTATTGTTACTGGGCGCCGATCATGAATCGGAAAACCTGGTCGGAACAGGGCGGACCGTGGCGCTGGGCAGCGCGCGCCATCGAGTATGCGCCGGATATGTGCCCGCGTTCGCTCGATCTGTTGAGTCGCGCTCTTCATATCGATGTCAGCCCCGATTTGAGCGAGGCGCAGGTTGAAGAGGTTGCAGAGGCGGTGAATAAGGTGCTGGAGGCGCTGTGACCGGTTATGATGTCGTCATCTGCGGGGCGGGCATTGCCGGCGTCGCCGCTGCCGAAGCGCTGACGACGCGCGGCGCATCGGCGCTGCTGGTCGATGAGCGTCCGCCGCTCTCACTCACCAGCGATGCATCGAGTGAGTGCTATCGCAACTGGTGGCCCGGTCCCGATGATGCGATGGTGGCGCTGATGAACCGCAGCATCGATCTGCTCGAGACGCTGGCGCTGGAAACTCAAAACGCCATCGCGCTCAACCGACGCGGCTATCTCTACGTCACGACCGATCCGGCACGGGTGACGCTCCTGCGGCAGGCGGGCGAAACAGCAGCGGCGCTGGGCGCAGGACCGCTGCGCGTTCACACCCAACCCTGCACATATACGCCTTTAGCAGCGCATGGATTTGTGGGTCAACCGGATGGCGCCGACCTCATTCTAGACCGGGCGACGCTCCAGCGGTTCTTTCCCTGCCTCGCCGACAATGCCGTTGCTGCGCTGCACACGCGACGCTGCGGGTGGTTGAGCGCGCAGCAGCTTGGCATGACCCTGCTGGAACGGGCGCGCAGCCGTAGCGCACGGTTTCTGCGTGCGCGCGTCGAGGCGGTCGAGGTGACAAATGGACAGGTTTCCGCCGTGCAGTGCGGCGATGAGCGCGTGCCGACAGGCGCGTTCATCAACGCCGCCGGACCATTCCTGCGGCATGTAGGGCGGATGGTCGGCGTTGAGTTGCCGGTCTTCTCAGAGCGCCATCTCAAGGTCGCTTTTGAAGATCACCTGGGCATCATTCCACGCGATGCTCCACTGCTGATCTGCGCCGATCCGCAGACGCTCCCCTGGACTGATGAGGAACGCGCGATGCTTGCAGATGAGCCGGAGGCGCGGACGCTGCTTGGCGAATTGCCCGCCGGCGCGCATTGCCGTCCTGAAGGCGGCGCAGGAAGCGCGTGGGTCATTGCGCTGTGGGCATACGACGCCGCGCCGGTCGAAGAGATGTTCCCGCTTCCGTCAGCGCCCTACTTTTTCGAGGTTACGCTGCGCGGGCTGACGCGCATCATTCCCGCGCTTGAAGCATACGTCCACCGTCCGCCGCGCCCGTCGATCGACGGCGGCTACTACACCAAAACGCGGGAGAATCGTCCGCTCATTGGACCCGTGGGACCACGCGGATCGTTTGTGATGGGGGCATTTTCGGGATACGGCATTATGGCGGCGTGCGGTGCGGCAGAGATCCTGGCAGCGCATATCGGCGGCTCGGCGCTCCCCGCGTATGCGGCAGCGTTTCACCCCGCGCGCTACGACGATCCCGCCTACTGCGCGCGCCTCGGCGCCTGGACAGATACGGGACAATTATAATGCGCCCCCGCTGGGGGCGCGAGTGGTGGGCCTCCAGGGACTCGAACCCTGAACCAATTGATTAAGAGTCAACTGCTCTACCGATTGAGCTAGAGGCCCACGCAGAATAATACCACAAAGCGGCGAATTTCGCAAGTCAATGCAGCGTTAAGCCTCACAGCGCTCTCATTTGCTTATCACGCCAAACGACAGTGAAGTATGCTATACTTCTGTAGAGCGTCGATAAGCGGAACGAGGAGCAACCATGGTTGAGCGCATTTGTTCGCAATGCGGTCACGGCAATCCGCTTGATCATCACTTCTGCGGGAAATGCGGCGCAGCGCTGGAGCGACTGCTTCCTGCTCCATTGTCGCGGCAGCCGCTGGCGCGTCTGGGCGCCTCCATTCCAGCGCGCTGGCGCGATGTCGGGCGCGCGGTTGCGATCAGCGCCGTCGCGCTGGCGGCGGAAGCTGGCATCGCCTGGCTGGCGCGGCGAATCGAACAGCGGAGTCTGCCGGTCACCCTTCCTTCCGCATCGACGCGCGCTGTCAAACCTGCCGCACAAACGCCAGCGACGCGCACGACAACCAACGTCGTAACGATCATCAGCGAACGGGTG
This sequence comes from Chloroflexota bacterium, assembly GCA_030550675.1. Lineage (GTDB taxonomy): Bacteria > Chloroflexota > Chloroflexia > Chloroflexales > Roseiflexaceae > Roseiflexus. The sequence goes on from JAUQOW010000156.1 coordinate 9,645, forward strand.
ATCGAGTTCATCGACGACGGCAACGGCACGCGACGCGTTACTGAACGCGCATTCTGGCGCCGCGTCGAAGAATAGGCGACCGCCTGATGTCAGCGCCTTCCGTAACAATCCATCATCTTCAGCAGCGATTGCGCCCGATGGCGCTGCGCCTGCGGCTGTGTGATACGCTCTGGTTTGCCAGCAGCACGCTCTGGATCGCCGCACTCCTGTCACTGGCCATCCAGCTTGCCGGTCGCCTGTTTCCGATTCCCGGGTTGCTCTGGATATCGCTGGCGCCGCTGGCGCTGTGGACGCTGATCGTCATTGGCTATCTGGCAGTGCGTCCGCTGCCGCCGATTCGCGTCGCGCAACGGATCGATGCGTTGCTCGACGCGCGTGAACGCCTCGCAACGGCGCTCGAACTCGGTCAGCGCGCCGAACGGACGCCGCTGGTCGAATTGCAGCAGCGCGATGCGTATGCTTTTGCCGCAACCCTCACGCCGCGTCTGGCGCCGCTGAGGGTCAATCGTCGTCCGTTGATCGCTGCGCTGGCGCTGGCGGCAGCCGTGGTTGCGCTGATGGTCTTGCCGAATCCGCAGGACCAGGTTCTGGCGGAGCGAGCCGCCATCCGCGAGGCGACACAACAGGCAGTGGCGCAAATCGAGCAGCTCCGTCAGGAGATTGCACAGAACCAGAATCTCAGTCCCGAAGAACGCGCAGCGCTGGATCGCGAACTGGCGGAATTGCAACGGCGTCTGGAGCAGAATCCAGGCAATCGTGAAGAGGCGCTCGCCGATCTTTCAACGACTGAGGCGCGTCTGCAACAGCGCCTTACGCCAGATGCGGACGCGCAACGCGCAGCGCTGGAACAACTTGCCCGCAATTTGCAGGCGATAGAGAATCAACCGCAGAGCAGCCGCCCGACGCTGGAACAGGCTGAGGATGCGTTGCGCCAACTGGCGCAGCAGATCGAGCCTATGACCGCCGAAGAACGCGCGCAACTGGCGGAGCAATTGCGCCAGGAAGCGCAGCAATTGCAACAGAGCGCGCCGCAGACGGCGCAGGCGTTGCAGCAGGCGGCGGACGCTTTGCAGCAGAACAATGTTCAGCAGGCGCAGCAGGCGCTTGAACAGGCGGCGCAGAGCGTTCAGCAGGCGCAACAACAGCAGGCGGCGCAGCAGGCGGCGCAACAGGCGATCGCCCAACTCCAGGAAGAACGCCAGTCCATCGTGCAGTCCGGTCAGCAACAGCAGGGGCAGCAACAGCAGGGCCAGCAACAGCAAGGACAGCAGCAGGGCCAGCAACAGCAAGGACAGCAGCAGGGCCAGCAACAGCAAGGGCGGCAACAGCAGGGCCAGCAACAGCAAGGACAGCAGCAGCAAGGGCAGCAACAGCAGGGCCAGCAGCAGCAAGGACAGCAGCAGGGCCAGCAACCAGGGCAGGAAGGTCTGTCGGGTTCTCAGATGGAAGGGAACCAGCAAAGCCCGGCGACCGGCAACCAGGCTGGCACTGGCAGCAGCGATCTTGTCTATCAGCCTTTTACGCCTGACGGACAGCCACGCGACATCGAGCGCATTCAGGGGCAGGAAGGCGCTGGCGGACAGACTCAGGTTCAGCAGGGGCAGTTGAATGTGCCGGGAGGAGCGAGTCCGCTTCAAACGCCTTATCAGCAGGTGTTGCGCGAATATCAGCGTGCAGCCGGAGAAGCGCTCGATCAGAGCGCCATTCCGCCGCACCTGAAGGATTATGTGCGTGACTATTTCTCGCGGCTCGAGCCGTAAACACGAGGTTCCTG
>JAUQOW010000430.1 GCA_030550675.1 Chloroflexota bacterium
CAGATCGATCCGCTCGCGCGCTGTGGTTGGTGCAATCGTATGTGACATATAGTGGCCTTCCTTTCTCTATCCGGCGCTGATAAGACGTATGTTCCCGTCCGTTTGTGGCATGTCCGTGCGCGGTCAGCGAATGGGGGATGCAGACCACTATCTGCGATCATCCATAGCGCAACCCTGCCATCATTATCAATTTTGATAATATTCAAGCACGGACTCTTGGAGCCTGCAATCGTCCAGGGCTGAGCCGACAGTTCCGCACGGTCAGCGCAGACGGCTGCCTGCTGGTATAATGTGCTGCTCGTTGGAGGCGTTATGCTCACCATCCTCCTGCTTGGTCCGCCGCAGATCCTGTCCGATGGCGCTCCGGTGACGGTTCCGCGCCGTCGCGCGCGCGCGCTGGTCTACTATCTGGCGGCGCAGAGGGCGCCGGTTCACCGCGAGCGCCTGATCGATCTCTTCTGGAGCGACCACGATCCCGCCGCTGCCCGGCAGTTGCTTCGCACAACGCTCCACAGCGTGCGTCGGACGCTCGGACCGATCATTGAAGGGAATGATGATCTCGCCATTTCCTCCGATGTTGACGTGGATTATCGCGCGCTGATCGATGCGGTGACGTCTCCTTCCGTTGACGATGCGACACTGGCGGCGGCTGTGGGACGCTATCAAGGCGATTTGCTGGCGGGCTTCACGCTGCCCAACGCACCGCTGTTCACCGACTGGCTCGAAGCGGAGCGCGAACGGGCGCGTCTGCTGGCAGTGCGCGGATATACGCGCCTGGCGCGCGCCGCCGAAATGCGCGGCGATCTCGCTGCGGCGCTGACGGCGCTCGACCGGGCACTGACGTTCGACCCGCTCCAGGAAGACTTGCAACGGGAAGCCATTCGCCTGCACTACCTGGCAGGCGATCGAGTCGGCGCCATTCGACGCTATGAGCGTCTGCGCGATCTCCTCGACGCCGAACTTGGCGTGCCGCCGATGCGCGAGACCCGTGAACTCTACGATGCGATTGTGACCGACCGCCTGACCGATGACGCGCTGAAGCGCCCGCGCAGCGTCGCCGTTGAACGGCGTGCGCCGTCCGTTGCTTCCGGGAACGGATTGTCTGCATCGCACAAGGTATTGCATGCAACGCTGCCATTTATCGGGCGCACGGCGGAGATGAAAATGATCGAGTCGGCGGGCGCGGGGCGTCTCACGCTGATTGAAGGCGAGACCGGGATCGGCAAGACCCGTCTGGCGCTCGAGGCGCTGGACCGGCACGCGGCGCGGGGCGGGTTGACCCTCATCGCTGCGGCGCGCGAACTGGAGCAGGGGCTGCCCTACCAGCCGTGGATCGGTATGCTGCGCGATCTTCTGGCGCGCCCCGACTGGCGCACGCTGCGTGCGCAATTCGATCTTGATCCGCTGTGGTTCAACGAGGTGGCGCGCCTGTTGCCCGAACTGGCGCCGGGATCATCAGTGGCGGCGCAGGCTGATGAAGCGCGTTTGTGGGAAGGCATGGCGCGGCTGCTGATCGCCCTGGCGCGTCAGCAGCCGTTGATGCTGCTCTTCGACGATCTGCAATGGGCCGACGCCAGCAGCCTCAGTCTGCTGGGGTATGTGGTGCGCCGCACGGAAGATGCGCCGCTGCGCCTGATCGCAACCGCGCGCATGACCGATCATCAGGCGCCGCTGCGGGTGTTGTTGAACACTCTGATTCGCGAAGGGCGTCTGGAACGGCTGCTGTTGCGTCGCCTGAGCGTCGCCGAAACCGAAGCGCTGGCGCGCGCGCTGAGTCCGCACGATGCGCAACGGATGGCGGCATGGCTGTATCGCAACACCGAAGGCAACCCCTTCGTCATCGCGGAACTGGTGCACCATGCCCGCGCCACGGGCTTGCTGTCCGCCGATGGACGGTTGAGTCCGACGCTGCCTGATGAACCGGTCGTGCCGGTGTCGGTCTACAGCCTGATCCAGGCGCGGCTGGCGCGCCTCTCCGAGGAAGCGCGTCGGGTGCTCGACACAGCGGTGGCGGTTGGGCGGGTGTTTTCGTTCGATGTCGTGGCGCGCGCGTCGGTGCTTTCCGAGGCGGCAGCGCTGGATGCGCTCGACGAACTGCGCGCTGCCCGGCTGATCGAACCGTTGCCCGACGGTCGCTTTCAGTTTGACCATAGTCTGACGATGGAAGTGGCGCAGCGCGAGGTTGGCGAGCCGCGCCATCGGGCGTTGCACCGGCGCGTCGCCGAAGCGCTTGAGGCGCTGAATCGCGACCGGCTGGATGATGTGGCTGGATTAATCGCCTGGCACTTCGCCGAAGGCGGGGTTCCTGAACGCGCCGCCGCTTATGCGACGCGCGCCGGACGCCGCGCCGCGCAGGTCGCCGCCTGGACGGAGGCGATTGCATTCTAC
>JAUQOW010000017.1 GCA_030550675.1 Chloroflexota bacterium
CGCCCGCCGGGAGATTGGTGGTCCAGCGGATCGTGGCGTGGTCGGCGCCGGGCGTCGCCTGCACATCGGCGATGGTCAGCGCCGCCGGGAGCGGCGTCGGGTCGGCGGCGAGCGCGCTGCCGAGCGCCAGCATTGTCAGTATGAGTGCGATAATTGCAGTGGAGCGCATATTTCCCTGTCCCTGCCGCTTGTTCCCTGCATCCCCCGGCTTCTCTTTCTAACTCTTGCGCCCCCATCTCCCCGCTGGCCCGGGCGTAGGGTTGCGAGCAGCGGGGGAGAAGCGAGAGGCGAATTGTTCTGACGCCCGGAGCAGGCAACCCGATGCGAGGACCTGCCACACGAACCTGTCCCTGTCGGGAGCGCCCCGACATCATGGCATCCCGACACCGCACATGCCTTCGCTAGACGATAACAGGACTGGGGATCGGAATAATGAATTTCCCGCCGCGTCGACGGTACTCCGCCTGCTGACGCAGAATCTCGTCAGCGAAGTTCCATGCCAGCAACAGCACATAATCCGGCTGCTGTTCCAGCAGCGCTGCGGGAGGAACAATCGGCAGATGACTGCCGCTCATAAATTTGCCCTGTTTGTACGGATTCAGATCGGCGACAAAATCGACCAGTTGCGTATCGATCTGGCAATACGCCAGCAAGGTTGTCGCCTTTGCGGCAGCGCCATACGCGGCGATACGCTTCCCCTGACGTTTCAGATCGTGCAGCAGCGTCGTCAATTCATCTCGAATAGCGCGCACCCGGTCGGCAAATGAGCGATAGAAGTCGATGCGATCAACGCCGCGTTCGCGCTCCATCGCCAGCAATGACTGCACCCGCTCGCCAACTGCTTCATAGCGCGCCACAAACAGGCGCAGCGAGCCGCCGTGGATCGGCGTGCGTTCGACATCGTTGAGGAACAGCCCGTTAGCGCGGAACAGGCGATCAAGCGCCGTCACCGAGAAGTAGCACAGATGCTGATGGTAGATGGTATCAAATTCGCAATGATCGACAAGATCAACCACATACGGGCACTCAATCACGGCGATGCCATCGTCCTTGAGCATAATGCGAATGCCGCTGACAAAGCCGTTGAGATCCGGCACATGCGCCAGGACATTATTTGCCAGGAAGACATCGGCGGCTTTGCCTTCGCTGCGCAACTGCAGCGCTAGATCGCGGGTAAAGAAGGTATTGAGGGTCGGGATGCCGATCTTGCGGGCTGCCTCAGCCGGAGCGCGCGCCGGGTCGATGCCCAGCACCGGAATGCCGCGCTCGACGAAATTGCGCAGCATATACCCATCGTTGCTGGCAGCCTCAACCACCAGGCTCTCCGGTCCGAGCTTCCGCGACGCCATAATCGCCTGGGCGCTCTCGCCGAAATGTTTCAGCAGCGACTTCGAGACCGATGAAAAATATGGATATTCAGCATAGAACAAAACTTCAGGATCGACCGTTTCCTGGATCTGCAGCAACGCCGAGTCCGGGCAAAAGACCAGCGTTAACGGAGCAAACGGCTCCTCGCCGCCAAGCTGAGCCGCCGTAAGCAATCGATCCGCCAGCGGTGTCACACCAAATGAGATCACCGGCAGCAGATTCGGGGAGCCGCTGGCGCGGCAGCGTTCTTCGACACGATAGAGCATGGCTCAATTCCTTACACTGGATAACGCGGTTATGCAGCCCCAGCCGACGCCGCCCCCACCGCCAGCGCCTGTTCGGTGCGCCGGAGCGATGAGTCCAGGCGACCCGCCGCGATCAGTTTCCGAATGTGATCGATGCGCTTGTAGCGCGGACCCTCGAAGTCTTCGAGTTTCAACCCAATCGTGCGGTAGGCGTCATACAGTTCCTGTGCGCCTTTGCGAGCATCCCACACTGGCTGAAAACCGGGCAGCACCCGGCGAATTTTTGAGCAATCAACGCGGTAGTTGCGCTTATCCGGCTGCGCGCCTTCGGCGAACTGAATGCGGCAGCCGGGCACCGTCTCGTACACAATCTGCGCCAGGTCGCGGATGCGGTAGTTGTCTTCGTTGCGCCCGACATTGAAGGCTTCATTGTGGATCAATTCGCGCGGCGCTTCCAGCACCGCGATAAACGCACGGGCAATATCGGCGATATGCACAATCGGACGCCAGGGGGTGCCATCGCTCTTCAGGTACACCAGCCCCGTCGTATACGCCCAGGCGACCAAATTGTTCAGCACCAGGTCAAAGCGCAGGCGCGGCGATACGCCATACGCGGTGGCGTTGCGCAGATACGTCGGGCTGAAATCGGCGTCGGCGAGTTTCGCCAGGTCTTGCTCCACCAGCACTTTTGAGCGTCCGTAAGGAGTGACCGGATTGAACGGCGAGGTTTCATCGAGCATCTCATCGCCAGCCGCGCCGTAGGTGCTGCACGACGACGAGAAGATGAAACGTTTGATGCCCGCCTGCTTCGCCAGCATCGCCAGGCGCACCGACGCCAGGTAGTTGATTTCGTAGGTCAACTGCGGATCGAGATCGCCGAGCGGATCATTCGAGAGACCAGCCAGGTGCATGATCGCGTCGACGCCCTCGAGATCGGAGGCTTCGACATCACGGATATCCTTGCGGATCTCCGGCACGTTCACCGGCGGATCGCCGAACGTGCAGTCCTCGAACAGATCGCTGTCGAGACCCAGCACCTCGTAGCCGCGCTCGAGCAGCATCGGCGTCAGCACCGTTCCAATGTACCCTTTGTGACCCGTCACCAGTACGCGCATCGCTGATATCCTTTCGCGTCGAGTCGTTCTTCACGGCGGTTGTCGGTCGAGGCAGGCTAGTCCCAGATCTTCCAGGGCGCCTTGCCGCTCTGCCAGAGGCTTTCGAGCAGTTTCTTATCACGCAGCGTATCCATGCACTGCCAGAACGACGTATGCTTGTACGCCATCAACTGACCTTCGCGCGCCAGGCGCTGGAGCGGCTCGCGCTCCCAGGCGGTATCGTCGCCGTCGATATAGTCGAACACCGCCGGTTCGAGCACAAAGAACGCGCCGTTGATCCACCCCTCGCCGGTTTGCGGCTTTTCATTGAATTCCACAATCCGGTCGCCGTCCAACTCCAGATGCCCGAAGCGCGCTGGCGGACGAACCGCCGTCAGAGTTGCCAGTTTGCCGTGCGAGCGGTGAAATTCCAGCAGCGCGTGCAGGTTGACGTCCGACACGCCGTCGCCCCAGGTCAACATGAACGTTTCATTGCCCAGATACGGCGCCAGACGCTTGATCCGTCCGCCGGTATTGGTCGGAATGCCGGTATCGATCAACTCGACATTCCAGTCGGGGCGGTAGCCGCCGTTCATCTCGACCGTGCCTGAGCGCAGGTTGACTTTCAGATTGCTGTTGAGCGAACAGTAATCGACCATATATTTCTTGATGACCTCGCCTTTGTACCCCAGCGCAATGACGAAATCCTTGAAGCCATAGTATGAATAGTGCATCATTATGTGCCACAGGATCGGGCGACCGCCGATCTCGACCATGGGTTTCGGCTTGACTTCCGTTTCTTCAGCGAGGCGTGAACCGACTCCTCCCGCAAGAATAGCGACTTTCATAGCGAGTTCCTCCGTGCTACTCGTGTGGAATTTAATCCGCGAATGCGGCGCAACGCGCGCATTCCCAGTTGACGACCCGCATAGACGACATCGTTGCCCAGGCGCGCCCAATTGCGATCTGAGGCGACCCACTGCAGGAGCGCGCTGTAGCAGCGGCGCGCCTCATCGGGCGGGAGCGGCGTCTCGCGGATGGCTTTGATGTACTCATAGAGGGTGCGGAAATGCGGCATCACAATCTTGCCCTCGTTGGCGGGATCGAACCAGGCGGCGCGGGCGCGCAGCTTCGCCGCACGCACCGACTGGGTTGGATGCCGTCGCGAAATGAATAGATGCTCAGGCGCCTCGTAGAACGCCCCCAACAACCCCAACCGCGCCAGCAGAATTCTGTCCGACGGCACATAATTGCCGATCAACGGCGTGCGCCGCAGCACATCCGCGCGAATAACTCCGAACACCTGAAAGCAGGGATGACCGATGCAGACCAGATCGCGGAAACGAACGCTGGCGAGCGGCGAATCGGTGCGCAATTGCTCATCATAGGTGTACAATGTGTCGCCGTGGGCGTCGACGACGCGGGTGCGACTGAAGGCGAGCACGATCTGCGGATCACGATCCAGCATCGTCACGCACCGTTCAAGAAACGACGGCTCAAGCATATCGTCATGAGCGTGCCATTTGAAGTAGACGCCGCGCGCCAGCCCAAACACGTAGTTGAAGTTCCACGCTGCGCCGCGGTTGACCTCGTGGCGCACGCAGCGAATGCGCGGGTCGCGCGCAGCGTACTCGCGACAGATCTCCGGCGTGGCGTCGCTTGAGGCGTTATCGGAGATGATCAACTCAAAATCGCTGAATGTCTGCGCCAGGAGAGAATCCAGCGCCTGACGCAGATATTGCTGCCCGTTGTACACCGGAAGACCGATACTGACGCGCGGTGCAACATCCATAGCGTTAACGCCTCCACACTCTCCAGACACTGTCATCCGGCGCTTGCGACCGATGGGCGCAACAATAATCTGGCGGCAACCGCAAGATCGCTCAGCATCTCCCATCGCGTCCGACGCAGCCACCACTGCATATGGGCAAAACAGAGCGCTCGATCGTGCCAGGTTAATGGCGCGCGCCAGATAACACGCAGCAACTCCCATGACCAGCGCCAGTGGGTCAACTCGATTTTGCCGCGATTCCGCGGGTCGAACCAGACCTGACGCAACTGATAGTCCCGGTTCGCCTGAACCGACGCCGCTTCGTGATCGCGCCGCAGAAAGAGGTATTCCGGCACTTCATAAAACTCGCCGCGAAGCACCAGGTCAGCCAGCAAGATCATGTCAGATGACGAATAACTGCCGATTAACGCCGTCTGACGCAATACGTCCGCGCGTATAACGCCAAAAATGGCGTTGATCCAGTTGCGGGCTACGCGCAGATAGGCGTGGTATCTGGCAAATACTGAAGGATGGCGAAAGTGCAGACTATCTTCGTCGTAGCCGATGACCTGATCGTTTTCATCGATAAAAACTGTTTTTGAATGGCAGAGAACGACGCCGGGATTGGCGTCGAGCGCGGCGACGCAGCGTTCAAGATACGTCGGCGCCAGGATGTCATCATGCGCCATCCATTTGAAATAAACGCCGCGCGCCAGCGCAAACGCTCGATTATAGTTCGGCGCAGCACCGATGTTCCGCTCATTGCGAAAATAACGGATGCGTGGATCGCGTGCGGCATACTCACGGCATATGTCGGGAGTAGCGTCGCTGGAAGCATTATCACAGATGATCAACTCGAAATCGTTGAAAGTCTGTAAAAGTAACGAATCGAGCGCTTTCTGAAGATATCGCTGCCCGTTGTAAACGGGCAGACCAATGCTGACCTTTGGCGAGTACGTATGAATCATAGGCGTTAGTCGTTCATATTGCGGATTAATCGCCGATTGACCCTTCATTACTATAATATGTCGCAGATTGTTTTTCAATTACAACTTTGTTATCCAGGCAACGATCCGTCACCCAACGGTTACAGAAATTGTCATCTTCAGGCGAAGAGCGTGCGTTCGACGATCTCGCACACGACGTGCGCTACGGTGATGTGCACTTCCTGGATCCGCGCCGTATTCTGTGACGGAACGCACAGACACACATCAACCTGACCGACCAGCAACCCGCCGGTCGCTCCGGTGAACCCGATCGTTGCCATACCGCCGTTGCGCGCCGCCTGCATCGCTGCGAGCACGCTCGCCGATGTCCCGCTGGTGCTGATGCCAATGACCGTATCGCCTGGCTGACCGAGCGCCTCAATCTGACGGGCGAACACCCGCTCGTAGCCATAGTCGTTGCCGATCGCGGTCAGGATTGAGGTGTCGGTCGTCAGCGCAATCGCGGGCAGCCCGCGCCGCTCACGGCGAAACCGGCTGACGAATTCCGCCGCGATATGCTGCGCATCGGCGGCGCTGCCGCCGTTGCCGCACAGCAACACCTTGCCGCCGCGCTCAAATGTATCGACAATCCGCTCTGCAATTGCCACGATGACCGGCAATTGCGACTCCAGCGTGCGTCGCTTGAGATCGATGCTGGCTTCGATTTCGTCGCGCGCCCAGCGAGCATACCGTTCACTTCGTGAGTCCACGTCCGCCTTCCTTCTTCCAATCCCGCACAGGAGTGCGGATCGTCCTGACATTTGCGCCACTCAACAGGCTTTCGTACATAGTCGCATAGCGTTGCGCCACTGCATCAATAGCGTACTGATCCTGAATGCGTCGACGCGCCTGGACGCCCCATTCCGGCGTTGCGAGCGCCTCCGTCAGCGCCTTTGCCAGCGCGGCGGCATCCTCCGGCGCCACCAGGCGTCCGCTCGTCCCGTCCTCAATCACCTCTGCCGACCCGCCAACGCGCGTGGCGACGCACGGTAAACCACACGCCATCGCTTCCAGCAGGGCGACCGGCATACCCTCCGTCCGCGAAGAGAGCACAAAGGCGTCGCAGGCGCGCAGATACGCCGCCGGATCATGAGTGCCGCCGGTGAACACGACGGACTGCGCAATCCCCAGGCGCTGCGCCTGATGCACAAGATCATCACGCAACTCGCCATCCCCTACCAGAACCAGGCGCGCATCCGCCAGCGACGCATCCCGCTGCGCCCATGCGTTCAACAGCACGTCCAGCGCTTTGGCAACCGTCAACCGCCCAACGAAGACGACCAGTTTTCCCTCGTCGGGCAACCCAAGCCTGCGCCGCAAAGCCAGCCGCTCATCGGGAGCGGTTGGCGCAAAACGCTCTACGTCAACACCATTGGCAATATCCCATATGCGATCTTCCGGGACGCCCATTGCGCGCAGTTCTTCGTGGATCTCGCGGGCAATCGCAACGAAAGCGTCGCCCCAATGCAACGCCGCCGCGACGCGCAGTTTCCCGGTCAGCGGACGCAAGCGGGTAATCTTTGCCACATCGCCGCGCGGACCGCGACCGTGCGGGTTGATGACCAACCGTTTTCCCGGCAATGCACGCGCCATCAACGCCAGCGTCATCGGCGAAATCATCTGATGGCAGTGCAAAATCTGGTAGCGATGGCGCTCACGCACCAGAAGGGCGAGACCGGCAACCAGATAACTCAAACCCGCAATTGCACGCCCGCCGCGCACGCCGACGCGATACGTCGGAATACCCTGAACCTCTTCACGGGCTGGCGTTCCGGGATGCGGACGTGTGACCGCGATCACGTCAATCCCGCGTGCGCGAAGCGCCCGACTGAGCGCCAGCGTATGGGTTTGCGCCCCGCCGATGGACGGGTAGAAATCGTGCAGGATCATGGCAACGCCAATCGGCATGGCGATACTCCTTTATTATCAGCGAGGCAGACGGGCGACTCGCGTTCGACCGCGCGCCACAGCCAGCGCCTCGTATAACTGCTCGTGCCCGCGGATGTACTGTTCCAGTCCGAACGCGCGACGCACCTTCTCGCGTCCGCGTCGTCCGTACAGGCGCTGACGCTCAGGATCAGCGAGCGCTTCGAGGAGCGCCGCCGCCAGCGCCTCGACATCTCCTGGCGGAACCAGCCACCCCTCGACCCCTGGCGTCACCAGGTCGCGGCAACCGCCGACATCGGTCAGCACCACCGGACGCGCCGCCGCCATGGCTTCGACCGCCGTCACCGGCAAGCCTTCCCAGAGCGACGAGAGGACGAAGACGTGCGTTTCCGCCAGAATCGCCGGAATATCGTGCCGCAGTCCATCGAACGACACCGCATGCGCGATGCCGAGGTCCTGCGCCTGCTGACGGAGCGCCGCTTCCAGGCGTCCCTCGCCGACAACACGAAAGCGGGTTTCAGGGCGTTTGTCCAGCACCAGACGCGCGGCGGCAAGGAGCAGATGGTACGCCTTCTGCTCACTCAATCGGCCGATCGTCGTCACCGTCGGCGGAATAGGATCGGCGACCCCTTCGGCGATTGCCAGGTATGGCGCCATCGGAACGGAATTATTGATAGTGACGATGCGTGAAGCTGGAATACCCCATTGACGCACATACTCCTCGCCGATGCCAGGCGCGACCATGACCAGTCGAGATGCAAGCGTTCGTGCAGTCAATCGTTGCAGCGCGCGCCGATGCCATTTCTGCTGATCGTAGTCGCGTGGAACATTGTGCATTGTCGAGATGACCGGTATGCCGCTCGCCGCTCCGACAATGCGCCCCACAATATCGGCGCCAGTGAGGTGCGTATGGATCACATCAGCCTGCCAGACGCACGCCAACTGACCAATGGTCGAAACAACCCGCGGTTCATAGAAACGCTGCACGCCAAGCACCGTCAGCGGCAAACGAGCAGATTCAAACTCCTGGCGCAGCGGTCCATCGTGCAATGCTACAATATGCCCTTCAAAACGCTGCGGATCGAGATTGGCGACCAGCCCTGGCAGCAACCGTTGCGCGCCGCCAAGCCAGAGCGTTTCGACGATATGCAGCACACGAATGCGGTCGTTCACGCGGATGCTCCTCACCAATCCAGCCGAGAACCCTGCGTTGCCGTTCTTCCGAGGCGCGCCAGCGCCGACACGATCTTCCTGCACGCCAGGAGATTGCTGCGCTGCGCTCGCACTGACGTCGATCCCTCATGGGAAGATCAACCAGAGATTGGACAGTCTCGTGATCGGCGTTGGCTTCGACAGGCTCAGCCAACGCCGGTTGAGCCTGTCGAAACCAACGCCAGCCGCTCCACAGGTGCAGGCTCGATTGTCTGAGTTTTGGTTGATCTTCCTATCAGATATTCAAGCATGCGCCAGGGGAGACGTCTTCGCATCATCGCCGCCATGCAGGCGCGTATCGCACCGCCATCACCATCTCGCCAAACAGTTCGCGGCGCGTCCATTTCACCCAGCGCGTCAGCGCAAGCGCGCAGCGCACCTTTTCATCCGGATGTATCGGCGCGCGCCGGATAATCCGCAGGTACTCCATCACCCAGCGCCAGTGCACCATTGGCGCGCGCCCCTGATACGACGGGTCGAACCAGCGTTGTCGCTCACGCGCCGACGGATTGGCCCGCACCGACATCTCACGGTGCTCACGACGATAAAACAGCGACTCGGACAGTTCGTGAATTGCGCCGCGCAACGCAATTTCCGCAATCAGGATCATATCCGATGACGGATAGCTGCCAATGCGCTGCGTCTGACGCAGAACATCGGTGCGATACAGCCCGAACACCGGGTTCATCCAGCCGCGCGCCAGCGGCAGGAATCGACGAAACCGATCCGATGGACGTCGCTCACGGAAATGAAACCCATCGCGAATAGTGCGCAACAGGCGCCCCTGTTCGTCAATAAACGTCGTTGGCGCATAACAGAGCGCAACCTCCGGTTCGTGATCCAGCACATCCACGCACGCGCCGATCAGGTCAGGATGGCAGCGGTCATCGTGCGCCATCCACTTGAAATAGCGCCCGCGCGCCAGATCGACCAGCCGATTGTAGTTGAAGGCGGCCCCCATATTCCGTTCATTGCGTACATAGCGAATGCGCCGATCCCGCCGCTCATAACGGCGGCATATGTCGGGCGTGCCATCGGTCGAGGCGTTATCGCTGATGATCACTTCCAGCTGATCGAAGCGCTGCGCCAGCACCGACTCGATCGCCTCAGCTAGATAGCGTTCGCCGTTGTAGACCGGCATCCCGATCGTCACTGTTGGAGCAAGATGTGCAGGCATCATACGCAATGTCACTCCGTGTCATCAGGGCAATTCGAGACCCTCGCGCTTGCTGGCGGGACGTCGCATGACTGCTCGCGTGGTGCGCCCAAAAGCGGTATAGGTTTCCTCACCGAGCAGCGATCGCAGCAGACGCTTCGTTTTACTCACTGGACGCTCGAAGGGGAAGAGCGCCAACCCTATCAACGCATGCCACACCCGACGTGGGCGAGATAATCCGAGTTGTGCGGCATACGCCGCGCGATCGCACTGGTCCCAACTCAAACGGCGCGCATACAGGATGGGGCGGCGCCATGCCGGATGGATGCGTGCAATGCCGCGGCAGGCAATCGACTGAAACATATCAAGACGCTCAATACCTCGATGGTGTGATATGCCGCCGGGATGCCAACGATAGATCATCAGCGGTTCCATCACAAACCCTACCGGTCCATACGCTGCAATCCGAATAAACAGGTCCCAATCCTGCCCCCAGCGCAGGGCGGGATCGAACATGCCGACCGCATCAAAGACCGAACGGCGGATGAGCGTCATTGATGGATTGCCGATAACGTTGCGCACTGTGTTTTCGCGCGCCAGGTTGCGCCCTGGACGCACGCCAAAGTATTCGATATGGCGCTCACCGGTGGTTTGATCCCAGCGCCAGCGCAGACAACTAACCATCACCGTTTCAGGATGGGCGACGAAATATGCTATCTGACGCTCGAGTTTGTGTGGCAACCAGAGGTCATCGCCATCGAGAAACGCCACCAAGTCGCCGCTCGTCTCACAAATGCCGCGATTGCGCGCTGCGCCCGGGCCCTGATTGGTTTGTTGAACCAGGCGCACACCGTGAGACTCATAGCGGCGTGCAACATCAGCGCTGGCATCCGTCGAGCCATCATCAATCACAACAATTTCATCTGCAGGACGCGACTGCGCCAGAACGCTTTCAATCGCTGCGCCAAGATAATCCGCCGCATTATACGCTGTCACCACGACGCTCACGCAAAAATCGCGCATATGCACTCCCTTCCTTCAGCCATACCTCAGCGCCACATCGACCATCACAGTAGTATGCGGTTGTCCCGCTATCAACTGCGCGCCAGGCTGGCGCGCAGCATGGTGCGCGCCTGGAGCAGTGTGTCGCGCCCGGCAAACCAGACCGCTCCGATATATGTCCCTGCTCCTGCCAGAGGAATGATCGCCGCCTGGAGCCATGCGTCGGTAAGCGCGAGCATGAGCGCCGTCGCCGCCACCGCCATCGCCGCTGTGCCCAGGACTGCCGGACGCACCGCTTCCAGCACACCCTTCAATGGCGCTTTCGTCACCCGCTGGATCATCACCAGGTCCAGCGCCATACACAGGAATGTCAGCGCCACATGACCAGCCGCGACGCCCGCAATATTCCAGAAGGTCCCGATATACAGCACAACCACGACCACGGGCAATTTCACCAGCGACAATTTGAAGGTCAGGTCTGGACGACCAAGCGCGTTGTAAATGACTCCCGACAGATACGACACAATGGAGAAGGCGCTGGCAAGCGCAATAAACTGCATCGGCGCAATCATCGGACGCCACACCTCGGCAAAAAACACCTGCACGAGCGCTGGCGAGAGCAGCGCCAGTCCAACGCCGGTAGGAAACGTCACCAGCGACATATAGCGCAGATACGCGAAATAGACCTCGTGGGTCTTTTCAGGATTGGATTGGGTGTGTGCCAGAACAGGAAACGCCACCGTGCTGACGATCTGGCTGACGCTCCGAATAACCAGTTCGGGAATACGAAAGGCCATGGTATAGTAGCCCAGCGCCGCTGCGCCAAGGAGCCGCCCGACCAGGAGGTAATCAACATTGACCATAAATGAGCCAACCAGGCTGACCCCGGTAATATGGATGCCATACCCCAGCATCTCGCGCATCACCTGTGGATCGAACGCGCGCGTCGGGCGCCAGCGGACAATCCACCACGGGATAATGACTTCTAACACTTTGTTGACCAGTTCGGAAACCACAAGACTCCAGACGCCGAACCCCTGCCAGGCCATGCCGACGGCCACGATCGCTCTGATGACATTGCGAATAATCCCCGGCAACAGATAGGCTTTGAAACGCAGATCGCGCTGCAACATGGCCATCGGAACCGTGCCGAATCCGACCAGAATCAATCCAATCGAAAGGACGCGCAACAGCGGCGTTACCTGCGGTTCGTTGAAAAACGCAGCCAGCGATGGCGCTGCAACCCATGTAGCTGCGTACAATGCCACACCGCTGCCCACACTGACGACAAACGCCGCATTCTGCGCTGCTTCAAGGCGGTCACGTCGTGCAATCAGCGCATGACCGACGCCAAAATTGTTGAGCAGATCGAGGTAGGCGATGACAATCGTACAATACGCAATGACGCCGAACTCTTCCGGCGCTAGCAGGCGCGCCAGAACGAGAGTCGTGACGAATGTCACGACTCGTCCGCTGGTATACGAAAGGAACGACCAGAACGTGCCGCGCACAGCGCGTTTGCCGACTCCGTCCGGTTGGGTTGTCGTCGTTTCCACCAACGCACTCCTTTGCATCTGCGCCGGGTGTAGGCATGAATTGTCAGGCGGCAAGCAAGCGCGTTCCTGAGACAATCCACCCTGGCTGGCGACTGAAGTCGCGCCGGGCAGGCGTTCCGCCAGGCGTCCACCCGCGTGGACGCTGCCGTTCCCGTCCGCCTGCGCGGAGGGTCAGCCGCAGGCCCGCCATAAGCGATTTCAATCGCTGGAAGTTGGAGCGTCGTTTCCTGACAATGTCATGCCCGGACTCCTCTGCGCCCATATCCTGCCATCACCTGGCGCCCTGGAGATCGCCCGCCAGATTCTTCGTTCCGTCACCGGCGCACATAGAACCGCTTCTGATGCCCATCAACCAGCGCAAGCCAGGTCCCTTCCGCAAGACGATG
This sequence comes from Chloroflexota bacterium, assembly GCA_030550675.1. Taxonomy (GTDB): domain Bacteria; phylum Chloroflexota; class Chloroflexia; order Chloroflexales; family Roseiflexaceae; genus Roseiflexus. Next base: position 12,664 of record JAUQOW010000017.1, read on the forward strand.
GAGATCCAGCGTGTGCATACCACGCTGATTCCAACCGGAGCGCCCGGGTTCAAGCAGCGCCGCCGGACGGCAGGGACGTTCCGCGTAGCGTTCAGGAGTCAGTTCCGTCATTTCAAACGCCAGCACCCGTCTGCCATAGCTTTGTGCACAATCCTGCGCCAATCGGATCAACCGCCCGCCGTTATGAATCACGCGCCCCGCCGGACGCGCTATCCGCGCATCGCCACGCACAATCGGGCTGCGCGGATGCTCACGCCAGGATCCGAGCGGCGTTGTGGCATGATAGAGACGAAGGGTGTCATTCCGTTCGACGTTGGTTCCGACAAACATCCACCAGCGATCATGGAAGAAAAACGGCGTCGGATCGAGATAATCGTCGCCATCCAGCAACGTCGCAACGTATTCCCAGCGGAATGGAAAATCCACGGCGCGATACAGACGCACCTGGCGTTGTGATGCAGTTTCGGGCGTCATATACCAGGAATCGTTCCATCTGAAGACCAGCGGATACGACAGGTGAAACGGCTCATCCAGCACGATCCGGCAATACTCCCATGTCTGCCCATTCCGGCTGACGGCCACACCGATCTGTCCGCGTCGCAGGGTTGCGTGCAACACCTCGAAAAACAGCCACCAGTGATCGTCGGTGCGCACCAGGAATGGATCGGCGACGAACAGCGCCGGCACATCGCGCACATGCGCCGCCGTGAGCACCGGATTGCGTATCCCGGGCAACGGATGCAAGGCGTCGAGATCGTTGCCGCCGTAGACGCCAATCGCCCAGTCGTCCTTGCGCCGCACCCGGCGCATCAGCGGCAGCAGATTACGAATGGAGGAAAACAACGAGCGCATCATTGGCTCACAAGCCTCAACGAAACAGCACGCTGCGCCGCCTCACGCTCCGCAATCACCACGAGCGCCACTGCCATGCCGACCTGCAACCAGAGCATATATCCATATGCGCCGTGCAGGAACAGCGACGTCACCAGGTATCCCAGGAGACCGACTTTTACGGCGACAGCGAGCGCGGCCATGCGATACTCGTCCGCCGCAGCGAAGAGCTTTTCGGCTTTCCGCAGGCGTCCCCACACCGTCGCCAGCAACCCGACAAAAACCGCCAGACCGACAATTCCCTGTTCAGCAGCAACCTCGAGATACAGACTGTGCGCGTCACGCTCGGTATTTGAGCCAGCGCCTTCGATTTCATTAATGTAATCGCGGTAATGCAAGCGATAGTTGCCGCGCCCGACCCCAAAGATCGGATTGTCCGCCACCATTGTGAGCGCGATCTCCGCCTTGACCGTGCGCCCCTGGAGCGAGCCGTCAGCATAGGCGCCGGCATTGTTGCCGGGCAGCACTTCATCGAGCGTACCGAAACGTGCGCGAAACTCCGGCGGGGCGACGTACAGCAGCGCGCCGACGAGCGGCAGAATGAGCAGATAGCGCGCATCGAGCTGCAAGTACATCGCGTAGACGCACAGCACCACGACTGCGCCTAAATAGGCGCCGCGCGAGAACGTCAGACCAATAGCAGCCAGCAATAACAGCAATGCCGCCATGCCAAACGATTTTCCGCGCCAGGTTCGTCCATTCAGCGCAGCCCATATCGCCAGCGGCACGAGCACGAGCAACAACTGACCGAAATAGTTCGGGTCGTTCACCGTGCCAAACGCGCGTGCGCGGTCGTCCATCGTCGTTGAAATCTGGCGCACCGCCGCCTGGGCAAATCCCCAGTAGTTGTTATCGTAGGTTTTGGTAATCTCCTGATAGACCGTCAGCGCGCTCAACACAGCGCCGACGATCAGCAACCCCCAGACCGCGCGCTCGAACGCCGCCCGTGTGGCGAGCAGATTGAAGATCAAAGCGGCGATAATACAGTCCTTGGCGGTATCGATCAGATGCTTCATCACGGCGTCGGTGTCGCGCGCAAACCAGAGACCCGTCGCTCCGACCACCAGGTACGCCAGTATCCACCAGACGACCGGGTCGGACACCAGCCCGCGCGGCTTGCTAGAGAGGAACCGTCGCCACACGAGCACGACCGCCAGCAGAGCGACCATCGGCTTAACCACCGAAGGGATGCCGTGATGCTTGATCAGAACGTCATGGATGTTGCCCCAGTGGATCACCAGCAGCGCCGCCGCGACGTACTCCGGCTTGACGAATGCTATGGCAACAACGACGACTCCCGCGATGCCGCCGAAGATCAGCCAGAGCGGCAGGTCGCGCGACACAACCATGCCAGTTGCCAGCGACACAGCGACAACCACGCCGATTTGCAACCAGATGTTCTGCCAGAGTTCGGCAGCGGTCTGGATCGGGTTTTTGAGCATACGTTCCAGGCGCATTCCAACCTCGCTCCCCTGAGTTGCGCCGACAAACGCCTTTCAATCAGGCGACATCGACGTATGTCCTGTTACGAAACCTGGGGAGGTCGCATCATTCGTCCTTTGATCGCGCCGGAGGAGGTGAAACGGCAGCCTCAACCGGTGAGAGCGCCGGCGTCTGAGCCGCGCCGATGTCGATGCCTGGCATGCCAGCGCCGGTGCGCAGACTCAGCAACACCTGCTCCAGCAGCGCGAATGCCACACCCAGAATCAGACCAAAGACCAACCCCAGGGTCAGCAACCGCAGCGGCTGCGGCGCAACCGGCGTTATCGGCGGTATTGCCGGATCGATGACTTCAACGGCAATAACTTTTTCATAGTCCTGTCCCACCATGTTCCGCGCCACGGTATTTGCCACCTTCGCCGCGAACTCTGGATCGTGGCTCTGCGCCCGCACTTCGATCAGATTCGTCTCTGGCGGCGTGATCGTGCGCACCTGCGCAGCCAGCACCGCTTCAACCGGCACGCCAAGTTCACTTGCCACCTCTTCGTGCATCGATATGCTGGTGGCTTTGCGGGCGATGGTATTGATGACATTGCGCCGGGTGAGAGCGTTAATGGTATTGAGAATCTGGTTCGGATCTTCAAGCACAGCGCTCGGTTTGAGCTCCACGATCGTCGATGCCTGATACACCGGTTTCTGCAAGAGGACAAACACCGCAGTGCTGCCCACGGTCAGCGCTGTCGCCAGCACCACCAGCCACCAGTTGCGGATCAGGACGCGAATAAACGTCGCCAGACTCATTGTCGGTTTTCCCCTTCCTTAGCTACAAGACCATACGCGACATCCTGCTCAGCCACGCTGCTCTCGCGTTCACGCCGCTGAACACGATTCCAGAGCGCGGCATGGCGCCCGGTCAGAAAACGGTGTAACCCGATGAGCGCCGCGCGATTGCCATTGACCAGGAACGCCGGAATGTACAACAGGCGTCCTAACACGCCTCGACGTTCGCTCCGACCTCCCGCCCATGCCAGCGCGTAAAACGCCGCCTGCAACGCCAGCATGATCCAGTTGAACGGGGGCGCCAGCCGCGCCAGACCGCCCTGCGACGCCGGACGAATCACTGCCGCCAGATTGGCGATCAACGCGCCGATCATCGCCAGCGGCACAAGCGGACGCAGGTATTTATGCGAGACGATCTGCCAGACGAGCAGCGGATTCGCCAGCGGCAACATCGTGCGCGAATACCGCATCATGACAAAGCGCTGCGCGACAATCCGCGCCCGCCGCTCCTGCTCATCGTGCGCTGAGGCGGAGACTCGCTCAATCGAACGCGCATCGGGGGCGTACACCACGCGATACCCCTGTTTCAACACGTGCATGGCGATTGCCAGGTCATCCGCCATAAGCCGCGCTACCGGCGGCAATGGCTGTTCCAGCAACGACCGACGCACCGCCATGATTTCGCCCACTGCGCCGGTGCAACTGCCAAGCCGCGTTTCCTGCCGCTTGATGTACGATTCGTACTTCCAGTACAACCCTTCCGAGTCGCCAAGCGCCCCATCGCCCTTCGCAATGACCTTGGCGCCGGTCACTGCGCCGACGCACGGATCGACGAATGGCGCAACCAGCGCGCGCAGCGCTCCGGTCTCGTAGAGGTTATTGGCGTCGGAAAGCGCAATAATCTCGCCCCGCGCCTGCGACAACGCCCGCATGATCGCCGCCAGTTTCCCGGCGCGTTCTGGACGATAACTCAGCGCGACGCCGCGATCGGCGAAGCGGGCGACAATCGCGGGCGTGGCGTCGTCGGACCCGTCGGCAGCCACCAGGATCTGAAGCTTGTCGTGCGGGTAATCAAGCGCCAGGCTGTTTTCCAGTTTGGATGCAATCACGTTCTGCTCGTTGTATGCCGCGATCAGCAGCGTCACCGTCGGCAATTCGTCAGGCGGCGCAAACGATTGCGCCGGACGCAGCCGCGCCAGAACAGTCAGCAGCGCCGGGTATCCGGCGTAGACATAGCCAACCATCGCCGCGAAAAACCAGAACCATCGACCGCTCATTGCGCAACTCCCTGCCACTGATGCAACGCTGCCCGATAGACTGCATCGGTGCGCTCGAAAAACCGCTGCCGGGTATAGTGCCGCTCAACGGTGCGCAACCCCTCTTCGCCAAGACGCCGCGTCAGAGCCGGATTGTCGAGCAACAGCGCGATCCGCTCCGCCAACGCCTTGCTATCGCCCGCCGGAACCAGCAGACCGTTCTCCATCGGACGCACGTGTTCAGGAATGCCGCCGACATTGGTCGCCACCACCGGCTTGCCGCAGGCGAACGACTCGGTGATCACAATCCCGAACTCCTCTTCCAGCGACGGCAGCGCGGTAAAGGTTGCCAGCGCCATAATTGCGACGGCGTCGCTGCGTGCGCCAGCGAAGATGACATTCCCCGCCACGCCCAGCGCCTGCGCCTCTCGTTCAAGCGTTGACCGCTCCTCGCCATCGCCCACCAGCACAACCTGAACGTCAGGATGGCGTCGCACAACGTCGGGCAGCGCCCGTATCAGGTAAATATGCCCTTTACGCGACACCAGACGCCCGACGCTCACGATGATTGGCGCGTCGTCTTTCAGGTGCAACTCAGCCAGCAGGCGCCGCCGCTGATCATCAGACAGCGGCGCCGGAATGGCGATGCCAATTGGAATGACCGTCACCCGGTCCGGCGAAGCGCCGCACGTCTCGACCACGAAGCGCTTCATCATCGCGCTCATGGTGATAGCCTGAACCCCCAGAGCAAAGCGCGTCAGACCGCGATTCCGCCACGGCACCTCTTGCAGGGTCGTCACTACCGGCGCGCCGGTCAGGCGCGACGCCAGCCGGGCTGCCAGCGCGGCAAAACGATGGTGCGTATTGACCAGATCGATGCGCTCGGCGCGAATGATATGCGCCAGTTTGAGACCCGACGCCAGCAACCCGGGGAGATTGGGCGTCCGTTTGCTGGCGCCCAGATAAGGAGTAAGCGGCAGCCGATCATAGGATCGCGCAAACCCCATTATGCGTTTGAGCCAGTCGCCGCCGCCCGACGCCACCACGACGTGATACCCCGCCTCCGCCTGACTCTCCGCCAGCCGGATAAGATACTCCGTGGCGCCGCCGATCCCCAGACGCGGACGGACATGCAAGACGCGCAGCGGATAATTGGACAGATCGAACGCCATCACGACGCCTCAACAGGTTGCACTGTCGGTCGCTTCTCCAATGAGCGCCAGTCCTGCTCGAATAAAACGCGCAGTTGCGAGACGCTGCGTTCGAGGTTGAATTCCTGTAGTACCCGTTGCCTGCCGGCTGTCGCCAGCCGCCGTCCCAGTTCCCGGTCGGCATACAATCGCTCCAGTGCATCCGCCAGCGCTGCCGCATCGCGTTGCGGCGCCAGCAGACCGGTTTCGCCATCGCGCACCAGCTCCGGAATGCCGGAGATCGACGTAGCCACGACAGGAACCTCAGACGCCATCGCTTCCATCAACGCCACCGGAATGCCTTCCATCTTGCCGTTCGGCATCACCACGCTCGGCAGCGCCATTACATCCGCCTCACGCACCACTTTGCTCACCCGGTGGCGCGGCAGGGCGCCCATCAGAATGACCTGTTGATCGAGTCCCAGGTCACGTATCTGCGCCTCCAGATGAGGTCGATCTTCGCCTTCGCCGACCAGAAGGCAACGGAATGGAATCCGCCGGTCGCGCAGTCGAGCGCACGCATCGATGAGATAGCGCTGCCCCTTATAGCCAGCCAGACTGCCGACGCAGACGATAGTGAACTGTTCATTGGGATTGCGCCGCTCACGCGGGCGAAAGAGGGTCGGATCAATGCCGCAGTGCACAACGATGACGCGCTCCGCCGCTGTCGATCCGTACAGATCGATCAGCATCCGGCGATTGAACTCAGAAATGGCTACGACGAAACTGGCGTTGGCGACCTTTTCACCCAGCATCGGACGCTCAACGTAGAGATCGTGGGCATGCACGGTGAAACTGTACGGAATGCCGGTGAGCAGGTTCACGACATAGGCAAACAGCGCCGGATGCGTGGCATAGTGCGCATGAACGTGATCGACCTCCAGTTCGACCATGCGCCGCGCCGCGTATGCCGCCTTGGGCACGACGATCAGTGCGCGGGAGAGAAACTTCGGCGACGAGAGATTGCCGCGCACCGCGCGCCACCATGCCCGCAGGTACGCCGCCGGTCGGCGCAGAAGCCAGTAGATCTGCGCCTCAAGCGTCGGGCGCGACAGCAACGCGGCGTAGTGCGCTCGATCAACCATCGCCTGCGCTTCGGCATGCTGAACCGGCGCGCGTTCGCGAATGAGCGGAAAGACTTCGATCCGCACGCCCTGACGTTCAAGTTCGAGCATTTCGATCAGAATAAAGGTCTCGGTCAGCTTGGGAAAGCGCGACATCGTGTACGCAACAGTGCGCGGACAGTGCGGGGTCCGGTTCATAGGCTCACTCATCTCCGCTTTATCGTGCAACTTTCAGCGCGGCGCGACAGACAGTCGCAACATCAATGCGCCCCGCGTCCCTGAAACACCGCCAGGACGGTTCGGATCAGGATCTCCAGATCCAGCCCCAGGCAGCGATGCTCGATGTACATAATGTCCAGCCGCAACCGTTCATCGAACTCAGTGCTGGCGCGCCCATACACCTGCCACAAGCCGGTCAATCCCGGTTTCACGTCCAGGCGCGCCGTCTGCCAGAGTTGATACGTACTGGCGTCAAACGACGTCGGGCGCGGACCGACCAGGCTCATCTCGCCACGCAACACGTTGATAATCTGCGGCAACTCATCAAGACTGGTCTTTCGCAAAAACTTCCCCACGCGCGTCACTCGCGGATCGTTGGTTATCTTGAAATCGGGCCATTGCAATTCATTCAGATGCGCCAGTTGCTTTTTCAACTCCTCAGCGTTCGGCACCATCGTGCGGAACTTATACATCTTGAAGCGTCGTCCGCCCTTTCCAGTGCGATGCTGCGTAAAAATCACCGGACCATTCGGCGACTCGATCTTGATTGCCAGGGCAATAATCACAAACAACGGCAGAATAACGGGCAACGCCAGCAATGACAGAGTCAGGTCCATCATGCGCTTGGCGCGTCGGTAGGCGCGTCCGCGCAACCAGTGTCGCTCCGGACGGTAGCGCTCGATCCAGTCGAGCGAATAGGCGGGGCGGCTTCGCTTTTCGACAATAGCAGCCATAACGTCCTCACACGAATAGCCTCAACAACTTCCTGCGTCCTCGTCATCAGCCATCGGCGATCATGCGCGCACTTCGGGCGCATTCAGCGTCTCCTGCGTCGAAACCTCAGCCTCCTTCTGCTGCGCCTGTCGGAGATGACGTTCAGCGGCATCGAGCAAATCCTCGAACGTTAATGAATGGTCAGGAAATGCCGCCACGCCATATCTGGCGGTGATGCCCAGACGATCCTGAACCAACCGCACCAGGCGATCGCCCAGTATGCGGGCTCGGTCCTCCGGAGTTTCGGGCGTCACCAGGATCAGGCGACCAGGGCGTTCATCTTCGATGATCAGATCGGTGCGGCGCAAATGGCGCGCCAGCACGCGCGCCGTGACCGCCAGCACGTACCGTTGCATCATGGAGCGCTGCAAATCCTGGACGAAACGGTGCATCATCATATTGAGCGATCGCGCATCGGCTTCGAGCACAATCACGCTCAACGGTCGATGCATCCGGCGACTGGCGCTCATCTGCGTTTGTACGAGATCCTGGGCATCGCCCAGCGAGTGGAGGCGATCATTCTTGTCGCGCAGCGTGATCGTCTCGACGGCCTGGCGGAACTCTTCAAGCGCTTCGCTGGCGCGATGAGCGAGCAACGCGGCGCCCCCCACCAGAGTGAACTCAATAAAGGTCAGGTAGGTGTAGATATCGCCAAATTTCGGCGACGGATCCAGCGCCAGCCCGATTCCCAGCGCAATCCACCCCAGCGCAACCGTCAGGATCGCCGGACGTTTTTGAAAGATGCTGAACAGCGGCAAAAACGTAACCGTTGTAATCACCACATACGTGATCGGTTCGAGATCGAGCGTATCGACGCTGCCGAGGTCGAGCCGCTCAACGTTGAAGCTGGCGACCAGCCAGAGAAGAAGCGCAACAAAACGACGACGTAAACTGCTCATGGCGCCTGTCTCTCTTTCATAGCCCGATCCTGAGAATCGAACGCCTGTGCGCGGTAAATGCGATAGGGACGATCGCTATTCGCTTGATGGTCATCCGGGTTGGTCATCCCGACGCGCACCCGCAACATCTGAACGTTGTAGCGCAGCCGATACATCAGATAGCGCACCAGTTCGCGCCAGCCGCGCTCAAAATACCGACCCGACGTCAATACCGCCATCCGCGGCGAACTGTTGTACGCCACAGGCGCTTTTCGCGCGCGCAACACGGGACCGATGCTGAAATCAGCCGGCAGGTACCCGGCATCGAATAACGCGATAAAGAGATCGCGATCGATAGCGAAGTTACTGCCGCGAATCGTCGGGATGCCCATGACCCGGCGCTTGAACCAGCGGGTGAGATGATGGATGGCGATACGCGCGCGGGTTGCCGCATCGTCTTGCAGATCACAAAAGTTGACCGGAGTGTACGCAGCGCGCGCGCCGGACGCAAACTGTTCGACATACCAGTCTAACAGCGCTGTCGGATCCGGCACGCGACAATCGGCATCAATGTGAATAGTGAGCGGAGCAGCAGCGATGCGCGCACCATGAACCCGCGCCGTGACAGCCACGCGAATCCCCGGCAGACGGATATCCGGCTGGCTGATCACGCGTATCCCGGCCTGATGAAACGCTGCGAGCGATGGCGGTTCGGCGGGCGGATAATTGTTAACCATTACAATGATTTCAAAGGTGCGCCCCCCACGGTATCCGAGGAGATCATTGATGACCACCCATACCCGATCCAGATCGGACTGAGCGTTCACGGGGATAATGATCGAACCATCGGGCTTGCGCGAGGGATCGCCCCGCAACCGGCGCATTCGAATAGCGTAAGTTTCCCGCATGCTGATTGTGCTTTCCATAGCAATACCGCGCCCAAAGACAAGACGCAGTTTCAATAATTTCGTGCCACAACAGTCCTCTTGGTCTCGTTAGTACGAGTGTCGTGGTACGAGCCTTTGCAGGACGTTGTGAGGAACGGACGACGATATTGTGTGTGGCTTGGCGCTTCGAGCATTACAGTACTGCAAGAAAAGAAGTAAGCGATGACAGACAGCAGCATCGGTATGAAGATTCATTCATGTTTTCACTGGAGCGCCGGGGTTTACTTGACTCTTTTGCCGCAGTGATGCACGATCGATGTCGCGATCCGCCGTCATTCCAGGAGATGTGCATGAATACGTCGACGCTGCTCAAGGAGATACATGAACAACCTGCGGCGCTGCGTCGGTTGATTGACGCTGAGTCTGAACCCGTCGCCCGGCTGGCGCGCACATTGAAAGAGCGCGAATGTCAGTACGTGGTCATTGCAGCGCGCGGCTCGTCGGACAACGCAGCGCGCTATGCCCAATATCTGATGGGCGCGGCGCTGGGTCTGCCAGTTGCGCTGGCGACCCCTTCGCTCCACACGCGCTACGGCGCCCGTCTGCGCTTTGAGGGGGCGCTGGTGATCGGCATCTCACAGTCGGGCGCCTCACCCGACATCTGCACCGTCATCGACGACGCCCGCCGCGCAGGAGCGTCAACCGTCGCCATCACGAACCACCCGGAATCGCCGCTGGCGCGCGCAGCGGAGTTTACTATTCTGTTACACGCCGACGTTGAGCGGAGTATCGCCGCCACGAAAACATACACGACCCAACTGGCGGCGCTGGCGCTGCTGACCCTCAGCATGGCAAATGACCATGCCGGACTGGCGATCCTGCAAACTGTCCCTGATGCGATAGAAGCGACGCTCTCGCTCGATGACCGCATGCGCGCCATTGCCGGGGCAATGGCTGACGCAACCGCCGCCGTCACCATTGGTCGCGGCTATCATTACGCAACGGCATGGGAAATTGCACTCAAACTGAAAGAACTCACATATGTCGTGGCAGAGCCGTATTCGGCAGCCGATTTTCAGCACGGACCCATCGCGCTTGTACGCGACGATTTTCCGGTCATCCTCATCGCAACCGCAGGCGCCGTCGCCGATGATCTGACAATGCTCTCACTTCGTCTGCGCGACCTTGGCGCCCATCTGACGGCGATCAGCGACGTGCCTGCTATTCTGGAAGCCGCGGATCATCCCGTCCTGCTCCCTGTCAGCGTCGAAGAGCGTTTTGCGCCAATGACTGCGGTGATCGCCGGGCAACTGCTGGCATTTCATCTGGCTCATGCCCGCGGACTCGACCCGGACAATCCTCGTGGGTTGCGCAAGGTGACAGAGACGAGGTGAGAGGTAAGAGGCGAGAGGGGATGCGGCGGAGCGCGCAGGCTCACAGCGGTATCGTCCGTTTCAGACATCATGACGCCCCAAATCTCCCTTCTCCCCCAACTCCTCGCATGCGGGGGCAAAGGGGGGCGTGGGAGAGCTTACAAGTGTAGAGTTTTCAGGCAAGCCCTCGTGTGAGATTGCCCGCTTTGCGTGTCAGGACGCCAAAGCGCTCCCCTCTCCCGCGCTGCGGGAGAGGGGCGGGGGTGAGGGCAACAACAGGCGTCAGGATGCGGAAAACACCCCTCGCATACTAAAAACTCTACCCCTGAGAGGCGTGGGAGAAGGGGGCTGGGAGGATGAGGGAAAACAGGCGTCGGAACGCGCAAAACGCCTCTCGCATCTGCAAAACCCCACCCTCGTGAGGAGGGATAGGGGGTGAGTGCAAAACAGGCGTCAGGACACGGAAGACCACTCTCGCAACTCAAAAAACGCCCCACCCAAGAGGAGCAAAAAATAAGGAGGATAGATACTGAGGCAACCTTCTTCCGAAGTCAGACAGAGGGTTGCTTTGATCAGGGCAATGTTCGGCTTTGTTCTCGAAGGGGTCAAGGCTTAGAGTCTCTCTAACCCCTAACCCTTAACCCCTAAAAACCCCCAACCCTTACCGTCCCGCTTACGGCGAAACCTTCATCACGCCCCACATACCGCCAGCGAAATGCGCCGGATAGGTGCAGATGTAGTAATACTCGCCGGGCGCAGGCGCGGTGAAGGTGATTGTTTCGCTCGCGCCGGGACCGAGCATCCTCGTAGCGGCGATAATGTCCGTCCGATCAGCTGGCAGGAAGTCGGGAGGACCGGCATTGATCGCTTCTTCATCAACCTTCGAGGCGACGTCCTGACCGCCCTTGACAATCACGATATTGTGCTGCTGCGCCGTTGACGTGTTCCTGAACGTCAGGGTGATCGTCTGACCCGTAGGAACAGTGAACTCCTTCTTATCGTATGCCAGGTTCTCGCCATCGGACGCAATCTCAATCGTCGTGCTCGCACCGCCGCCGCCGCCACCGCCGCCGCCGCCGCACGCAGCCAACGCAAAGGCGGCAACAACCGCGACCATGAGCATCCACAAGGACTTGTGCATCTTCATACGGCTCCCCTTTACTGGTTTTCAGGTGAACGTGTGTATTCTATCACAATCTATGAGGTTGTCAACCGGTAGTACGCACTACGAGCGCGCAGGGATGGATGTCTTCCCCCGATCTGGAGCAGAAACGACTCCTTCCGCTCCTGGACAGGTTGGGTCTTTCCTTCATCAGAAGCGCTCTTGAGCAGCGCTTCACGCAACGCCTCGACAAATTCACGCGGACGCGCCGGACTGATGATGAGCGACGGCGCATCATACCGCGCCACCGCCACCAACCGTTCCCGATGCGTCGCTGCGAAGAACACGCGCCCGTATGGGTCGAGGTGAAACGGACCATGATATCCGAACACGCCAGCATTGAATGAACGACGCAAGCCAAAACGCGGCACGTCCGCCAGCGCGCTCGCCAGTGAGACGCCAGTGATCTGGTTAAAGGGAACACGCAGCGCGCGCGCCCAACGCCGCCGAATAACCAGTGAATCTTTTGTAATCACATACGCGATTGGCTGGACGGCGTAGTTGAGCGTCAGCCAGACGGCCAGCGCCAGCGCAACCGCAACGGTGACGATGGCGCCGGTCTGCGCAATGCCTTCGATCAGCAGCCCGCTGAGATACAGAAACAGCGTGGGCAGCATCAGGATGCCGCCCAGCGTCGCAACGCCGCTGGTGACGCGCTCGGCATACGGATCGAGCGCGGCTGCGGTGAATGATGTTTCCATTGCAAAAACCCTGACTATAGTACTTCTTGCGCATGAATTGCGGACATGGTATATCCTCAGTATACGGCATGTTCTGTGATGCGCCCTGGACTGCTTGCGTATCATACGTCTCGTTGAAATACATCGTCCCCCTGCATCGTCAGCGTCCGTAACGCTTCGCCTGGAGCGGCGCCAGCATATGCAACACGCATTCTGACCAGCCAACCTGCGCTGCGCGTTCATTGCCTGGAGTATGCTGTCCTGTGTTTCCTGAGCGTATCGCGCATTCGTCTAACCAACCAGCCGTTAACCCCGTTGGGCTGGCTCGCTGGCTGTTCCAGCCGACGTCCCTTGCGATCATCGCCATCCTGGCGCTCAACAGTATCGCGCTGGCGGCAGCGCTGCCGCAATGGTCCTTCACAGCGCTGATCACAGGCGTCGGCATCTCGATCTTGCTCGTTCTGAGCGATCGCTTCGCTGTGCACGAGACAGAGGGGCGGCGGTTGACGCCTGCGCCGGTCGTGCTTGCAGGAGGGGCGATGATGACAGCCTGGTCTCCTGCGTTGATTGCGGCGCTCACTGGCAGCCTGCTATCGGCGCCGCGTCCCTGGCAACGCGCAGTTCATATCAGCGCCATTCGATCATTAATTGTGAGCGGCGGCGCGCTGATTGCATCGGTCGCTCCATCTGCGCCGCCGCTCGTTCCATCGCTGGCGCTGGCGTCGCTGATCGGCGTTGGCTACCTGCTGGACGCGCTCCTGGCAACCAACGAAGAGCGCTGGACTGAGCGCCTGCGCAGCAGCGCCGCATCCCTCCAGTGGTACATTCCTGTCATGGCGCTGAACGGCGCCCTGTTTGGCGCATTCTGGCCCGTCGCTCCCGAAGCGCTGCCGTTCGCGCTGGCGTTGCTTGGCAGCGCCCAGTTTCTGGCGCATAGTCAGGCGCAACAACGCCGCATCAACGCCGAACTGATCGATCTGCGCGAGCAACTGAGCGCCCGCACCGAACGCCTTGAGCGCCTCCAATCGCTGGCGACGGCAATGCTGGCAACCCTGGATGATCGACGCCAGCTTCATCTCCTGTGTGAGCGCCTCGCCGCTCTGCTCGACGCCGAGGCTGGCTGGGTCGCGCTCTACGAAAACGATACGCTGCGCGTCATGGCGGTTTACCGTCTGACGCTCCTTCACTCCGACCCGCTGCTGCCCGATCAGCAGCGCTATCGTGAGATAACGCAACGCGGACAGATCGTGCTGATTGCCGATGAACACATCCCGCGCCTGGCGCCGCCAACCGCTTCCGACGATCCTATGCGCTGGTCAGCGCTCCTTGCACTTCCGCTCAAGACCGATCACGGCGCTCTCGGCGTCATCTGTCTGGCATTCGAGCACGTGCGCGGTCTCAACAGCGATGATCAACGGATTCTGACGTCCTTCACCCGTCAGGCGGCGGTCGCAGTCGAAAATACGCGCCTGTTCACTGAGCTGCGCCAGAAGCAGGCGGAACTGATCCAGTCGTCGAAACTGGCAGCGGTCGGCACGTTCGCAGCGGGGATCGGACACGAGTTCAACAACCTGCTCGGCGGCATGCTCGGTTACGCCGAACTGGGGCGCAGCGCCAGCGACACCGCCGAGAAAGACCACGCGCTCGACGTTATCCGGCAGGCATGCCAGCGCGGACGAGAGATCACGCGCGGCTTACTCACTTTTGCGCGGCGCAGCGAACATCGCCGCGCACTGCATCATCTGGAAGACATTATCGCCGAAACAACAACGCTTGTCGAAATCGATCTGCGTAAACTCAACATCACGCTGGTGCGCGACATTGAACCCACGCCAGCCATCCTCTGCGACGGCGGTCAGATCGCTCAGGTGCTTCTAAACCTGATCACGAATGCACGCGACGCCATTGGACAGGAGGGTGGCACGATCACGGTGTCGCTCCGTCAGTGCGGCGCATGGGTTGAACTCAGCGTCCGCGACACCGGTGCGGGCATCCCTGAGAGCGTGCGTGACCGCATTTTTGAACCATTCGTCACCACGAAAGGTGCGCTCGGCGCCAGCAATACGCCCGGAACCGGATTGGGACTCTCGGTGTCCTATGGCATTGTCAAAGACCACGGCGGGGATATCCGGTTTGAGACGGAAACCGGCGTCGGCACGACGATGATCGTGCGCCTGCCGATAACCCCCTCGCCGGAATGACGACCCATCCTGCCAATCCTGGCGGCAACGCATCGCTATTTCAGCTCCGGGAGTTCGATCGGGTCCTCGCGCGGCTCGCAGACGCCGCAGTAGAGGGTGCGTGCAGTGACGACGGCGCGATGAATGTTGCGCTCATCGCGGTATATCGCCACAATGTGCGGCATCTCGCGCACGCAATCCTTGCAGAGCGCCCGTCCGCAAAAGATGCATATGCCATGCGCCGGTCGTTCGCAATGCCAGCAGTTCACCAGAGTCCTCCTGCAGCAGCTATGCCAGCCTTTCGTCGCTGCGATTGTACTCCAGAATTGCACCCGGATTGCGCCGCCTGTGGCGCTGTGGTAAGATGCCACAGGATAGCGTGCGTTTGAGGAACGAACTTGGAGCCTGCCAATCAACCGCCCAACAAACCGCCGTGGCTGCCGTTTCATATCTCGCGGGATACGGCGATCCTGCTGGCAGCCCTGCTCTTTCTGGGGTTCGCCATTCTGCTGGCGGTGCTGTTTCCTCCTGCCGGAAGCGAACTGGCGCGCGCCCGCACGCCTGCGCCTCTCGAAACGCAGGCGGCGACTGCGCTCGTTGAGCCAGTTCAAATAGCAACCCTTGCGCCCGTCGAGGCGCCGACAATTGCAGCGCTGCCGCCCGATGCGCCGCCCTATCCCGCGCCACAGGAAGTTGCGCCAACAACCGCGGCGCCAGCGCCGACCCCGGCGCTGCCGCTGCCGACTGCCGCGCCCGATGCGGCTGGCGCGGCGCCATCGCCGACCCCGGCGCTGCCGCTGCCGACTGCCGCGCCCGATGCGGCTGGCATAGCGCCGACGCTCCCGATCGCCCAGGCGCCGACCCTCGAACCGACTCTTGCGCCCCCTCCCGTCGTGCTGCCGACGCCGATGTCGCCTGCCGTCCAGCCGACGCCGGAGCCGCCGCCGGTCGTCGTTCAACCGACACCGGCGCCCGCGCCGCCAACGCAGCCGCCAGCGCCCCGCCCGACGCGCCCGCCGCCAACGGCGACGCCAATTCCTGTCGATGTCATTCGCAGTACGACCTACTGGACCTTTGCGCAGAGTCCGATTACGCTGCGTCGCGATACGGTCGTTGCCGCAGGCGCCGGATTAATCATTGAACCGGGGGTGGAAGTGCGCCTCCCGCCGGGCATAACGCTCTATGTCGACGGGCGCCTGTATGCGCTGGGAAAGGCGGATCAGCCGGTGCGCTTCACCGGCGCAAGCCTGCCGCGCTGGGAGAGCATTGTCGGACGCCCCGGCAGCGACATTGTGCTGGAACATGTCGAGGTGCGCGGCGGCGGCGCTGGCGGAACGGTCATCGCAGCGGATCGGGGATCATTGACAATTCGTGCGAGCCGCATCATCGACAACGGCGGGCACGTGCGCGTCTCCGCCGGTCGCCTCGAACTGCGCGACAGCGAGATCACGGGCAATGACATGCCGTATGGCGCAGCGGTTGAGATCATCTATGACAGCGGCGGGACAGTCACCCTGACCGGCAACCGCATCGGCGGCAATCGGATGGCGTTTGGGTCGCCCAACGTCCGGATCAGCAGTCGCAGCCCGAACGACACGGTAACACTTGATATTCAGGGGAACCTGCTCGTCGGTCAGGACGGACCAAATCTCGCGCTGGAGACGAATGGACCGTTGCAGGGCGCGGTGTTGTGCAACGGGTTTATCGGCGGCTCGAATGGCGTGAGCATTCTCAGCACCCTGCCGCAATCGCCCGGTCTGCCAGCGTTGACAATTCGGAATAACGCAATTGAGAAGCATACGCCGCCGATTATTCCAATCTATCTGCAGCGCGGCATCGGGCGCGGCGCCACCAGCGACGTGCTCATCGATATGCGCAATAACTGGTGGGGCGCCGCCGAAGGGCCGTATGAGCCGGATCGCCATGCCGACGGTCGCGGCGATGCGCCGGGCGATCTGGTGCTGTTCGATCCCTGGCTCACCGAACGTCCCGCCTGCGCTCCGGCGCAATAACACACGTCTGCCGTGTCCATCCCAGCGATTGACGCCATCGTCGCCAGCGCCATCGAGCAGCGCATCTTTCCCGGCGCCGTTGTGCTGGCCGCGCGCGACGGCATCATCCTTCACTATGCAGCATATGGCGCGATGACCTACGACGCCGCAAGCGATGCGCCGGTTGAACTTGCGACTATCTACGATATTGCGTCGCTCACCAAAATGTTTACTGCGACTGCGGCGCTGCGCCTGTATGAAGCGGGACGGCTCGATCTTGAAGCGCCGGTGTGCGCCTATCTGCCCGCGTTTCGCGCCCGCACAATCGCGGTCCGCCACCTGTTGACCCACACATCCGGTCTTGACCTGCGCCTCTCCACACTCTGCCGCAGCGGGCGCGACGCTATCCTGACGGCGGTGTACAACGCCCTGCCCGCCTATCCTCCCGGCAGTCGCGTCGCCTATACGAACATCAATTCTTTGTTGCTAGGCGAGATCGTCGCCGCCGTGTCCGAACAGGCGCTTGATCGCGCCATCGATGCACTGGTCTGCCAGCCGCTGGGTCTGCGCCACACCGGGTTTCGCCCCGATGCCGCGCTCCTGGCGCGCATCGCGCCGACCGAGATCGATGATGCCTGGCGCGGCTGTCTGGTCCACGGCGTTGTCCACGATGAAAGCGCGTATGCGCTTGGCGGTGTCGCAGGGCATGCCGGTCTCTTCAGCACTGCCAGCGATCTCTGGCAATTTTGCCGCGCCTGGCTGCCTCCGACGCGCGACAGCGCCGATCCCCTTCTGTTGCGACCGGAAACGATTGCGCTGGCGACGACGAATCATACGTCGGGGCTGACGCAGGCATGCGGTCTGGGATGGATGATTGACCGACCAAACTTTATGGGTCCTGCGCCTGCGGGAAGTTACGGTCATACCGGCTTCACCGGACCGGCGCTGGTGATTGCGCCCCAATACCGCCTGATTGTCGTCATCGTGAGCAACCGGGTCTATCCTCAACGCAGCGCGCCGCGTCATCACGCCGTGACTGCCGCCATCGTCGCTGCGACGCTCAGCAGGATTGCCTCCAGCGTTGCTCCGCACGGTTGACGAGCCAAACGAACGTCGCAACGCCGTGCGATGGGCTGTCGGACCTTCTGACGCGCTCATAAACGCCCAAATGCATGTAAATACGTTCTGATCATGCCAGAAAAGAGGGTTTACAAAGAAGCAAGGTGTGCTATGATAAGGTGACTGATACCATTTCCACACATCGGTGGAAAGGGCGGAACCTATGGGTGTCACGCGCATTCTTATCGCGGAAGATAACGATCTGGTCGCGCTCACGCTCGAGGAACAACTGAAAGGGCTGGGCTACGATGTCATCGGCATCGCCCGCACCGGCGCCGAAGCGATCGACCTCGCCACACGTCTCGGGCCAGATCTGATCATCATGGACATCCGCATGCCGGAAATGGAGGGAACGGAGGCCGCCGCGCGGATCAACCAGCAGCGTCCGACGCCCATTCTGATGTTGACTGCGTACACTGATCGCGAAACCATCCGCAGGGCGGAGCAGGCAGGCGCACTTGCCTACCTGGTCAAACCGGTGAACGAAGCGGAACTGGCGCCCGCCATCAACATCGCGCTGGCGCGCTTCCGCGATCTGCAGGCGCTGCGCGCACAGGTCCACGAACTGGAAGAGTCGCTCGAAGCGCGTAAATTGATCGAGCGCGCCAAAGGCATTCTGATGCAGCGCCTGGGGCTGACCGAACGCGACGCCTATGAACGCCTGCGGCAGCGCGCCCGCGATAAGCGCGCCAAGATGAAGGATATTGCGCAGGCGATCATTGAGGCGGAAGAGTTGCTCGGCTCTGGATCGTGATAATTGACACCTGCGCCAAGGTATGATATAGTCACAGCGTACACGGTATTGAAGCAAAGAACTCCGGCTTTTATGCAACCGCGAAGCGCCTATTTCTTCTGGTTCTGGTATTTTGCCAGCTCACCACGAGACTGGTTGCTTCGCGTTGGATGAAGTTTAGGATACCGGAACTCAGAAGGCGTGGAGCAACAGGCTCCACGCCTTCTTGGTTTTCAGGAGCGGGGTATGACTATCGTCTGTCGTGGCATTCGCGGTGCAACCACTTGCGACGAGAACACGCGCGAGGCAATCCTCGAAGCGACGCGCGACCTGTTACAACGGATTATTGCCGCCAATGGCGTGCGTCCCGAAGACATCGCCAGCGCCATCTTCAGTACTACGCCTGATCTCACCGCCGAGTTTCCGGCGGTTGCCGCACGCGAACTCGGCTGGCTCGACACAGCGCTGCTCTGCACCCACGAAATGGCGGTCCCGGGCAGTCTGCCGCGCTGCATTCGCGTGCTGATCCACTGGAACACCACCCGTCGGGCGGACGAAATCGTTCATGTGTACATTCGCGGCGCACATACCCTGCGCCCTGATCGGAGCATGACCCATGCGCTGGCAGGGTCATCGGAGGATTGGAGCGGCGGAGGATAATGCCTCCGCTTTTTTGTTCGACTCTAGCGCGCGACGGTTCTCATAGAGAAGATCAACCTGAATCTGGAGAGTCACGCTTGCGCCTGTGGAGCGGTTGGCGTTGGCTTCGACAGGCTCAGCCAGCGCCGATCACCAGATTGTCCAACATCTTCAGTTCTCGGTTCTCAGTTCTCAGTTCTCGGTTCTCGGTTCTCAGTTCTCAGTTCTCAGTTCTCAGTTCTCGGTTCTCAGTTCTCAGTTCTCAGTTCTCGGTTCCTGGTTCTATGGAGGATGCCATGACCGCTCTTGAACTCGATACTGCCGTGCGGCCCCGCCTGCGCCTGCCGCTGCCGCAGAGTCGCCCCTCGTACATCGACCAACTCTTACCGCTGGCAAAGGAGAATGTGTCCATGATCGTCGTCATGCGCAGCAACGCAACAGAGGAGGAACTGAACGCCGTTCTGGCGCGCATCCAGGAACATGGCCTCAAGGGGCGCGTCACCTACGGCGAGGAACGGAACATCGTCGGCGTCATCGGCGCCGCCATTCCGCCGACGCTCCGCGAAGAGCTTGAGCGACTTCCCGGCGTCCAGGAAGCGGTGCGCATCACCCGCCCCTACAAACTGGCATCGCGCGAGTTTCATCCCCAAGACACCGTCGTGCAGGTCGGCGACCTTCTCATCGGCGGCGGTTCGTTCGTCGTGATTGCCGGACCATGCGCCGTCGAGAGCGAAGCGCAGATTATGGCAACCGCGTTCGCCGTGCGCGAGGCAGGCGCGCATATGCTGCGCGGCGGCGCCTTCAAGCCGCGCTCGTCGCCATATACCTTCCGCGGTTTGGGCAAAGAGGGGTTGCGTCTGCTGGCGCAGGCGCGCGCCGAAACCGGACTGCCAATCGTGACCGAGGTGATGACGCCGACCGATGTCGATCTGGTGGCGCGCTACGCCGATGTGCTTCAGATCGGCGCGCGCAATATGCAAAACTTCCAGTTGCTCGAAGAAGTCGGGCGCAGCGGCAAACCAGTGTTGCTCAAACGCGGCATGTCGGCGACGATTGAGGAATGGCTGCTCTCCGCTGAGTACATTATCGCCCAGGGCAACCCCAACGTCATCCTGTGCGAACGCGGCATTCGCACTTTCGAGACCGCCACCCGCAACACGATGGACCTGAACGCCGTGGCGCTCGCCAAGCGTCGGAGTCACTTGCCGGTGATCGCCGATCCATCGCACGGCACCGGCAAATGGTACCTGGCGCCGCCGCTGGCGCTGGCATCGCTGGCAGCCGGCGCCGATGGGGTGATGCTTGAGGTGCATCCCGACCCGGACCGGGCGACGTCGGATGGCGGGCAATCGCTGACCTGCGAGAATTTCGCCGCGCTGATGCCGCAAATGACGGCGCTGGCGAACGTCCTTGGGCGGCGCGACGCACGCCTGGTGAGTGCGCCGATTTGAACCACAGGCGGAGCACCGTAGGGGCGCGGCGCCTTGCCCTACCCTGCGGCGCGGCGCCCTATCCCGCTGCGCCAGGGCTGCCAGCGATTGAAATCGCCCCTGAAAGGCCTGCAGCCGACCCTCCGCCTGCGCGGACGGGAACAGTGGCGTCCACTCGCGGTGAGCGTGCCGAACCGCGCAGGTGGACGCCCGGCGGAACGCCTGCCCGGCGCGACTTCAGTCGCCAGCCAGGGCGCATCGCAGCAGGGACGCGATTTCTTGCAGGCTGACAACTCATGCCTGCACCTCCAGCAAACCCTCATGTTGCATCGCCCGCTTCAGGCATCAGGATGCCCTGGCTCCCCCTTCTCCCGCAGCGTGGGAGCAGGGGGCAGGGGGATGCTCGCAAGGGTAGAGTTTTTCGGCAAGCCATCGTGCTGAATCGCCTGCCTCAGGCATCAGGACGCCCCGACTCCCCCTTCTCTCGCAGCGTGGGAGCAGGGGGCAGGGGGGATGAGGGGAAAAAAGGCGTCAGAACGAGGAAAACATCCCTGCTTTTCCAAAACTCTCCATCGAGGAAGAGGGCGAGGGGCAGAGGGGAAAACTGGCAGAACGTGGTATAATGGCGCAGGTTCAGGGTGTCGCGGTTGGAGATCGTCCTCGTGAGCCACCAGCATACGACCCGACTCAAAACAGCTCTCATGCTGCTCGTTACCGGGGCGCTCATCGTTCTCGCTGCGAGCATCCCGCTGGCTATCGTTCAAGCGCAGCAAGTCGTTCAAGTCACACAGGTCGGTCCGCCGCCGCAGGGCGATCCAGGGACGATCATTCCGTTGACGTTCCAGTTGATAAATAATATATCGAACGCTGTCACAAATACTGTCACCACGTTTAACGTTACAGTCACAAACCTGCCGACCGGCGTTATCGTCAGTTCGCCAGGACCGGTACAGTTACAGAACAACATTCCAGGAGGAACAAGTACAAACTTCACATTGCAACTGAGCATCGGCAGCACCACGCCGCCAGGAGCATACAGCAACCTGCTGGTTACCGTCAGCGGCACGTACCCTCTTATCGGCGGCGGTACGAGCACGGTCACTGCCAGCACCTTCGGCGCCTTTGTCGTGACTGTCGGGGGTAAAACCGTCACGCCAACGCTGTCGCCGACGGTGACGCCAACGCCAACGCGCACGCCTGGACCGACGCCAACTCCGGGTCCTGTCTGCCCCGAAGGCGCGCGCGATCCGGGGAACGATCCCGGCGGGGCGCGGTTGGTGCTGGTTGACTCGCCGGTGACGCACGGCATCTGCGAAATCGGCGATGAGGACTGGTTCCGCTTCGGCGGCGTCGGCGGCAAGGTCTACACGATTGACATTGAGCGAATGGACCCAGGGCTTGACCTGTCGCTCGAACTGTACGACGAGAATGGTCAGCGCCTGGCGTTCAACGACGATTTCTTCAACCGCGATCCGGCGCGCCCTGATCCGAAGGACATCCGGCCCCGCATTCAGTCGTGGCGCGCTCCACGCGACGGCATCTACTTCGTTCGCGTTCGCGACACGCTCAGCATCGGCGGCGGCAACCGCACCTATGTCTTCGTCGTGCGCTCCGAAAGCTACGGACCGACCGCTGCGCTGGTCGGCGAGATCTGCCGCGATCTGTACGAAGATGATGGGTTGCCGGAGCAGGCGAAACTCATCCTGCCAAACGAGATCCATCCCGGTCGGCGGCTCTGCCCGGCAGGCGACGCCGACTGGGTGAAGTTCTTCGGCAAGGCGGGCAAAGTCTACTACATCTACACCGATACCCGTCCCTACCGCAACTCGCCGGATTTCAACAATCAAACCCAGGCAGGCGCCGATACGGTCATGTACCTGTTCGACCGCGATGGCATTCGCTTGCTCGATTTCAGCGACGATATTCCCGGATCGCTCGATTCGCAGATCCGCTTTGTGCCGCAGGTGGACGGGTTCTACTATGTGCAGGTCAAGAACAATGGCGATCTTGGCAATCAGTTTATCCGCTATGACCTGATCTTACAATTGTGCGTCCCGGACGCGGAGTGCGGACGCGCGCCTCAGCCAGCAGTGCTGCCAACCCCCACCGGACCGACGCCCACGGTTGTGCCATTCGATGATCGCACGCCGACGCCGACGGGTACGCCTGTCACGAGCGGCGCGACTGGCGATGCGTTCGGCAGCGCCCAGGACGGCGCCGCACGCGCGTTTGTCAACGGTCCGCTGGTCGGATTCGCTGATGTGGCTTTCGATCAACTCTGGCAACGTACCGACCGGCTGGTCGCCAGCGGCAGGGTGCAACGCAGCTGGATGTGGGGAC
>JAUQOW010000157.1 GCA_030550675.1 Chloroflexota bacterium
CAATGCAACGTCTCTACGGGCGCCGTTCAACATTCAACATTCAACGTTCAACGTTCAACATCCTCGCGACCGCCCTATTTGGCGTTTTGTTGGGTTTCACCCTCGGCGTGCCGTTCTGGCTGCGCGATCTGCCGCGCATTCTGACCGATCTTGCCGGGATTATTGCGCATTACCGCTTCAAGGGCCATCCGGGCGCGGAGTCGGATCAACCGGCGCTGTTCTACTGGTGGGCGTTGACCCGCGAAGGGACGCTGCTCGCATGGGCATGCCTGGGTGGCGTGGCGCTGGCGTTTCTACGGCGCACACCCGCTGATGCGCTCGTTCTCGCTGTCGTGGTCCCCGCAGTGCTGCAACTGACTGGTGTGAAGGTGGTGTTCTTCCGCAATGCCATGCCGCTGCTGCCGTTTCTCTGCATCCTGGGGGCGGCGCTGGTTGTCGTTGCGGTCGAATGGGTGACCGCGCGATTGGGAGACGCAGCGGATCTACGGACAGACAGACAGCCGTCCGGCGCATTCGTGCGACGGCTGGCGCGCAATCGCACGGCGCTGCTGCTGGCGGCGACGGTCTTGCTGACGGCGGAACCGCTGGCGCAGGCGGTCCACGACGAGTTGCTCCGCTCCCGCCCCACGACGCGCATGCTGGCGGGGGAGTGGCTGGAGGCGCGCGCAATGGACGGCGAGCGAATCTGGCTGGAGGATAATACGCTTATCCTTTCATCACGTTTGCGCGCAATTGGCGGCGAACCAGCAGTGCGCCACGACCTTGCCTGGTACCGTGAGCAGGGTGTTCGCTTCGTGGTGGTGCATCTCGATCGGGAGACGGGCGCGGCGGCGCTGGCAGCCTTCGGCAAACCGGCAGCACGGTTTTTGCGCGCCGGTGAGCGGCATGGTCCTGAACTGGCGATCTTCGACACCGGCGCGCCAGATGCTGCTGCCGAACCGCGCACGCTGTCGGGCGCAACACTCGGCATGGGCGCGATTGTGCTGGAGGGGTACCGCCATCCGGGGCGCGTGCAGGCGGGCGGCGTGTTGCCGCTGGCGCTCTTCTGGCAGGCGACACGCCCGCTGCCGCTGGATTATACCGTGTATGTGCACCTGGTCGATGAGGCGGGCAACAAAGTCGCGCAACGCGACGTGCCGCCGCTCGAAGGTCGCCGCCCCACCAGCCGGTGGACACCCGGCGACCTGGTGCGCGATGATCAGGACCTCTTCGTTCCTGAAGCCGTTCCGCCGGGAACGTACCGCCTGCTGGCGGGTATGTACGACGCCGCAACCATGATGCCGATCAACGATGCGGGACCGATTGATCTGGGGTTGGTCGTCGTTGAACGTTGAACGGCGCCCGTAGAGACGTTGCAGTGCAACGTCTCTACGGGCGCCGTCGCCGCCACGCACCGCGCCGTCGCCGCCACGCACCGCGCCGTCGTCATCACGGGCGCCATCGTCGCTAGAAACGGGGGGAGAATGGTGCGCATCGCAAAGGAGCAGCAATGGCTGCGTGATCGAAGAGATGACACCATTGCTCTCCTCCTATTCCGTCACATCATCAGTGTTAGCAGTTCAAGCCTGGCATCTACTTCATCCTCAAAGACCGCATACTCCGCCGGTATAGCGAGACCGAAATGCTGGCAGAGGAGTTTCACGTCGTGGTAATCGTTTTCGTCCAGCGGGTAACCGGTATGGAGTCGTACCAGCCATTCCAGTGAGATGCACCGGACCGGATGCCCATTGATTATGCCCTGCCCGCTGAGCGACTCGCGCGGATAGGGCACGCCGTAGACACAATTGCCCTCAGCGTCGAACGTGTACGAATGGATGTCGATCTGCCGCCCCCGCGCATCTGCCAGCACAAAGTTGCACTCCCAGATGTCGTCGCGGGGAATGTCGCGGAACCCCTGCGCTGCGAAGATCGCGCGCACCTGCGGCACGTCTGTGTGCTGCATGGCGATATCCAGATGGCGTGCGTTCGGGTCTGCCTGCCGAGCAACGCATCAACCGCCCATCCGCCATCAACATGAACCTCAATACCGTGGCGCTCAAACACGCACAGAATCTCAATAACGTCCTGCGCTGTCATGTCAGAGGCAGGCGGAGATACCAGGTTATCCGAGTCGTTCATGGCGTCTGTTCGTGTACAGGAGTTACGCGGTCGCCTCACAGACATGAACATTAAGCATCAAATTCGGCATACGCTGCCGCCCGTGCTCTGAGCCCTGAGCCTGTCGAAGGGGCGAAGGGCGGGCGGCGCACCCCCTTCGACAGGCTCAGGGGGCGCGCCTTTAGCGGTATACCCAAATACATTCTGAATCGTCATACAAGCTGCGTAACGACTCTTTTCGCCTTTGGCGGAGCGGCGCTCGTCTTCTTTTGTGATGGAGAACAGTAGCCAATCCGCTCTGCATCTTGGGGGAGCGCCGCGCTGCCCAGGCTTTAGCGGCGCCAGAAAACGCCTCACCGCACACGTCCTGTTATTGTGCGGGACCAGGCAGAGAAGAGGATCAAGCGGTCCGCTACTGCCAGGTATGACCAAATAAATTATTGGATATTGGACTGCGCACTGCGTGGACTATCGCCCGACCCGTCACCCCGAACTCAGACGGCGTAAGAGCGGGACTGAGACCCGGTGTGCAGCATCCACCTGGCAATGGACTGCACTTCCAGGGTAAAGCCGTTCGTTTCTATCGGCGCCAGGCTTTCATCGCTCAGGATCAGCCCGCGCTTCAGTCCCAGGCGCCGCAGCGCATCGGTCAATGCCCGAACTTCACGCTCGCGCACGGCTGGCTGCGCCAGATTCTGGCTGACCTGGATCAATTCGCCCGTCTGCGGCAGATAGAAATCGATCTCATGCCCGCCTGGCGTTGCGTAATAGTACACCTCAGGCGTTCGACGCCGCAACGCCAGAAACACCAGGTTCTCCAGCAGCCGCCCTGTATTGGGTGAAAAGAAAAAACCAACCGCATTCGCCAGACCGGTATCGATAGCGTAGACCTTTTTCGGCGCAATTTGCTGACGTTTGACTGAGAAGTCGTAAACGTTGACCATAAAGATCAGCCAGCTATTCTCCAGGTACTCGATGTAGTTCTTGACCGTATTGACGCTGCCAAGCCGAAGCTGATCCTTGAGTTTGTTGAACGATACCAACCCGGCTGGATTGCTCATCAGGTAAAAGGCCAATTCTTTGAGCGCGCGCACGTCCTCGATCCGATAGCGCGCAGCGATGTCGCGGTGGAGTACGTCGTCGTAGAGCGTGCGCGCCAGCGGCAGGTCAGGATACTTGAGCGGCTCCGGGATCCCGCCCAGGCGCAGGTATTGGTCCAGATACCCTTGCAGTCGAGCCGCTTCTACAGTCGTGAGCCGTGTCAGATCGGGCAAAGGATAACCCTGAAAGCGCAAGAATTCGTCGAAAGAGAACGGAAACAGTTCGACGGAGACATAGCGACCAGTCAGACGCGTGCCCAAATCACGACTGAGCAGGGAGGCGTTTGAGCCAGTGATGTAGAACTTCAACCCTGCGTCCATCAGGCGGCGCACAAAGCGCTCCCAGCCGGGCACATTCTGGATCTCGTCGATCAGGAAGACCTCGCGCTCGCCGAACAGTTCTATCAAGTTTGCATACAGGTCATTGGCGTCTTCAGCATTGAAACCAAGGAAGCGCTCGTCCTCAAAATTGATGTAGTAGAACGCATGCTCGCCCAACCGGTGAGCCAGCTGCGCCAGCAGGGTTGACTTGCCGACACGTCTCAGCCCCGAAATAATGACCGCATGAGGCGCCGCCGCTGCACGCTCCAGTTGCGCCAGCAGGGCGCGCTCAATGCCGGTGTCGCGCTGCCAGAACGACTGGAACTGCTCCAGCAGCATAGCCCGGATCTGCTCTCTGGACCACCGGGAGACCCAACGAATGTCAATCATACTGAAATGATATACCCGAATCATTTCATTGTCAATGAAATGATTACTTCTTCAAGGGCATGTGCCAAGCCGGGAGACGGTGTGCCAACACAAGCGCCTTGCTCAGTCAAGATTGGAACTTCGCCGGTTATCGCCTGAGCCGATACGACACGAACGCCAGCATCCGGCTATCTGGCGCCCACGAGTTTACGTTAATCGTTCCCTGCCCGCCAAACAAGCGGGCGAGGGTGCGCGATGCGCCGCCAGCAGCCGGCGCCAGGCGCAGTTCCACGTGTTTATGCGCTGGGTGATCGTCGGGTGCAACGTCATCTTTGTCATACGCCAGATAGACGACCCATGCGCCATCCGGCGATACGTGCGGGAACCAGCAGTTGGCATCCTCGTGGAACATGTGAACCGGATTGGCGCCGTCGGCGTCCATGCGCCAGATTTGCATCAACCCGCTGCGGACGGAGTTGAACCAGATGTAGCGACCATCGGGGGAGTATTCGGGACCGTCATCCAATCCGGGTGAATGCGTCAGTTGCGTTTCCGGTCCGCCATCGACGGAGATGGCGTAGATGTCGTAATCATCGTTGCGTTCAGCGCAATACACCAACGTTTTGCCATCGGGCGACCAGCCATGCAGATAGCTGGGTCCTTTTTCTGTCACAAGCGCCGGATCGCCGCCGTGGAAGGGCACGATGTAAATGCGCGATAACGCATCTTCGAACGTAAAGTGACTGATGCCGATCCGCGTGTTATCCGGCGAAAGCGCATGATCGTTGTTGCAGTCGATGGCAAAACCCGTCTCGATCTGCTGCACAGATCCTGTTGCCAGCTCATACGTATATATGCGTCCGCCGCTGTTGTAGACCAGAAAGCGGCCATCGCGCGTCCAGTTGGGCGCTTCGACAACGTAATCGAATTCGCTCAGGACAGAGCGAACGCCAGTAGAGATATCGATCGTTTCCAACAGGCTGATTGCGTCGCGCGCCGCGAGAGAGCGGCGCAGGGTGTGAATATCCATTGCCTCACGTCCCCGTCGCTTCATTGCGTTCTCGATACAGAATGTAGACTCCGCTGGCGATTGTCAAGCCAGCGCCAGCCCAGGTCATCCAGGTCGGAACTTCGCCCCAGATCAGGAAGCCCCACATGGCGTCGATGGGCAGCGCCAGGTATTCAAAAGGCGCGGCGATCGACGCCTGCGCCAGGGTGTAGGCGCGCGCCAGGAAGTACATCCAGGCTGCCCAGAGTACGCCCAAACCGGTCATGATGGCAAGGTCCAGCGGCGTGGGCAGCGCCCAGGGGCGCAGCAGAAACGCGACGCCCGGATGCGCGTCTGGCATCTCCCCAATCAGCATAGCCAGCGGCGCCAGCGCAGCGGCGGCCACCAGATAGACCAGCGTGCTGTAATAAGCCATGGTTGCGCTGCTGTCGGCGGCGCGGAGCCGGCGCGTGACGATGGCGGTCAGCGCGTAGAGCAGGACGGAGATCAGCACGAAGATCGACCCTGGATTGAAGGTCGTCGAGCCAGGGCGGATGATCAGCAACACACCGAGAAAGCCTGCGAGCAACGCCGTCCAGCGGCGCCATCCCACCCGTTCGCCCAGCAGAACGACCGATAAAGAGGTAATCATCAGGGGACCGGAGTTGCGAATGGCGGCGACCTCCGCCAGCGGCAGCGCCGCCAGCCCCATCATAAAGGTGGTGTAGGAGAAAAACAAAAGGATGCCCCGCGTGTATTCGAGCCGGTGCTGCTGCGTGACCGGCAGCCCGCGACCGCCTTCATAGCGATAGAGCAGCACCGTGAAAGGCAAAGCCGCCAGGCTGCGCAGGATGACAATCTGCAACACCGGATAGTCGCCGCTGATCCACTTCACGGCGACAGTCTGGAGCGAGATGGTGAAGATCGCCAGCGTCAGACAACCGACGCCCTGCATATTGTCGCTGAGGTTGGAAAGGACATTGAATCGATGCACGCTGCACGCCTTTATCGTTCAATGATGGGAAGAATCAGGAATGACGGATGCGCAGCATCGTGAAAGATGCGGTTGACCGCTGGTTGATAGCGTTCGCGCGGTTCTTGAGCGATGACGCCGCCGGTGTTGCTGTTGCGGTCGAAGCGCGGGAAGTTGCTGCTCGACACTTCCAGCCGGATGCGGTGGCCCGGTAAAAACACATTCGCCGTCGCCCACAGATTGAGCCGCAGTTCATAGATGACGCCCGGCTCGAGCAGTTCAGGCGTTGTCAACGAGTTGCGATAGCGCGCCCGCAGGATGCCTTCCGTCAGAATGATGGCTCGACCATCGGGATGAACATCCACCAGCTTGCCCGTGAAGTCAGTGTCCAGCGCGGAAGACGATACGAACAGCCGCAACTCAATCGGCCCGATGACTTCGACGGCGCGCTCCAGCGGCGGGGTGTCGTACACCAACACATCATCGCGCTGCTCGACCTCGCGCTGGTCACATGGTCCCATGGCATTGGCGCCGGGGAGAATGACCTGCCCGCCCAGCGTGGGAACCGGCCGCAGCGGGTTGTAGAGATAGACATCCGACGGCTCATCGCCCGGCGGCTCGGTGGAGAGCCAGCCGTCGCCGCGCAGGGAATTGGCGCCGCCGCGACTGTGCAGGTAATAGGGGCGATAGTGCGTGTTGGGAAGGGGCCAGTCCGACGCGGTGCGCCATTCGTCAGCGCCCATGACGAAGATCATCACCGGCGGTTCCTGGTCGATGCCGTTGTCCACTCCTTTCAGCCAGCGGTCGAACCAGCGCAGATGAATGCCGGGCAGGTCAATTGCTGCGCTGCTGGCGGCAGGACCAAATTCGCGGTCGGGGAAACTGCCGGTGAAGTTCATATGCGTCCAGGGACCGATGATGAGGCGCTGGCGGCGAGCTTCTTCGGTGGCGCCAAGACGCTTCATGCCCACGTAGTTTTCGAGGGTGCTCCACAGGAAAATGTCATACCACCCGCCGATGTTGAGCGCCGGCGCGACGATGCGTTCGTAGCCTGCGCGGGGCGAGGCGGGCGTCCAGTAGGCATCGGCAGCAGGATGCGCCAGCCACTCGTGGTAAAAGGCGGCGTGCCTGCGGAGTAAAGGATGCGAGGCGAGCGGAAGTTCATGCAGCACTGCTTCGACATCCAGCGGCGGCGTCTCCGGGATGACCTCTCCACGGGCGATGCGACGCTCGATTTCCGCTGGAACGATAGCCGCAGCAGCCCAGCGGAGATCGTGTAGCACCTTGGCGCCCCCCTGGTATATGCAGCCATCGTACAGATCGGAAAAGGTGACCGAAGGCGCCATGGCGCGCAAGGCTGGCGGCTGTTCGCGCGCTGGCAGCCATTGGGTGCAGCCGAGGTATGATCCGCCGAAGGTCCCAATGACGCCGTTGGACCAGGGCTGCGCCGCCGCCCAGGCAAAGGCGTCGACGCCGTCCTGCGTCTCTTGAAAGTGTGGGTTGAACTCGCCTTCGGACGCATAGCGCCCGCGCACGTCCTGGACGACAACGACGTAGCCCGCCTGCACGGCGCGCAGAATGTCGAAGTTGGTTCCGCTGCTGAGAATAGCGTCTTTGTTGTAGGGAGTGCGCGCCATGAGCACGGGCGCCGGACCCGCGCCTTCCAGCCGATAGACATCGGTCGCCAGCCGCACCCCGTCGCGCATGGGAACCATGATGCTCTTTTCGATCAGAAGAGTCGTCATCGATGTGCACCTTGCCAGACTACACGGTTTGACCGCCATCAACGACCAGAGCGTGTCCGACAACGAAACTGGCTGCATCTGAGCATAACCAGACGACAGCGTTCGCGATCTCCTCAGGACGAGCCATTCGTCCGGATGGTTCCTGCGCCACGAACTGGGCTCGCATCGCATCATCGCCTCCAATGATGCGTTCTATCATTGGAGTGCTCGTGATGCCCGGACAGACCGCATTGATGCGTATGTTCTGCGATACATAGTCCAGCGCCGCCGATCTGGTCAGTCCAACGACGCCGTGTTTTGCAGCAACGTATGCCGCTCCGTCCCTGAAACCTTTGATCCCGGCGCCTGAAGACGTATTGACAATCGCCCCGCCGCCTTGCTTGAGCATCAGCGGGATTTCGTACTTCATGCACAGGAACACGCCACGGAGATTGACGGCGATGACCCGATCCCACTCTGCTTCCGGAATGTCAGCCGTCGCCATTGGCGCCTGTTCAACGCCAGCATTGTTGAACGCAGCGTCCAGTCGTCCAAAGACTTCAATAGTTCTGTCCAGCGCCGCCCTGACATCGTCGGCGCTCGTGACATCGCACCTGACAGCAAATGCCCGTCCGCCGAGGTCTTCAATCAGGCGCGCCGTTTCCTGAGCGCCCTGCTCCGAAATGTCGGCAACCACGACGCTTGCGCCTGCGCGCGCAAACGCCAACGCCGTCGCCCGACCGATGCCGCTCGCTCCTCCGGTGACAAAGGCTACCCTGCCTGTGAAGCTCCTGTTCTCGTTCGCAGTCATTGCGCTGCTCCTTTCTACGGCACGCACACAGCGCGTCCTTCACCTCTCATAGTGACAGGAGTTACGCGGTCGCCTTACGGACGAGCCGCGTGATGGCTCTTTTTGCCTTCGGTAGAGCAGTACGTGTCTTCTTTTGTAGTGCGGGGTTCAGCGGCAAAGCCGCCGCACCGCACCGCCCTGATCGGGAGCGCCACGCTGCCGCAGGATCCGGCGAAGCCAGAAAACGCGCCACCGCGTAAGTCCTGTCGTAGTGAGATCAAATAACACCTGGACAACCGAGCCTGCTTTGGAGCGGTTGGCGTTGGCTTCGACAGGCTCAGCCAACGCCGATTACAAGGATTGTCCAATATCTGGTTGATGTTCCTCTCAGTTCTTCACCATGATCAACTATGCCCGACGATCGCATGCGGCGCGTAAGGCTCTTCCATGAACGCGATCTCTTCAGGCGTCAACTGAATGGACGTCGCCGCAACTGCGGTTTCGATATGCGCCAATTTGGTGGCGCCGACGACCGGCGCAGCGACCGGCTTTTTGTGCAGGAGCCACGCCAGGGCAATTTGCGCCCGCGGGACGCCGCGCTGTTCGCTCACCTCAGCCAGCCGATCGATGACCAGGCGATCCGCCGCTGCGGCAGCGTCGTACTTTTGCTTTGCGATCGGATCGGTCTCATGGCGCATCGTGGTTTCACTCCAATCGCGCGCCAATCTGCCCGACGCCAGCGGGCTATAGGGCGTCGAGGCGATCCCTTCGGCGATGCAAAGAGGCATCATCTCTCGCTCCTCTTCGCGGTAGATGAGATTGTAGTGGTTCTGCATAGAGACAAAGCGCGTCCAGCCGCGCTTTTCAGCGACGTAGAGCGCCTTCTGGAATTGCCAGGCCCACATGGCTGAAGCGCCGATGTAGCGCGCCTTGCCAGCCCTGACCACATCATTCAACGCTTCCATCGTCTCCTCAATCGGCGTGTGGTAGTCCCAGCGATGGACGATGTAGAGATCGACATAGTCCATCCCCAGACGCTTCAGGCTTTTGTCGATCTCGCTCAGAATAGCCTTGCGCGACAGCCCTTCGCCATTCGGACCCTCACGCATCCTGCCGCGCACTTTGGTGGCGACGACGACTTCATCGCGGTGAGCGAAGTCCTTCAAGGCGCGACCGAGGATCTCTTCACTGACGCCACGGGCGTAGACGTTGGCGGTGTCGAAGAAATTGACGCCCAGCTCCAGCGCCCGCTTGATAATGGCGCGGCTCTCTTCTTCATCCAGCGCCCACGGGTTGTGAACCCAACCTTCCGCTTTGCCGAAGCTCATACAGCCCAGGCAAATCCGTGACACATCCAGTCCGCTGTTTCCAAGTTTGACGCAGTCCATGTCAGTTCTCCCCGATATGTATGGAGTTTGAGAACATCATCCGGCACCGCCGGATATAGCCCGCGCAGGCGGGCTTCGCACCCGTAGCCCGCGACGTATGGTTTTTGAGAAATTAATCCGGTATCGCTACGTCTGGGTGCGGGCATGAATTGTCGGACGGCGCCCTGGCGCGGCGGGCTTGTGAATCCAGCAGACCCGCGCCGCCGAGTCGTGCGTTCGCTGAGCTGCGGGCTAAAGCCCTCGCTCAGGTCGGGTACGCCCCTGCGGGGCTGCCATCGGTCCAATCGCCATCCGCTACGTGCTGAGATGGTGCGATCCTGGTCGTCATCGCGTTTCCGCCCAGAGGTCTGGAGCGGCGTCCCGCGCACATCAGCCCCGAAGGAGCTTTCAGGTTCTCAGCGAGGGCTTTAGCCCGCAGCGAGACGGCGGTTTCTGGGTGCAGCCATGATTTGTCAGGAAACGACACCCCGGCTGCCAGCGATTGAAATCGCCTCTGATGGACCTGCGGCCGACCGTCCGCCTGCGCGGACGGGAACGACAGCGTCCACTCGCGGTGAGCATGCCGAACCGCGCAGGTGGACGCCCAACGGAACGCCCGCCCGGCACACCCCCCGCAAGCGGGGGGTTGGGGGTCAGTCGCCAGCCGGGGCGCAGCGCAGCAGAGACGCGCTTGCTTGCCGTCTGACAATTCATGCCTGGACCCGCCACGTCTAGCCCGCGCAGGCGGGCTTTGCAGCAGGAGCCTGCGACTTTAGTCGCCAGGCGAACGAATATGCGGCATCATGCGGAGCGTCGTCGCCCGCGCCTCAGCGGTCACCATGGGCGTCACATATGGCGAATTCCTGTATTTCACGCGATAGGCGGCGTCGATGTGATCGTTGATCGCGGGATCGGTCTCTTCGATAAACAGCACGTCCTTTTCCGCGCCGCCGACCCGGATGCGTCCCTCGCGGGTCGCCTGCGCAGCCCGAAACCAGGCGCCAGCGCGTCCGCGATACGAGCGTATGTAGAGGCTGTCGCCGACACGCACCACCCAGACGGGCAATGGTTTACGCAACGCGCCGTTGGGTTGGCGCGGCGCAATTTCCAGTTCCTCCGCATTCCCGATCTGGTCGAGTTCTTCGTTCGTCCACGCGGTCATCGTTGCGCTCCTTATGAACACAGGCGGTTGCCAGGAGAAACTGGCTCACGGCAATTGACACCACTGCTCTCGTGGAGAGTCAGTCCGCCAGTTCAGAAGACAATCACGCCAGCCGGTGCGTAGGAAGCCGATGTCGCCTTGTTTCTTTGAAACCATCAGGACTTTGAAACCATCAGGAAACGCGCCTACAGTTCCTGGCGCGTAGGTCGGAACAGAATCTCGTTCACATCCACATCTTCCGGCTGGCTGATGACAAAGACCACCATGCGGGCGAATGAATCGGCGGGAATCGCCAATTCCGCATAGAAGCGTCGCATACTCTCCGCCACATCCGGCTCCGTCACACTCTCCGGCAGTTCCGTGGCGACGGCGCCGGGCGAGATGACGGTGGTGCGAATGTTGTAGGGCTTGACTTCCATGCGCAGCCCTTCCGAGATCACGCGCACCGCCGTCTTGGTGGCGGCGTAGACGACCGCACC
>JAUQOW010000158.1 GCA_030550675.1 Chloroflexota bacterium
GTATTCTGGCGTCGGGGTTTTCAGAGGAGCGCGAGCGGATGAGGAGTGAACGCGAGCGTCGTGTGTGCCCGCACTGTGGACAAGTCATCGACGAGTAGGCGACCAATCGTATTCTTCAACACGCCACGCGGCGTATGCCAGCGCTTCCCGTATGTCATCTTCCTCCAGATACGGGTAGGCGCGTAGAATGTCGGCAGTGGAATAGCCCGACGCAACCAACCCGACAATTGTACCAACAGTGACGCGCAGTCCGCGGATACAGGGCTTTCCGCCCATGACTGCCGGATCGAGCGTGATACGGGTGAGATTCTTCATAGGACTTTTCCAGAAAAGGTGTGCTTCTTATTCCACATGATTATACACGAAAGTCGGGATATCGGACCCCCACAATAAATCCTGCTTATGTGGGTTCAATTTGTCAAGAACCGCCGTATTGCTATGGTCTCTTAAAGATGTGTTTCTCCTGGTATACCGAGGCGACTGTCACCTCCATCGTTCCCCGCGCCCCTGCGCTCCCCGGCGCCAGTCCGCGCTCACGCGGCAACGATCGCCTCACTGCACGGCAGCGCCACCGAAACCGTCGTGCCGACGCCGACGGCGCTCGTGACGGTGATGCGTCCGTGCATCGCTTCGACCAGCCCTTTGGCGATGGAAAGCCCCAGCCCGGCGTTGCCGTTTTCTCGTCCGCGCGCCGGATCAGCCCGGTAGAAGCGTTCAAAAATGTGCGGCAGGTGCTCCGGCGCAATGCCGCTGCCGGTGTCGGCGATGTCGATCTGCACCATGCGCCCCAGCGGTCGCGCCGACAGGGTGATCCGTCCGCCGGACGGGGTGTAACGCAGAGCATTGTCGAGTGCGATGAGCAAGACCTGTTGCAGGCGTTCAGCGTCCGCCTTCACCGTGCCGCTGGCAGTCTCAAGAACGACGGCAACGCCGCGCTGCTCCCCCAGCCGGGCGGCCTGACGCTGCACGTTGCGCAGTAGGTCCGCCAGATCGACTGGCGCTATCGTCAGTTTGAGCTGCCCGTTGTCCAGGCGGGTGAGGGTCAGCAGATCGTCGACCAGGCGGCGCATGTGGTCGCTCTCCGCCAGAATGTCGCCCAGCAGTTCGTGTTGATCCGCCGCATCGGGCGGCGCTTCGCGCAAGGCGACCTCGGCGCTGGCGCGAATGAGGGTGAGCGGCGCCCGCAGCTCGTGGCTGGCGCTGGCGATGAAGCGTTGCTGCCGCTCCCATGCTTCCTGCGCAGGATGCAATGCGCGACCCGCCAGCCACCAGCTTGCCGCGCCGACGAGCGCCATGCTGAACGCTCCCAGACCGATCAGTCCCAGCGTTAACTGGTTCAGCACCTGCTCCTGATCGCTCAATTCGCGCGCCAGTTGCAGCGCCGCCGGTCCGTCGGAACGGGTGAGGCGGTAGGTCAACAATCGCGCCCGTCGCCCGTCGTTTAGCGTGATTGTGCGCAGGTCGCTGCCCGTCGCCAGCGCCGCCTGAAACGCATTCTGATCTGGATCGAGGGGCAGATCGAGATTGTTCGGATTGAAGAGCAATCGTCCCGAAGCGTCCAGCGGCAGCACCATGATCGCCGCCAGTTCCGCCGCATCGACCGGCGTCGTCAGGGCGCGAGGGCGCTCTGCTTCTTCCCGTTCGTCGTCGCTTTGTCTGGGTTTCTCTTCATCTTCGCGCCGATCGACCGTCGGATGGGGCTGCACAAAGGGAATGGGAGCGATCTCCCCGCGGAGCGTCGACCAGTCGCGGTCGGCATTCGCCAGATCGGGGGGCAACGGCGCGCCGAGCGCGTGAAACTCGTGCGCCATTTTGTGACGCAGCGCCAGGTCGGTGACATCTGAGAAGTAGCGCGCCACAACCAGATAGGCGCCACTCCCGATCAGCACCACCAGAATGAGCGCCGCCAGCGCGTACAACAGCGACAGCCGCAGCCGCAACCCGCTAAACACGGCTCGCCTCCAGTCGGTACCCCACGCCGCGCACCGTCACAATCGGGTCGCGTTCGCCGGGTGCGTTCAGTTTGCGCCGCAGATACGAGATATAGACATCAACCATCTGCGGTTGCACGTCGTGCTCGTAAGACCAGACATAATCCAGAATCTGCTGGCGCGACAACGCCTGACCTGCGTTACGCATCAGATATTCGAGCAGGTTCCATTCTGTCGGCGTGAGATCGAGCGGACGCATGCCGCGCCGCGCCGTATGATGCCGCAGGTCGAGCACCAGATCGCCAACCCGCAATTCATTGCGGTCGTCCGGGTGCAGCGTGAAGCGCCGCCCCAGCGCCCGCACCCGCGCCAGCAGTTCCTCGAATGCGAACGGCTTGACCAGGTAATCGTCGGCGCCGCTGTCAAAACCGACCATTTTGTCTTCGATCTGACCGCGCGCCGTCAGGAGCAACAACGCCGTAGGCAGTCGCGCCGCGCGCACTGCGCGACAGATCGAGGGACCATCGCGCCCCGGCAGCATCCAGTCGATGATCGCCACTTCGTAGCCGCCGCGCAGCGCATACTCCAACCCCGTGTCACCGTCGTGAACCACATCGACCTGATAGTGCTCATCGCGCAACACGCGCGCAATCAGCCGCGCCAGCCGTTGATCGTCTTCTACCAGCAGGATTTTCATAGCATCACCTCAACTGCGATCAGCATAGCGCAAAAAGATTGGAAAAAGATTGGAATCCAAACCGGCTGATTCCAAGATAGTTCAAATCAAGCGGCGCTATAACTCATAGCGTGATCAACGAGAGCAGTCTGTGATGGAACACGGATGCGCACGGATGGAGGCGGATTCATATGGATAGGACCGGGCGGACAGGAACTGCCTGACCGTCTGAGTCGCTCTACCGGCGCGATTTCCAGACGCATGTTGATCGCTCTCCTGAACATACGAAAGGAAAGGGAACAGCAGGCATGAAACAGTCTACTCTTCTTGGCATTGCAGCGGCATTGACCGCGTTTGTTCTGGTGTTGGTTGGGGCGCTGGCAGGACGATTGACGCAGACGAGTGCATCTGCGTCACCAACGGTCGTTGAGGCGACCACGGCGCCCACTGAAGCCGCCGTCGCTCTCGACCCCACCGTGGAGGCGTTGATCCGCGAGCGTGAGGCCGCCTATCAGCAGGCGCTGGCAGAGGCGAATCGGCAACTTGCCGAAGCGAACCGGCGGCTTGAAGAAGCCAATCGGCAGAGTACGCAGCAGCAGAGTTCCGCGTCGCTGGTAAACCCGCAGAATGCCCCAGCATACCCGATCTCGGCGGAGCAGGCGCAGGCGATTGCGCTGAACCTGGCGCCGGGCGCCACGCTGATCAGACCGGCGGAACTG
Source organism: Chloroflexota bacterium (assembly GCA_030550675.1). Classification (GTDB taxonomy): domain Bacteria; phylum Chloroflexota; class Chloroflexia; order Chloroflexales; family Roseiflexaceae; genus Roseiflexus. The sequence goes on from JAUQOW010000158.1 coordinate 3,327, forward strand.
GTGCTCTATCAGGGGACGCCAGCATATGAGGTCGTCTTTGCCACAGGCGCCGTCTATGTCGATGCACAGAACGGCGCGGTGATCGCCAACACGCTGGCGCAGCCTGCTGTGTCGCAACCGGTGAACGCTGAACAGGCCGCTCAGATCGCCATTGCCTATCGCGGCGGCGGTCAGGTGCGCAAAGTCGAGCGCGAACACGAGCGCGGCATAGACGTGTACGAGGTGAAGTTCACCGACGGCGCCGAAGTGTATGTCGCCGCCTCGGATGGCGCAGTGGTCTATGCGCGGCTGGACAAGGCGAAAGACGACAAAGACGACGACCATAGATGACTAGAGCGTTTCTCGTAGGAAGATCAATCAGACATTGAACAATCCTGCCCGTGTTGACTATCTGGCGGTTGGCGCTGGCTGAGCCTGTCGAAGCCAGCGCCGTACAGGATTGTCCAACATCTAGTTGATCTTCTTATCTATCAGAAGGGCTGACGCCGGGGTTATCGTGGAGATGGCGATGCTTTGCGCCTTTGCGACTCTGCGTCGACCTTTTGAGCGAGGCTGAAGACTTGCTAACGGCAAAGAGGACAACATGACACGCCGCGTTACACCTGCACGCACACCAACACAAACGCTCAAACTGGTCATCAGCGCCGCATCGGTCGCTGCAACGCTTGCCGGATGGGCGCTGCTGGCAACGCACAATGCCCCGGCAACGACGCAGACCGAACCGTCCGCAGGGTTAGCCGTGGTCGCGCCGCCACCCGCGTGGCTGGCGGAACCGCCGGTCATCCCGACGCTGCAACCGCTGACGGCGCTCGTGCAGCCGGGAGAAGCAGCCGGGTTCCAGAGCAGCAATCCTCCGGCATTGCGCGAGGTGACTGCGCCGGTGACGGTCAATCCGCCGGTTCAGGCGCAACGACCGGCGCCGGTCGTTATGAGCCGGTCGTCGCGGTAGATCTGTCCCTGTTTACTATTCGCGTCTTGACGCTGGCTGAGCCTGTCGAAGCCAGCGTCAGATCTCAGGATCGTGCACCGTGAGAGAGACAATGCAGGAGGATGTCGTGCAATCAATCGTCTTCCGCGCCATGGGATGCCAGATGCGCGCCTTTCTTGACAGCGACGCAGAAGCGGCAAAGATGACGATTCGCGCCGTCCCGCGCTGGTTTGCCGAATGGGAGCGTACGCTGAGTCGCTTCCGCAGCGACAGCGAACTCTCGGCGCTCAACCGGCGCGCTGGCGAGGGATGGATTTCCGTCAGCCGCCTGCTGTGGGATGTGGTGAATGAGGCGATCACAGCAGCGCGCCTCAGCGACGGTCTGGTGACGCCGGGGATGTTGGCGGCGCTGGAGGCGGCTGGCTACGACCGGGATTTCGCCCAGATCGCCGGTGGCGTTGCAGCGCAGTCTCCGGCGCTGCTGCCGCCTCCCGGCGACTGGCGCGCCATCAGGCTCGACCCGCAGCGCCAGGCGGTGGCGTTGCCGCCGGGGATGCGCCTCGATCTGGCGGGCGTCGCCAAGGGATGGGCGGCAACCAGAGCCGTGCAGCGGCTGGCAGCGCATGGACCGGCGCTCGTCGATGCGGGCGGCGACATTGCCGTGCGCGGCGCGCGCGCCGATGGAACGCCGTGGGCGGTGGGCGTCGCCAATCCGTTTCAGCCGGAAGAGCCGCTCGATGTCGTGCTACTGACGCACGGCGGCATTGCGACATCCGGGCGCGATGTGCGGCGCTGGCGGCAGGGCGAGGTTGAACGACATCACATTATCGATCCGCGCACCGGTGCACCGGCAACAACCGATGTGCTGACAGCGACAATCATTGCGCCTTCTCTGCTTGAAGCAGAAGTTGCCGCAAAAGTGGTGATTATTCTGGGCAGTCAGGCAGGGATGGCATGGCTGAACGTTCGCCCCTGGCTTGCCGGTCTGATCGTTACCGAAACACGCACTATTCTACGAACAGCGACGCTCGAACAATTCCGCTGGCATGCGCCAGCAGCGAGGGAGGTTGTCTATGACTGACGAAAAAGCTGCACGGCTGGCGGCCATCCGCGCCGCCAATGCTGCAAAGCGCGAAGAAGCGACGCAAACGTCCACAATTGTAGAGAGAGCTTCGACGCATACCGTGGAAACGACCCACCCGGCGCCTGCGGCATCGTCCGCTGGCAGAGGCGCGTCGTCACAACCGCAGCGAGCGCCGGAGCGCGACGCCTTCGCCGACATGCCGCCAGCCATGGCGTTCCAGACGTTTCTCGGCATCATACTTGCGGCGGTCCTTGGCGCATTCGCGGCGATTGCGGCGCTGCCCGCCTGGCTGCCTGGCTTGAGCGCGTCGCTGCTCGGCGCGGAACCGAAGGCGTACTGGTATCTGTCGAGGAGCAGCGCATTCGTGGCATACATTCTCTTGTGGCTCTCGATGGTCTTCGGGCTGCTGATGACCAACAAACTGGCGCGCGTCTGGCCCGGCGGACCAACCGCCTTCGATCTCCATCAGCATGCCAGCCTGCTCGGTCTGGCATTCGCCCTGTTTCACGCCCTGATTCTGCTTGGCGACCGCTACGTCCAGGCGACGCTCTTCCAGGTGCTCGTGCCGTTTCAGTACGCCGGTTACGAACCGCTGTGGGTCGGGCTTGGACAGGCGGGATTCTACGGTCTGGCAATCGTGGGTTTGAGCTTCTACGTCAAAGACCGGATCGGGCGACGCGCGTGGCGGTTGATCCATTTTCTCAGTTTCGTCGTGTTTGCGCTTGCGTTGCTGCATGGCATCTGGAGCGGCAGCGACAGCCAGAGCGACCTGGCGCGTGCGATCTACTGGACGAGCGGCGGCAGCGTTCTGTTTCTGACCATTTACCGGCTGCTGATCACGTTGAAGGTTGAACGTGGACATATGTAGGCGCGCCTCCCTGTCGGCGCCCGCAGGACCCTGCAGGGCAGGCACGGGGGCCTGCCCCTACAAGGACGGGGGCGGGCGTTGGAGGGGCGCCCCCCTGTGGGCGCTGGCAGGCACGCCATTGTAGAAGCGCCTCCCTGTGGGCGCCCGCAGGACCCTGCAGGGCAGGCACGGGGGCCTGCCCCTACCATGACGGGGGCGGGCGTTGGAGGGGCGCTCCCCTATGGGCGCCGGCAGGCACGCCATTGTAGGGGCGCCCCCCTGTGGGCGCCCACGAGATGTCATTGCGCTCACGGACAGGGACGAAACCCGACCCTTGAGGTCTACGCCACGTGTCCTGACCTCAAGGTTCTTGAGGGAGCAGCGACCAACCCCTAACGAAAGGAGAACACCAATGACGACCTATACTGAACGAAAAACAGCATCGTTTAACGCACGACGAATCGCCGTCGGCGCGCTGGCAGGCATGATGGGTCTTTTGTTGCTCATCCAGTTCATCCCGTATGGACGCGATCATACGAACCCGCCGGTCATCGCCGAACCGTCGTGGGACAGTCCGCAGACGCGCGCGCTCTTCTTCCGCGCCTGCGCCGACTGTCACAGCAACGAGACCAAATGGCCCTGGTACAGCAATATCGCTCCTGCGTCGTGGCTGATCACCCGCGACGTGATGCAGGGACGCAAGGAGTTCAACGTCTCCGAATGGGGGCGACCGGACAACGAAGGGGATGACGCGGCGAAGCTTGTGCAAAACGGCGAAATGCCGCCATGGTTCTATTTGCCGCTCCATCCCGAAGCCAACCTTTCGCCGGTTGAACGGCAGCAATTGATCAATGGCCTGCTGGCGACATTTGGCGGGGAGACGGAGGAGGGGAATGAGGATGAGAAGTGAATCAGCAGGAGCGCATGGTACAATGCAGGCGCTTGAGAGGGCTTGAGACTGACGCTCAGGCGCAAAGACGCAAAGATGTGTCGTAGTGATTGCGAGGCTTCGCGTCTTAGCGTCTTTGCGTCACACTTTTCGAGAACGAAGGCGCCTGAGTACGAAAGCGCTGATGGCAGCCTATGCTCATAAAGGCGCTGCGGTAAGGAGCGTAAAGTGCAACGCAGGCGCTTGAGAGGGCTTGAGACTGACGCTCAGGCGCAAAGACGCAAAGATGTGTCGTAGTGATTGCGAGGCTTCGCGTCTTAGCGTCTTTGCGTCACACTTTTCGAGAACGAAGGCGCCTGAGCATAACGGCGAAGAACCGCTTCAGAATCTGTATGAAGCCATCAAGAGATGGCTCACCGTCGAGGACGATGTGCAATCGCCTTATCCAAACCGCAACTGCGTCTGCCCGACCTGCAACACATCGCCGCGGCGCACCGGCGTCGGCTGGGTGACGCGCACGCCGTTGAGATACGTGCCGTGGCTGCTCCCCGCATCCTCCACCGTCACCTGGCGTCCGTTATTGCGAATAATGGCGTGGCGGCGGGAGACGCTGCCATCGCCGATCAGCACAATCTGGCACTCTTCACTGCGTCCGATGACGAGTTCGGCGCCGCTGAGCGAGTAGGTGCGCGGTTGCGCCGCGCCGGCGATAACCGTGAGCGCGCCCCACGCGCCAGCCGGTGCGGGTTGCGGCGCAGAAACCGGGACAGGCGGCGTGGGTTGATACGGCTGCGGCGGCGCAGGCGGCGGCGGCGGCACATAGACCGGCACGGGCGCCGGGGCGGACGCAGGGCGCGGCGCTCGCCGACGACCCGCAGCAATGAAGGTCAGGGTCGCAAGGATCAGCGCCAGCACAACGCCACAGACGCACAGCGCCAGCAGACCAAGCGCAGTCTCATTGCGCGGCGCAGAAGGGCGCGGCATCGGTTGCGGCGCCTGCTCGGCGGGCGGACCGCCGAACGACTTGCAGGCGTCAATTCGACCGGCGCCCAGTTCAAACTGAGGGTTCCGATCACGAATATCAGTTGCATTAGCGCGAATGGTCTCGGCAACCTGACGGGCGCTCCAGTCGGGGTTCGCCGAAAAGAGCAGCGCCGCCAGCGCCGCCACGTATGGCGTCGCCTGCGAGGTGCCGCTCATGTAGTCGTAATTGCGGCGAAACCGCTCATCGGGCGGCAGCTCATCGCTCGTCAGAAACACCTCGTAGGTCGGCATCGTGGAGAGAATACTGACCCCCGGCGCGCTGACAGCGACCCACGGACCGGAGTTTGAGAAGGGCGCTCTGCGGTCGCGATCATCGGTGGCTGCCACCACCAGCACATCGGGGTTGTCTACGGCAATGGCGTTGGGCAGCGGCACTGCATCGTTGCCAGCGGCGACGACCACCAGCGCCCCCTGTTGCTGCGCATAGACAATCGCCTCGTTCACCAGCGCCGACGGCTCATCGGCGTTGAGCATGAGGGTTGCGCCAAGGCTGAGGTTGATGACCTTCGCCCCGCGATCAGCGGCGAAGCGAATGCCGCGGGCGATGTCGGGGTCGGACCCTCTGCCGCGCGCATTCATTACCCGCACCGGCAGGATGGTTACATTGGGCGCCAGTCCGGCGATCCCCTCATTGTTGTTGAGAATTGCTGCGATGATCCCGGCGACGTGGGTGCCATGACCGTTCTCATCGCGCGGGTCATCATCGTCATCGACGAAATCGTACCCATCGGCGCGCACGCGCGCCGCCAGATCAGGGTGAGTCGGGTCCACTCCAGTATCTACCACGGCGACAATGACATCCGCTCTGCCCGTGGTTCGTTCCCAGGCGCATGTTGCGCCAACTTTGTACAATGCCCACTGGTCGTCGAAGCGCGGATCATTCGGCGACGAGGAGGTCACAAGCAGGGTGATCGCCAGAGCGAGCAGAAGGCGCAGCGACATCATCTTCTACTGCTGTTCCAGTTCCGGCAATTGCAGGCTGCGCAGGTACCATGCACCTTCAAGCAGCACCAGTTCAAAGATGGCATCGAATGGACGTTCACCTGAATAGACTGAGCCGTAATCGACCGTGTAGCGTACCATGCCGGTTAATCGGACATGCGCAATCGAACCGTTGTTATCAACCAGTGTGTAGGTCTCGTCATCGAACCGCAGGTCAGTGATATATTCCATGTACGAGCGCAGTTCCGGGCTGATCTGCCGCTTGAGATCGGTCGGTTCGATGTAGGAGAGCATCCGCGAGACATCGCGCGCTTCGGTGGCGGCGACGAAGTTTTGCACCGTCTGCACCGGTCGCGGGTCGGTCATCGGATCAGGAGGGCGGGTGAACCACCAGAGCGCAATCCCTGCAATCGCCAGCGCTGCAACGCCAGCGCCGATCATCGTCAGGCGCGACGCGCGGCGTGGCGACGGCGGCGGTTCTGGCAGCGGCGGCAACGGACCGGTATCGACTTTTTGCTGCACAGGGGATTGTTCCTGGGTCATAGCGTCTGTGGCTCGTTGCGCCGATGGAGCGGCAACCAGGCGCCGCGTCGTTGAAACTCGTACTCGCCAAGCGGCTCGAACCGTCCGCTTGTTTCGACAAATCGACGCATGCTGATGTGAATGGTCGCCTCTTCGATAATTAGAACGTTGTAGGCATTTCTGCCGCGCTCGCCTTCCCGAACGCGCCGCGATGTGCTGGTGCCGCTCTGACAGATGACGAAGCGTTTTGCATTGCCCGCGACGCCGACATACGACACATGGTGATGCCCGCAGAGCAACACATCCACGCCGCTCTGCTCGAGCATCTGCGTCGCTTCAGCGGCATTGCGCACGATGCTGCGCTTCTCGCACCCCGGCGGGCGCACGACGCCGTGGTGCAACACGGCGATCTTGCACACATCGTCCGGGTAGCGGGCGAAGAGCTGCGCCATCGTGCGCTGTTGCTCACGCGACACATATCCGCCGTCGATCGTCAAACCGTGGGCGCTGTTGCCCCCGACAACGACGAGTCCAGGGCGCTCGAACACCGGATTGAGGTTGGTCGAAATATACCGCTGATAGCGATCCAGCGGGCAAGTAAGCCGTTCCACAACATGAAACAGCGGCACATCGTGGTTGCCTGGCACGATCAGTTGCGGTTGGGGCAACTGTTGGAGATACCGGATGATCGCCTCCCACTGCGACACAAACTCGGCGCGTTGCACCAGGTCGCCGGAAACAACCAGCAGATCAGGACGCAGATCGTGCGCTTCGCGGGCGAGTTGATCAGCGACGCGCGGATGAAACGTGCGCCCGGCATGCAGATCGGAGATGTGCATCAGAACAGAACGCACTGATAATTACTCCCCGGCAGGGGCGGACTTCGCAGCGCGCGCCTTTTCCACCGCCAGACCAATGATGGCGCGCGCGATCAATACCACTTCGACTGCCAGCGCTGCGATGAAGGTGTACTTCACAATATAGATGAAAGTTTCCACGGGCGCCTCCTGCTCATCTGTCTCATGTCATTCCCCTGCGATTGTAGCATAAAATCAGCTGTTTGTGCCGGTGGTATAATTGCGGCTTGATTGTTCCAGGTTGCTCCTCCCTAACTATGAGAACGACAAAACGTGCGTTGCGCAGCGCATCGAAATCCATGCGAGTGATGTGAGGTTTGCTCATGACGATCAATTACACAGCCTGGCTGCGCAGTTATGTCGGTCACCAGCGCCTGTTGCAGCTGGCAGCAAGCGCATTCATCCGCAATGATCAGGGGCATGTGCTGCTCGGTCAGCGTTCCGACGTGATGCTCTGGGCGCCGCCATCCGGCGTGGTACAGCTTGGAGAAACGCCAGCACGCACCCTGGTGCGTGAAGTGCTCGAAGAGACCGGTCTGCACGTCGTGGTCGAACGCCTGATCGGGCTGTATACCGGGCGCGACTTCGAGTGGACCTACCCGAACGGCGATCAGGCGCAGATCGTCAGCGCCTTCTTTGCCTGTCGCGTGATTGGCGGCACGCTGCGCCCCGACCACGCCGAGTTTGTGTCGCTCGCCTATTACCCGCCCGACCGCCTGCCGCCGCTAATGCCGCGCTATGTGCGCATGCTGCGCGATGCGTTCGCCGGGCGCGTTGAAGCGGCGTTTGATTAGCGATGAAACGTCTCGCCTACGCCTCGCCGGTCAACCCCGCGCCTTCGGGCATTTCGGACTACAGCGAGGAGCTGTTGCCGCACCTCGGCATGTACGCTGATATTACCCT
>JAUQOW010000431.1 GCA_030550675.1 Chloroflexota bacterium
TGGCGGCGTATCAGGTGAGCGGCGAGTATGCCATGATCAAAGCGGCGGCGCAACTCGGCTGGCTCGACGAGCGCCGCGCTGCGCTCGAAAGCCTGATCGCCATTCGCCGCGCCGGAGCGGATATGATCATCACCTACTTCGCCAAAGATGCCGCGCGCTGGATTGGTTCGGAGTGAAACCTATGAACACAACTCGTTCAGAATCGCTGTTCTCAGAAGCGCGCTCGCTCTTCCCCGGCGGCGTCAACAGCCCGGTGCGCGCTTTTCGCGCGGTTGGCGGCGTGCCGCGTTTTATCGCACGCGGCGAGGGGGCGTTCCTGTTCGATGTCGATGGCAATCGCTATATCGATTACGTTCTCTCGTGGGGTCCTCTGATTCTCGGGCATGCCCATCCCGATGTCGTTGCCGCCATCACCGAACAGGCGGCGCGCGGGACGTCATTTGGCGCGCCGACCGAACTCGAAAGCGAACTGGCGCGCCTGATCAGGCAGGCGATGCCGTCGGTCGAAATGGTGCGCTTCGTCTCATCGGGCACGGAGGCGGCGATGAGCGCCCTGCGCCTGGCGCGCGCCGCCACGCGCCGCGACAAGGTTATCAAGTTCGCCGGATGCTACCATGGGCACTTCGATGGCTTCCTGGTGCAGGCTGGTTCCGGCGTCGCCACGCTGGGACTGCCGGACAGTCCGGGGGTGACGGCGGCGACGGCTGCCAGCACGCTGACCGCGCCGTACAATGATCTTGACGCAGTCGAGGCGTTGTTGAAGGCGAACTCTGGCGAAGTGGCAGCGATTGCTGTTGAGCCGGTCGCAGGGAACATGGGTCTGGTCTTGCCGCAACCCGGTTTTCTCGAAGGGTTGCGTCGCTTAGCCGATGAACACGGCGCCCTGCTCATTTTTGATGAAGTCATGACTGGCTTTCGCGTCGCATATGGCGGCGCTCAGGGAAAATATGGCGTCACCCCTGATCTTACCTGCCTCGGCAAAGTGATCGGCGGCGGTTTGCCAGCCGCCGCCTATGGCGGACGACGCGAGTTGATGGAACTGATCGCGCCTGCCGGTCCGGTGTATCAGGCGGGCACCCTGTCTGGCAATCCACTGGCGATGGCAGCCGGGATTGCGACCCTGCGCGCCATCAGCGCACCTGGCGTCTTCGAACGGCTGGAACAGGCGACGGCAACCCTCTGCGCTGGCTTCGAACAGGCCGCCGCCGAGGCGGACATTCCGCTGCGCGCTGCGTCTGCGGGCAGCATGTGGGGCTTCTTCTTTACTGATGAGCCTGTAGTGGATTATGCGTCGGCGAAGAAGTCCGACACGCAGCGCTATGCGCGGTTCTTCCACGCGATGCTTGAACGTGGCGTCTACCTGGCGCCAGCGCAGTTTGAGGCGGCGTTTGTATCACTCGCTCACAGCGATGCGCTCATTCAGGACACGATCGCCGCTGCCGCTGATGCGCTACGCTCTCTTCGATAGAGCTCGCTCTTCCAGCAAACCAGTTTTTATCTTGAAACCTGCACGGCTCTGTAGTACGATGGAGGTGAGCGTATGCGCGCGTCTTTCTGAGTTCTCCTGTTTCACCTCACAGACGCCTTTAGAATGCGCCCGCATTGTGCAAGAAGGGAGCGTGCAGGTATGAAGCAGGTCTGTCGATTGGCGTCAGTTCTGGCGATCGTCAGCATCATCTGGTCGGTCTCAGCATCGTTTGGTCCGGCGCGTGCGCGCGCGCCGTCGAATGAAGACCTGGGCATCACATCGACAACATATCTGTTGACGACGCAGGTCACGGACACAAAGCGCGAACCAGTGCTGGCGCCGATCACGCAGGCCGGGTGGAGCGCCTGGGAAGCGGTTCCCGGAGCAGTGCTGGCGACATCGGCGCCAAGTGCGACGACGTGGAGTCGGGATCGACTGGAAGTCTTTGTCCGCGGCGATGGCGGCGCACTGTTGTGGCAGACCTTCGCTGGAGGACGCTGGTCGGGCTGGCGCAATCTGGGCGGCGGTCTGGCGTCAGCGCCGTCGTGCGCCGCGTGGGGTCAGGATCGTATGAGTTGCTTCGCGCTGCGCCAGGGGAGCAACGCCGTCTGGCACATCTGGTGGAACGGTGAGCGCTGGAGCGAATGGCAGAACCTGGGGGGCATCGCAACCTCCGCGCCTGCCGCTGTCTCGTGGGGTCCGCAGCGTGTGGGCGTCTTTGTGCGCGGAAGCGATAACAAGATGTACCAGGCGTACTACGATGGTCAGCGCTGGATCAGCTGGATCAACCACGAAGGCATCCTCACCTCTGCGCCTGCCTGCACCTCGCCGGGCGACAATCAGGTGCAGTGTTTCGTGCGCGGCACGAACAACAAACTCTACCGCCGCGTCTGGAA
>JAUQOW010000159.1 GCA_030550675.1 Chloroflexota bacterium
GCAGCGCCTTTCCCACTGCTGCTGCGGTTGCGGCGGCATCGGCGTGCGCGCCGCCGTCTGGTTCGGGAATAATCTCATCGACAATTCCCAGGTCGTACTGATCCTGCGCGGTAATCTTCATAGCGCTCGCCGCTTCTGGCGCTTTGCTCGCGTCGCGCCACAGGATCGAGGCTGCCGCTTCGGGCGCTGCCACCGAATAGATAGCGTGTTCCAGCATGAGCAGCCGGTCAGCGACGCCGAGCGCCAGGGCGCCGCCGCTGCCCCCCTCGCCGATCACGCACGCTACAATCGGCACGCGCAGCCCGGCAAGCGCCAGGATATTTTCAGCAATCGCATTACCCTGCCCGCGCTCCTCCGACTCCATGCTCGGGTCGGCGCCGGGAGTGTCGATGAAGCAGATCAGCGGAAAGCCGAACTTCTCAGCGAGACGAAAAAGGCGGAGCGCCTTGCGGTACCCTTCCGGCCGCGCCATGCCAAAATTGCGGCGCACATTTTCCCGCGCATCGCTTCCCTTCTGATGCCCGACAACCACAACCGTGCGGTTGACGAAGCGCGCCAGACCGCCGACGATTGCCTGGTCGTCGCCATAGCGACGATCACCATGCAACTCAAGAAAATCTTCGCACAAGGCGCGCACGTAATCGAGGGTATGCGGACGACGCGGATGGCGCGCCAGTTGCACTTTATCCCAGGGAGACAGCGTTGGCGGTATCATTGGAATGATCACCTCTGAGCGCGCACCAGCGTCAGCGCGCTCTGCAGATCAGTCGCACGTCCGGGCGTATCGCGGTATAACCGGAGCAAGGTCGCCAGAACACTGCGCAGTTCGCTGCGCGGCGTCACCATGTCAATCATGCCGTGACTCAGCAGGAACTCAGCCGTTTGAAAATGGGCTGGCAGCTTCTGCCGAATGGTCTGCTCGATAACTCGCCGTCCGGCGAAGCCGATCCGTGCGCCGGGTTCGGCAATGATAATGTCTGCGACGGAGGTGTACGATGCCAGCACCCCGCCGTAGCATGGATCGACCAGAACGGCGATATGCGGTTGCCCGACTGCGGCGAGGCGGGTCAACGCCATGTTCACCTTCGCCATCTGAAGCAGCGCCAGGGTTCCTTCTTCCTGGCGCGCGCCGCCGCTGGCGTTGATTGTCACCAGGGGAACGCGCGCATCGGCGGCGCGCTCAATGACGCGCGCCAACCGTTCGCCAAATGCGCCGCCCATCGACCCGCCAATGAACTCGAATTCGGTAATCGCCAGACACAACGGCATGCCATCGATTGCGCCGCCGCCGGTGATGAGCGCGTCGTTCAGCCCGGTCTGCTCCTGGCTCTCGCTCAATTTTTGCTCATAGACATGGCGCGGCGAAACGAAACCAAGCGCGTCGACCGGCGCCAGGGCAGCGTCGAACTCAACAAAGGCGCCATCGTCGAGCAACCCCAGCCATTCGCGCGCCGCCAGACGCATGTGATAGCCGCACTTGCAGACTTTTAGATTGTCGCTAAACTGCCTGGTGTAGATCAGATCGCCGCAGGATGGGCACTTGACCCACATATTATCGGGGATCGTCCGATTCTCGATGCGCGCCGCTGTGAAACGCTTTGGTGCGCGCCGAAACAGGTCTTTCATACTGCGCCCCCGGATTCTTTGTGAGCGTGACCACGCGATTATAACACAGTTGCTACATTTTACACTCTGACAGGAAGATATACACGTTTCTCAACATCGGCATCGCATGCAGCGCTTGCATCTTTTGTAAAATTGTCATATGATAACCGCAACAGGAGCGAGCTTTTGGCTTCTTGTTGGCGTTGATCGAAAGGACCAGATTATTCGATGTCGCAAGAGATTCTTATTGCGATCCTCTTCGGAGCGATTGTGATTGTCGCCGCTCTACTGATTGTGGCGCGGCGAAGGCGCGCCGCCCGGCAGGATGAACTGCCGCTGCCCGATGTTGGCGGGATTGGCGGAACGATTGATTACACATCGCTCCCTGAAGAAGAGCCGCGCACCCTGAGCGAGCGATTCCGCGCCGCGCCGCCAGCGATCAAAGTGCTGGTCATTCTTGCGCCAGTCGTACTCATCGGCGTGATTGCCGTTCTGGTGTTGACATTTGCACCATTCGGCGACTCGGGCGCCACGCCAACACCCTCGCCCCCGCCGCCGCGTCTTGCTATCGAACGCGCCGAGGTCGTCGGCAGAGGCAAGATTGTCGTGGTCGTCAGAACGGAGAATCTGCCGTCCGACGCTGTAGTGACGGCGCTCATCCGCGAAGGCGACCAGGAGTTTCCCTGGTTTAACCCCGACACGGCAACTGCGCGGCCCGACCCGCTGAGCGGAGAGGCGCAGGTGGTGCTTGACCGTCGTCCCGATGCGCCAACGCCGCGTCAGAGCGAAACGTATACCGTCATCGCTGTTGCGCGCGGCGCAGGCGGTGAGATCGCGCAATCCGACCCGGCGCCGCTCGATGTGCTTCAACCATTCTTCAACGATTTTTATGCTCTTGCTGTTGAACCAACACCCGCCCCCGCAGCGACGCCGACTGCGACGTTGCCGCCAGCAACGCCGGAACCGTCGCCGACGGTCGCAGCAACACAGGAATTGACCGGCACGGCGGCGATTGCAGGCAATATCCGGCGAGCGCCCAATCGTGAAGCGGACGTGGTAGGACGATTATCAATCGGCGAAGTGGTCACGCTCTCTGAACGCAGCGTCGATGGCGAATGGTACCGCGTTTCCACGGCGTCGGGGCTTGATGGGTGGGTCAGTCGCACACTGCTGATCGTGGATCAGGAGCGTGCGGCGCAGTTGCCGGTCGCAACGCCCAATAATCTGCTGAAGGCTGCGGTGTTCAATGGCGGAAATGTGCGCACCAGTCCGAGCCTGCGCGGTCTGGTCATCGATCAGGTCAATGCAGGTGAAAGTGTGACCCTGTTGGCGCGCAACGCCGACAGCACCTGGCTGAAGATTATCAACGAGCGCCAGATCACCGGATGGGTCAGCCGCACCCTGTTGACCGTCGCGCCCGATGATTTGCGGGGTCTGCCGGTCTCGAATGAAACTGTGCCGACGCCATTGCCCGCAACTGTGGCGGCGCTGCCGCCCCCGCCAACCCCCAATGCAACGGCGCTGCCAGTGACCGGCTTAACCGCTATTGTATTCAATGGCGGGAATGTGCGCGCAGCGCCAAACCTCCGGGCGCAGGTGCTCGATCAGGTCAACGCGCGCGAGACGGTTCAACTGCTCTCCAGGACGCCCGACGGCAACTGGTACCGGATTATCAACGTGCGCGGCGTGACCGGTTGGGTCAATCGCACGCTGCTGACCATTGATCCCGATGTCGCGCGCCGGGTTCCGGTGGGTCAGTGATTGCCTGAACTCACATCATTTTTCCGAGTTCGGCGGAACGCCGATACGCCGCCCAGATGGCATCAGAGAGAACGGTGCGCAATCCGCCGCGCTCGAGTTCGTAAAGTGCAGCGGCGGTCGTGCCGCCGGGCGAAGTGACGCCGTTGCGCAGTTCGGCGGGATGCTTGCGACTCTGCATCGCGTAGTGCACGGAACCGAGCATGGTTTGCAGCACCAGTTCTTCCGCCATATAGCGCGGCAAACCCAGGTGAACGCCAGCATCGATCATAGCTTCGAGCACCATGAAGATGTAGGCGGGGCCGGTTCCGTTGATCGCGGTCGCCATATCGAGATACGACTCGTCGTCAACGAACATCTGGCGCCCGAACGAACCGAGGATTGCGCGCGCCCATCCCCGCTGCTGATCATTGACGGACGCCGACGCCGTCCAGACGGTCATGCCTTCGCCAATTTGCGCCGGTGTGTTCGGCATAGCGCGCACCACAGCGCTATGCCCCAGCCCCTGAACATATGTGCGAATGGGAACGCCAGCCGCGATGGAAATGACCAGTTCGCCATCGCGCAGCGCGCCGCGCAGTTCTGGCATCAGTTTTGGCACCGTCTGCGGCTTGACGGCGAAGATCGCCACCTGCGCCCAGTGCACCGCTTCCACATTGTCGTCGGTGACGCGCACGCCATAGCGCTGTTCAATCTCTTCACGTCGTTCGGCGCGGGGTTCAGTGGCGACAATCTGATCGGCGGGGATCAGGTTCTGTTTTAGCAGGCCGCTGATCATGGCTTCGCCCATGATCCCGGCGCCGATGATTGCAATCCGTATATCGTGCAGCATAGACGCTCCCGTTATGTGCAAAGGCTTCAGGCGGAAGGTTCAATCCCAGGCACCGGGAAGCGCGCGCAGAGCGTGAACACCTCTTCGCGCACCCGATTGATAACATGATCGTCATTGATGTGCGTAATGACCTCATCTATCAACGCCGCAATCTGTTCCATCTCCGGCTCCTTCATGCCGCGTGTGGTCAGCGCTGGCGTTCCCAGCCGAATGCCGCTGGTGATCAACGGCGACTTATCATCGTTCGGAACGGCATTCTTATTGGTCGTGATGGCAGCCCGGTCAAGCGCCTCCTGCGCCGCCTTGCCGCTGACCCCCTTGTTGCGCAGGTCGATCAGCATCAAATGATTGTCGGTGCCGCCGGAGAGGACGTGGTACCCGCGCGCCATCAGGGCGCCCGCCAGCGTCTGCGCGTTGCGAATAACCTGCCGGGCATAGACCTCGAATTCTGGTTGCAGATTCTCGCCGAAACCGACCGCCTTGGCGGCGATGACGTGCATCAGAGGACCGCCCTGCACGCCGGGGATTACCATTTTGTCGAGCAGTTCCGACATCATCAGCGTTCGACCGCTTTTCGCCGCCTTCAGCCCAAACGGGTTCTCAAAATCCTTGCCCATCAGGATGATGCCGCCGCGCGGTCCGCGCAGCGTCTTGTGGGTCGTCGAGGTGACGACGTGGGCATAGGGGATGGGGCTGGGCAGCAATCCTTTGGCAATCAACCCGGCGGGATGGGCGATGTCGGCGAAGAGGAACGCGCCGACCTCATCGGCGATCTGGCGGAAGATGGCATAATCGATAGCGCGCGAGTAAGCGCTGGCGCCGACCGTGATCATCTTGGGGCGCTCACGACGCGCGATGTCGGCAACCTGATCGTAGTCGATCCGCTCGGTTTTCGGGTCGATGCCATAGGCTACGAAGTTGTACAACTGGCCCGAAAAGTTCACCGCTGCGCCATGGGTCAGATGTCCGCCGTGCGCCAGGTTCATGCCGAGCACTTTGTCGCCGGGACGCAGAAAGGTGAAGTAGACCGCCATATTCGCCTGCGATCCGGAGTGCGGTTGCACATTGGCGTACTCGGCGCCGAACAACTCCTTGACTCGCGTTCGCGCCAGCTCTTCCACCTGATCGACCCATTCGCACCCGCCATAGTAGCGTGCGCCCGGGTATCCTTCGGCGTATTTGTTGGTGAGCGCCGATCCCTGCGCTTCCATCACCGCGCGACTGGCATAATTCTCGCTGGCAATCAGTTCCAGTCCGTCGCGCTGACGGCGCATCTCGCCATCGATAATGCGCGCTACGGCAGGATCGCTGCGCCAGAGGGCCTGAAGCATGGACATGGATCGATCTCCTTCCAGGACATACGTCAGCTGCCGTGCAGCCGACATCACAAACGGGATGTTCGCTCAAGAACAAGAGTTTACACGGTCGCCTCAGCAACTTTCACATTATACTGTATCGGCGGCAGCATGAGAAAGAAAAGCAATGAGCGACTTTCTGCGCAAGACGGTGCTTATCACTGGCGCATCCTACGGTATCGGCGCGGCAACAGCGCGCGCATTCGGTCGGCGTGGCGCGCATGTGCTCCTGCTGGCGCGCACGCAGTCGGCGCTGGAAGAAGTTGCGTGTGACATTCGTGCGTCAGGAGGCGCAGCCTCAGTCTATCCGGTCGATCTCACCGATGCTCGCGCTGTTGAGGATGTTGCCCGGCAGGCGCTCGCCGCAACCGGTCCGCCCGATATTCTCCTGAGCAATGCGGGCGCGGGGCGCTGGCTGTTCATCGACGAGACGACGCCGGAAGAAGCGGTTGCGATGATGGCAATGCCCTACTTTGCCGCCTTCTATGTCACGCGCGCATTTTTGCCCGCAATGCGCGCGCGCGGCAGCGGTCATCTTGCGTATGTCAACTCACCAGCGTCGCTGGTGGCGTGGCCCGGCGCAGCTGCTTACACCGCCGCGCGCTGGGCGCTGCGCGGGTTTGTCGAGGCGCTGCGCGCCGAACTCCATGGCGCGCGCCTGCGGGTAACGACGATTATTCCGGGACTGGTAGCAACAACATATTTTGAGCACAATCCTGGCGTTCTGGAGCGTGTGCCCGGGCTGGCGCGCTGGTTGCTGCCCGTTCTGACGGCTGACCAGGCGGCGGCGGCTATTGTGCGCGGCATCGAGCGCGGCAGACGCGAGATTGTGCTGCCAGGGAGGTTGCGCCTGCTCTACGCGGTGCACGCCGTTGCTCCCGGTCTGGTGCGATACCTGACGATCCTGACCGGCGCTCGCCGCAGCGGATGAGCGTCACCGCTGGCAGGGTAAGGCGCAAGGGGTGCGTGTGCTCACAAGCGTAGAGTTTTTTGGCGAGCCATCATGCTGAGTCGTCTGCTTCAAGAATCAGGACGCCAATACGCTCCCCTAACCCCCCGCATACGGGGGGTTGGGAGGCTCTCAAGGGTCGAGTTTGCAGGCGCGCCTTCGTGTTGCATCGCTCGTTTCAGGCATCAGAATGAGCAGACTCCCCCTTCTCCCACCCTGTGGGAGAAGGGGTTGGAAGGATGAGGGAAAACAGGGGTCAGGACGCGGCACCCCCGCGCGCCCCAAAAACTCTACACCTGTGAGGGCGAAGGGGGCGCAGGAGAGGGGCTGGAGTGAGGGCAAAAGCGGGCGTCAGGATGCGGCAACCTTCCATCGCACCCTGACAACTCTGCCCTTGAGAGGGGTGCGTGTGGGGGATGTCGGCGCGTCCTGAGATGTTACGCTGACCCGTGCAGGTGACGGTCATCTTGCCCTGGGCGTCTCAACGTTCCGTTAACGAATACGATCCCTGCAGCATAAGGTCATAACCAGAACCAGCGTAAACATGATGTATACTAATGGCTGAACTTTCGCCAGGCACGACTGCATATCCACGAATGAGAGACAGAAAGGGGAGTGGTATGGCTCGAATCGCAATTCATGGATTCGGTCGCATCGGTCGCTCACTGCTGAGGGTTGCTCTCAAAGAGAATCTCTGGACTCCCGTCTCCATCTCCGACATCCGCGATGTTCCGACGTTTGCCGCTTTGTTTGAAGTGGATACAAACTACGGACGCTGGCACGAAGAAGTTGTCGCCGGTGACAACAAGTTCATCATCGGCGGGCGCGAGATCCCGTACTTCAACTCGCTGAACGAACTGCCCGACTGGGCGGCGCTGGGGGTGGATCTGGTCGTGGACTGCACCGGTCGCGCGACAGTGCGCAATGTGGCGCAGCAGCACCTGGATCGCGGCGCGAAGCGCGTGCTCATCAGCGCGCCAAGCAAGACGCTGCAGGATTGCGATGCCGTGCTGCTGGCGGGCATCAACCTCGAAACGTTCGATCCTGAAAAGCACAAGATCGTCAGTATGGCGAGCTGCACCACGAATGCGCTGGCGCCGGTCGTCAAGGTAGTATTGGAGAACTTTGGCATCCACCACGGTCTGTTCTCAACCGTTCATGCCTATACGAACACCCAGTCGCTCACCGATCAGCCGATGAAGGATCGCCGCGACTCGTGGGCTGCGGCAGAGAACATCATTCCCTCGTCGTCGGGCGCAGCGCGCGCGCTCCAGTTCATCTGGAAGGACCTGAAGATCACCGGCAAGGCATACCGGGTTCCGGTGCGCACCGGCAGCATCGCCGAGCTGAACCTGGTGACCGAGAAACCGGTCACGGTTCAGGCGGTCAACGATGCATTCCGCAAAGCCGCGTCCGAGCCGCCGCTCAAGGGCATTATGGGAGTGCTCGAAGACGAGTGGGCGTCGTCGCGCATCGTCGGCGACCTGCATTCGTCGATTGTTGACCTGCCGCTGACTCAGGTCATGGGCGATACCTTCCTGTCGGTGGCCGCGTGGTACGATAACGAGATGGGGTATGCGGCGCGCCTCGCCGAAGTCGCTGCGCGTATTGCGGTCTAGCGCGCTGATATAAGCGACAGCAGCGGCGGTCATATGCCGGTCATTCGGTGTATGACCGCTATGTGTTTCAGGCGCGAGGCGTCGAAGGTGTAAAAGTTGAAGGTGCGAAGGTTGAAGGTTGAAGGTGATCGTTGCACGTTGAAAGTTGCACGTTGAGTGTGAGAAGGCTTACTTCAAGCAAAGGGCGGCGGTTGAATGCGCTGACTTCCGCCTCCGACCCTCATCCCTGACCTCCAGTTTTCAGTTCCTGGTTCTTATAGTTCTCAGTTCTCAGTTCTCAGTTCTCGGTTCTCAGTTCTCGGTTCTTCCCCTGCCAAATCCCATCCATCCCAGGGTTCTCCCCAGTAGTATAATGCAGACAGAACCGCGAAGCGCATCGATACGTATGCAGGGCAAGGCGCATCCGACTGTTCCTTGCCAGCATGCCTGGAAGGGGTGGCGCTGGTGTTCGATACTCGCCTGCTCGACGTTTTGCCCTGGCTGCCACTGGCGCTATTCAGTGCGCTGCTGGCGCTCTGGTACATTCAGGATGTCATTCTCGCCTTTCGCACGCCGCGTCTCGACCCGCATCCTCGTCTTCCTCGCACCGGTCCCCTGGTGACAGTCATCATTCCAGCACGCAATGAAGCTACGCGCATTGGCGCGTGTCTTGAAGGACTGGCGCGGCAGTCGTATCGCACATTCGAGGTGATCGTTGTCGATGATGACTCGAGCGATGATACTGCTGATGTCGTTCGCCAGTTCGCATCACGGCTTCCGGCGCTGACGATCCTGTCCTCGAAAGGATTGCCGCATCACTGGGCGGGCAAGTGCTGGGCGTGCTGGCAGGGCGCCAATCGGGCGCGCGGCAACTGGCTGCTTTTCCTCGATGCTGATGTTACGCCGCAACCCGGCTTGCTGGCGGCGCTCGTCGAGCGCGCGACCGCTGGACGCGATATGATGACGCTCGTGCCCCTGATTCATCTGACCTCGTTCGCGGAACGGTTAGTGCTGCCGCCATTTATCGGGCTGATATCCGCGATCTATCCGTTCGACCGGGTCAATGATCCGTCGTCGCCGCTGGCATTTGCTATTGGTCAGTGCATCCTGATCCGGCGCGACGTCTACATCGCCGTCGATGGGCATCGTGCAGTGCGCGGGAGCGTCCTGGAGGATATGGACCTGGCGCGCATCGTGAAGCAGTCGGGCTACGCGCTTGATGCTGCGATTGCGCCTGACCTGCTTGAAGTTCGCATGTACAATGGTTGGGGAACGCTCACCGAAGGTTTGAAGAAGAATGCTGTCGCCGGGTACCGCAGCGGCGGCATGCGTTCCGGGTTGATGGGGCTGCGCCAGGGATTGATGACGGTCATGCCGTGGATTATGCTGGTCGCCAGTCAGGCGTTGCCGCTCATTGGCGGCGATCCCGCTCAGGCGCAGGCGCTCACGCTCGCAGGCGTCGCACTATTGATCATCAGCGTACTGTGCTGGGGGACGGTCGTTCATTATCGCTTCCGCATCTCTCCGCTCTGGGGTGCGCTCTACGGACCGGGCACGGCGGTCTATTTCGCGCTGGCTGCGCAGGCGCTGCTTCAGATCCGCAGCGGCAAAGGAGTCGAGTGGAAAGGGCGCGTGTTTACGCGCTAGACTTGGGAAATTTGACGCAAAGGCGCAAAGGTGCAGAGGTTAGAATACTAACTATGACGACCGGCGTGCCTGGTTTTTCGAGAAGTGCTATCCGTAACGAAAGGCGCAAAGACGCGACGGTTCGAATACAGACTGCGACAGCTCGCGTCTGTGCGCCCGTTTCGCAAGCAATGCCATCAGCGACTATGGCGCACCTGTGAAGGTGAAGTAGATATCGGCGCGCACGCCGCTCAATGTGCCGCGATAATGGTATCCGTACACCCCCGCCGGGTTGCGTGCGCCGAGTTGCACCCCCAGCGCTGGCGACACGCCGATGCGTCCGCGGTTATCCGCCTGCACTGGCGCGTTGAGCACATACAGCCCATCCGGCGATGTCACCCAGAACTCCAGCGGTTCATTCGCGCGGAAACCGCTCGCCGTCAGGCGGAATGTTGTGCGCTGCCCGCCCTCGGCAGGCGAGACCGACGCGTTGCGGCTGGTGGCGGGGCGCGGCGTTCCCAGCGGCGCGACATAGTCGCGCGTCAGTTTGAACGGCGCCGTTACGGCGCGCCCGGTATTGGCGCCTTGCGCCGTGATCGTCCAGATACCTTGCTGATCGCGATCCACCCGAAAGGCGACGCGCACACTCCCCCCTTCACGCTGCACCAGGCGTTCGTCGATCGGTTCGACGCCCGCTCCCGCCGGTCGCGTCAGCCAGACGCCGACCTTTTCGTTTGGATCGAAACCGCTGGCATTGAAGACGAATCCTGATCCTGGCGGTGCAGCGAGCGGCGTCATCGAACCGGCGCCGCTAACCCGCAGTTCGTTGTGGATGAGAATGCCGAGGCGCGCCGGGTCGCCAGGCGGCTGCGAAGGAGGCGGCGGCGCAGCGCCAGCATCGACGCGAAACGTCCCAATCGCCTGACGACCGCTGCTGCGTCCCTGCGCGGTGATGAACCATGTGCCGGTGCGGAAGGTATTGTCAATCGTGATTCGAATGTTCGCGCCGCTGATCGAACCGCTCCCGTCGGCAGTCGGCGACTCGGGGATGCCGCGCACCGACTGGTCCGGCGCCGTGAGCCACAGGCTGACCTGTTCATTGGGCTGGAAGCCGCTCCCCTGGACGATCACCGCCTGACCAAACGCCGCCGTCTGCGGGGTTGTGCCGACGAAGACGCCGATGGGTTGACCGACTGGCGGCGCTACGCCGACGAAGAACTGCGCAATCCCGGTGCGGTTGCTCGTTTGCCCCTGCGCCGTCAGATACCAGCGTCCGCGCGGGTAATCGCGCGCATTGAAGCGCACCTGGGCGTAAGAGATTGAGCCGTTGACATCGGCGAGCGGCTGAGCGTCGAGCGTGATCGGACGACACTCGCACTCCGGCGAGGAGAGGAGGAAGCGCAC
>JAUQOW010000018.1 GCA_030550675.1 Chloroflexota bacterium
TGCCAATCTTTTACAAAGACGCTGAGGGGCGCTATGTGGGGTGCAACGAGGCGTTCGCTGCGTTCCTGGGGCGCACGCGCGCCGAGATCATCGGCAGAACCGCCTACGACCTGGCGCCGACGCATCTGGCGGAGGTGTATCACCAGGCGGATCTCGACCTCATGCGCCAGCGCACTGCGCAGGTCTATGAAGCCGAGGTAAAGCCCGCCAACAGTGAAAGCCGTTTCGTCCAGTTCTCAAAAGCGCCAATCTTCGATAATGCCGGGAATGTCATCGGACTGGTCGGCGCCATTCAGGACATCACCGGGCGCAAGAATGCGGAACAGGAGACGGCGCGCCTGATGGAAATCCTGGAGAACACGCCCGACGTGATCGGCATGGCGGACGCGCAGGGGCAGGTAGTCTACATGAACAAAGCCGGTCGTCGGCTGCGCGGTCTGTCGTCCGATGCTGAGCTCACTGGAATGCAGATTGCCGATTTTCATCCCGCCTGGGCGGCGAAGATCATTTACGACGAAGCCATTCCGACGGCGGATCGCCGCGGGTACTGGAGCGGCGATGTGGCGATGGTCAATGCGCGCGGCGAGGAGATTCCGGTCTCGCAGGTGCTGCTGGCGCACCACGACGCGGATGGGAATCTTGTCTACATCACCGGCATTATGCGCGATATTTCTGAGCGGCAGAAAGCTGAACGCGCGCTGCGCGAGCGCGAGATCCAAGAACAGGTGATCGAGGCGCAACGCGCAGCGTTGCGCGAACTGTCCACCCCGCTCCTGCCGATCTCGTCTGATGTGGTGGTCATGCCGATCATCGGCACGGTCGATAGCGCCCGGGCGCAGCAGATCATGGACACGCTGCTCGAGGGAGTGGGTGAGCACCACGCCTCACTGGCGATCCTGGACATCACTGGAGTGAAGGTAATGGATACGCAGGTCGCCGGGGCGCTGCTCCACGCAGCGTATGCGGTGCGGTTGCTCGGCGCGCAGGTGGTTTTGAGCGGCATCCGCCCCGAAATTGCGCAGACGCTGGTGCACATCGGCGTTGATATGCGCGATATTGTCACGCGAGGCACGCTCCAGCAGGCAATCACATTCGCGCTGGAGCGATTCCGGCAGTAACGGACGTCCTTCCCCCCTCCGAAAGCAAAGCGTAATCCCCGCCAAAGGTCGAGTTTTTGCTCAATCCGCTTGACAGAGCATAGATATCGTTATATTGTAAAACTGCAATGTTTGAATGTCTGAATAAGGCGGTTATGTGAACGATCCGGTCCGCCGGTTTAAAGCCGAGTTCTTCAAGGCGCTGGGGCATCCTGCACGTCTTGCGATTCTCGATCATCTGCGCAACGGCGAGAAGAGCGTCAATGAACTCCAGGCGCTCCTGGGGTGCGATCAGTCCACCGTGTCGCAACAACTGTCCGTGCTGCGCAACCGCGGCATTGTCGAGGGGCGCAAGGAGGGGACGACTGTCTATTACCGGGTGCGTGATCCGGCGGTGTTTCGCTTGCTGGACGATGCACGGGAGATTTTCAATAATCAGTTGATCACCACGCAGGAGGTGCTGCAACAACTGAGCGAGGTCAGCACGACATAGTCCATTTCGACAATTGAACGCCGAAGCTCCGATGGCGGGGCGCGGGGGAAGCGTTTGTGTGGGGTGAACGTTGCGTGTGCAACCAGGGCGTCCTTTCGGCCCGAACCCGTCAGCGTACTTCGCAGGCTTACCGAAAGGCTCGTTTCCGCACCGGCGGAAAGAGCCTTTTGTTATTCTTGTCGTCCGACGCGATCTTGAGATTTTGTACGTCTATCGAAGTGGAGGATTTGCGGGCATGATGGCGTTATTGGAACGATTGACCCTGTTCCAGATTCTGCGACGGGAATTTTCAACCTATGACCTGGCGCATTTTCAGCGCGATCTGCTGGCGGGACTGACGGTCGCTGCCGTGGGGCTGCCGCTGGCGCTGGCGTTCGGCGTGGCGTCCGGCGCCGATGCGGCGGCTGGTCTGGTGACCGCAATTTTGGCAGGTCTGATCATCGGCGGACTGGGTGGCGCCGGGTATCAGATCAGCGGTCCGACCGGCGCCATGTCGGCGGTGCTGATCGTGCTCGCATCGCGCTACGGTTTGAGCGGCGTGTGGGTGGCGACGGTCATGGCGGGCATTTTTCTGATTGCACTGGGCGTGTTTCGCCTGGGGCGCTATGTGTCGTTCATTCCATCACCGGTCATTACCGGTTTCACGTCCGGCATTGCGCTCATTATCGCTATCGGTCAGCTCGATCACGTGCTGGGGGTGACGACGCCGAAAGCCGAAAATGCGCTGGAAAAACTCTGGCACTATGTGACCAATCCCGTCGTTCCCGACTGGCATGCGCTGGCGCTGGCTGGCATCGTCATGGCGACCATGATCCTCCTGCCGCGGGTGACGACGCGCATCCCCGGTTCGCTCGTCGGCATCATGATCGCATCGCCAGTCGCGTTCTTCGCCGGTTGGGATGTGGCGGTCATCGGCGATATTCCGCGCACGATCTTGCTGGAGAATCGCCTGACGCTGGAGAGCATTCCGTGGGAACATCTTTCCGATCTGTTGCCGGCGGCTGTGTCGATTGCGGCGCTTGGGGCGATTGAAAGTCTGCTCTGTGGCACGGTCGGGGCGACTATGTCCGGCGGGGAATTCGATAGCAATCAGGAATTGATCGGGCAGGGCATTGGCAATCTCATCATTCCTTTCTTTGGCGGCGTTCCAGCGACGGCGGCGATTGCGCGCACCAGCGTGGCGATCAAGAGCGGCGCCGCCACCCGCCTGACCAGCATTATTCATTCGCTGGCGCTGTTGCTCAGTGCGCTGGCGCTGGCGCCGCTGATCAGCCACGTGCCGCTGGCAGCGCTCGGCGGCGTACTGCTCGTGACCGCCTGGCGCATGAATGAGTGGGAGTCGATCCATTTCTTTGTGCACACCCGCCTGCGCGGCGCTCTGGCTGGTATGATCATCACGATGATCGCCACCGCAGCGCTCGATCTGACCCAGGCGATCCTGATCGGCGTCGCCATTTCGGCGGTGCTCTACATTCGCCAGTCGGCAGTCAGCACATCGGTCGCCAGCGGTCCGGTGAAGCCGGAGAAGATCCGGGCGCAGGGGTTCGATCTGCCAGCGGCGTGCCCGGCGATCCACGTCTACTACCTGACCGGTCCGGTCTTCTTCGGCAGTGTCACGACCGTGCTGGAGTCGTTTGAGACGGCAGGCGACTATCACACCCTGATCATCAGCATGCGCGGCGTGCCGGTGGTCGATGCAATGGGCATTCAGGCGTTGCAGCAGATCGTCGAGGAGCACCACCACCGCGGCGGCAAGGTGTACTTCAGCGGGTTGCAGCCAGCCGTGCGCGAGATGTTCGACCGCACCGGATTGACGAAGATGGTGGGTGAGGAACATATCTTCTGGGATGCGGCGCAGGCGATCATCGCCAGCCACCAGAGCCACGAACTCGACGGCTGCGCTAAGTGCGACTCGCGCAGCGAGGTCTGCGAAGTGCTGCGTGCGGCGCGGCGCCGGAGCGCTGAGCTGGATGAGACAGCAACGCTAACGGTTGCTGCGGATCGAGCGCCGTCCACGGGCATAGCATCAGCGTCCTCGGTGCAGGGGTGAAGCGCGGAGGTTTGGCGTGTGCGGCCTGGGCTTGGGGCGCAAGGCATCGCTCCGTCGCACGGTCGAGCCCGCGCAGGCGGGCTTCGCAACCGTAGCCTGCGGCTTTAGTCGCTGGGCGGGCAGGCGCCATCAACCCGACGACGACGGCGGATCATCAAAAGAGGACGCTACCGTATCACATATCACAGATTTCGTGTATACTGCGAGCGTCTACGTCGTCTGCGAAGAACGCCGCCTATGGCTCCTACTCAACGCTGGCGCTGGCTGTCTATCATCGTTTCTGCAGCGATCCTCACCGGGATCGTTGCTCTGTTCGTTGTGCAACCCATTGGCGCACTCGCTCAGACAGCATCGAGCAACCCGCCATCGCTGACGGTCGCCGGGACGCTCGGTGATCCGCCGCAGGAGCGGATTCTCTTCATCAGCGCAGCCACGC
Source organism: Chloroflexota bacterium (assembly GCA_030550675.1). GTDB lineage: Bacteria > Chloroflexota > Chloroflexia > Chloroflexales > Roseiflexaceae > Roseiflexus. The sequence continues at coordinate 4,077 of JAUQOW010000018.1, forward strand.
CGATCTCCGGCGCAGAGGCGCTGGTCTCCGATTTCGTGCGCGTGGACAATGCTGCGACGATCACCGGCCTGATCACCGTCGCGCCGTTGCCAGCGCGCGTTGAGGCGGGCAGACCGCTGACGCTGACGGTGACGGCGTCGTTCGCCAATGCGCGCAGCGGCGCCTACAACGGCACGATCTGGCTGAACTACGACGCCAATGGCGTCCCGTCGTCGCTCCAGATCCCGGTCACGGTCACGATCAAGGACCCGCCGGGCCCGCCGTTCTTCGCGTTGATCAGCGGCGTGGCGATAGCGGCGTTGATTTCGACCTATCTGGGGGGCGGGCGGCAGCGCGACGAACTGGCAGTGCGGATCGAACGCCTGGCGGCGCGGGTGACCGCCGCCTCGGGATTGCCCGACGCCGTTCGCCGCACATTGCGCCAGCATCTCAATCGAGCGGATGTCTGGGTGCGCATGGGCAAGCTGGCGGAGGCGCAGCAGGAGTACGAACAGGCGGAGCAGTTACTGGCGCGCTGGCTCGGCTGGCTGGAGGCGTGGCGGATAGTGCAGACGCAGATCAGTCAGACGCGCACTATGCTGCAACCTGATGATCAGGGCAAACCGGCATACGCGGCAGAGATCCAACGTCGTCTTGACGAGATTGAGGAGTTGACGGCGACCACCAAAGATTTGAACGATCTGCAACATCGTTTGAACGACGTCATTGCACAGATCAACGACTTTCTCCGTCTGGAAACTCGACATAAGAACCTTCAAAAGATACTCGACGCCACGGCGCTGACGCCAGCAGAGAAGAGTCCCTATCAGATGCAGATCAACCAATTGGGGCGGCAGCTTGATGTGTTACTGCCGGGCGACCAATCCGCTTACCAGACGATCAGTGAAGCCATCGACAGTCTCAATAGCGATCTCAAAGCGTTGCTGCCGAAAGGCGCGCTAGAGTCGGCGCTGCTCGGCGATCAATCAAGGCGGGCTGCAGGGCAGGCGACGCTGGTGATTGAAGAAACGGCGCCGCAGTTCCCCCGGTTTGCGCTGCGTCTTCCAGATTCGGCGCCGGCTGCGACAGGGCGCCCTGTCGCAGCCGGTTTTCCGGCGAGCCTGCCGTGGGCGCGGATGCGGCTCTATGGCTTTCGCCTGGCGCAGTTCCTCATTCTGATCACCCTCTGGGGGTGGACAGGGTACAACGAGTTGTACATCCAGAACCCGACGTTTGGCAGCGACTGGCTCTCGAACTATTTCACGCTGGTCGCCTGGGGCTTCACGTCGGAAGCGGCGCGCGCTACGTTGACGAATCTTGCTGGTCGGCTGGGAATGTCGGTTGAGCAGTAACCGGTCACGGCTCACCGCTGTCGGCGCCTGCCATTGCCAGCAACCGCCGCCAGTGCTCTTCGGTCACCGGCACGACCGAGAGGCGCGACTGCCGCACCAGCGCAAAGTCGGCGAATGCGGGATCGGCTTTGATGTCCGCCAGCGTCACCGGACGCGGCAGCGGCGCCAGCGGGCGCACATCAACCACGACCATGCGCGGATCGCTCTGCTGCGGGTCGGGGTAGGGCGCGCTGATCACTTCCGCCCGCCCAACGGCGCGCCGCTCGTCGCCAGTGTGGTAGATCAGCGCTTCATCCCCCGGTTGCATCTCGCGCAGATACTTGAGCGCGACATTGTTCGCCACGCCGTCCCACACGGTTCGACCGTCGCGCACCAGGTCATTCCAGGCGTAGCAGTCCGGTTCGGTTTTTAGCAGCCAGAAACGTTTGCTCATACGCGCTCCAGGATGATATCAGTCATGCCCAGCCGCAGGCGCGTACCTGCGGGGATGATGCGTTCCGTGTTGCGAAGATGTTCCGCTGGACCGTCAGGCGGCGTCACCCACGTGCCGTTCTTGCTGGCGTCGCGAATAACGACGCTGTTCGGTTCATCGCCGCAGATGATGTGCAGGTGGTCGCTCGACACCAGTTCATCGTTGCAGATCGGGATGCGTCGCTCATATTCCTTCGGCGACTTCCTGCGCCCGACAATGGTCTCCCCCTCGTGGAGCGGAACTGATGACGACGCGCTTCCTGGCGCCTGAATCAACAACTGAAACTGCGGCGGCGCCAGTTCAAAGAGAAAGCGGTTGTTGTCGAACCACAACCGACCGCCGAACAGATGCATAGCAATCGCATGGATCGCCTCGTCCGAAAGGGCGACGCCGCTGTGCGACATTGCCGCAACGCCAGGGAGTTCGTCGAAACTGCAAACCTTGAGGTGATCACGATGGTCGTCCACATCGAGCGAAATGCGCGAGTCGGCGGGCAGCGCCGGAACGCCGATGATTAAGCCGATCACGTGTTTGAACGGATGCGAGTCGGCGGTTGTGATGCCGAGGCGCGCGGCGGCGGCGTTGAGACTCATCTGAACCGCGTCGCGCTGCTGGCGCAGCCGGTGCAGCGGATGCGCCCCATCATCTTCGAGAATCGGCTGACCGCTGGCGCGGTCGCGCCAGACTCCTCCCGGCGGCGCGTCGATGGGACCGGCATACGATCGCAATGCTCCGACGATCACCGCTGTCGCCCGCAGCACGAGCAGGTCGATCTGCTTCAGCGGCGGGTCGGCGCCCGCTGCAATGTTGAAGACAACCGCACACAATCCCTCAGTCGGCGACTGCTGGATGGCGTGCGCCAGCTTCAGCGCACGCTCGCGCAGCGCAATGCGTTCGCGCGCCGTGTCCGGCGTTCGTCCAACGTAGATCTGCGGTTGCATGAACGTGGTTCCGTCCGCCTTCCGAACATCTGCTGGAGAGATTGTAGCACAGGCGGCTGTTCACTTGAGTGATGAGTGACGAGTGACGAGCGGGCGATGAGGAGCGGGCAGGTAGTATAATGAGCCGCGTGATCGGCAGCGTGTGACTTGTACACGTTCACACGCTTTGTGACAGGAAGCAATATGGATACCGTCTCTTTCGTTCCTGAAGCCATGCCGCCGCGCGACGCCTATCGACTGTTGGTCAGCAGCGTCGTGCCGCGCCCCATTGGTTGGGCTTCGACCATCGGCGCCGACGGGTCGATCAATCTGGCGCCGTTTTCTTTCTTCAATGCCGTTGGCGGACCGATGCCGTTCGTCATGATCTCAGTCAGCCGTCGCGCTGGCGCGGTTAAGGATACCCTGCGGAATGTCACCGAGACCGGCGAGATGGTGCTGAACATCGTCAACGAGGAGCTGGCGCCGCAAATGAATATCACATCGGGCGACTGGGCGTATGGCGAGAATGAGTTCGAGCGCGCCGGTCTCGAAGCGGCGCCGTCGGTCGATGTGCGTCCGCCGCGCGTCGCGGCGGCGCCGGTGGCGATGGAGGTGAAAGTGACGCAGATCGTGCCGGTCGAGGGCAGCAGTTATACCATGATCATCGGGCGCGTCGTGCGTTTCCATATCCGCCGCGACCTGCTGCGCCCCGATGGGACGGTCGATCCGGTGCGGCTGAACCCGGTGGCGCGGCTGAGCGGCGATGAATACGCCCGGCTTGGCGAGGTCTTCACGATGCCGCGACCGGAAGTGTAACGCAGTGCGCTATGCACATGCTATAATAGCGCGTGGAGCACATAGCGCCACACGGGAGTCTCCCCTCTTCAGGTGCATCATCTATGGGATCGGTCATCGCACTGGCAATGCAGAAGGGCGGGGTCGGCAAAACGACTACTGCGCTCAGTCTTGGCGCGGCGCTCGCGGCGCGCGGGCGGCGTGTGCTGTTGATCGACATCGATCCGCAGGCGAATCTGACCCAGGGACTCGGCATTGACCCATCACAACTGGAGTACAGCGTCTACGAGGTGCTGCTCAACCCGGAGCGTGGTAGCGCGTTTGCGACAATCACCACCAGCGATGGCGTCGATCTGATCCCCTCATCGCTGCTGCTGGCGGGTGCGGAACTTGAACTGGCCGGGCGCGTCGGGCGCGAGTTGCTGCTGCGCAAGGCGTTGCGCACCGCGCGCGAAACCTACGACTATATCCTGATCGATCCGCCGCCGTCGCTCGGATTGTTCTCGCTCAATGCGCTCGCTGCTGCGCAGTGGGTGCTTGTGCCGCTGCAACTGCACGCCTATGCGCTCAAAGCCATGCCGCAACTGGAGCAGACCATCGACCTGGTGCGCGAGATCAACCCGGAACTCGCCATCGGCGGCGTGCTCTGCACCCTCGCTGACCGCCGCACAAATCTGAGCCACGAGATTGAACGACAGGTGCGCGAACGCTATGGTTCACTCGTGTTTCAAACCGTCATTCCGATGAATGTCAAGCTTGCCGAGGCGCCCAACGCCGGCATGCCGATCCATCGCTATGCGCCCGGAAGCGTCGGTGCGCAGGCGTACAGTGCGCTGGCTGACGAACTTGAACTGCGATTGACCCATACGAGGTGAAGATGAGCGCTGAACCTCCCTCGGACAACCCGACTCCTATTCGACGGGGCAAAGGGTTGCGCCTGTCGGTCACATCGTCCGACGCCGATATTCCTGCCGCTGAGTCCGGCGACGAAACGCTGCGTCGCGGACAAGGGCTTCGTCTGTCCGTCCACGACCCGACGGCAGCCTCATCGCCGTCAACCCTCTTGCGTGAACTGATCGGCGCCCCGCAGGTCATCGAACTATCGCACGGTCCGCTGGCATATCGCGCCGCCGGGCATGGTCCGCCGCTCATCCTGCTCCACGGTTGGGCGGCTTCGTCGCGCTACTGGCTCATCACGCTGGCGGACCTGTCCGCCGATTTTCGCGTGTATGCGCTCGATCTGCCGGGATTTGGCGACTCCCCGGCGCTGCCTGAGCCGGGGACGGTCGCCCGGCAGGCGCAGGCTGTCCTTGAGTTTGCCGATGCGCTTGGTCTGACAACCTTCGACATCAATGGTCATTCATATGGCGCAGCGGTGGCTGTGACGCTGGCAGCCAGCCAGCCGCAGCGAGTGCGACGCCTGGTGATGACGTCGCTGGGCGCGATTGGCAGCGAGATTGAGCGCCTGATCTTTGCGCTTGCGCGCGCGCCGCTCGACCTGACGCTGCGCATCGGGTATCCCTGGCTCAACCTGATCGCGCCGTGGGTCGAGCTGTGGCGACCGTTCGCCACGGCGCTGTTGTGCGTTCCGCCGCTGCCGCAACTGCTGGCGGCGCGCTTTATCGAGAACGGGCTGCGCGAGAAGTGGATGCTCCAGGAAGGGATCGTCGATCTGACGAAGATGGACCTGCGGGCGCACCTCATGGCAGTTGTAAGCGTCGGCGACCCGCAGGTGTTCGACGCTATGTGCAACGCCCCGCAGCCAACGCTGCTGATCGGCGGCGCTGGAGACCAGATTATGCCGCCGGAGTCGCTGCACGCAGCGGCTGCGGTGCTGCGCCGTCCGCGCCTGGCGCTGATCGAACAGTGCGGTCACATCCCGATGATTGAACAGCCGGATGCGTACCACGCCGCGTTGCGGTCGTTCCTGCTCGATGGAGCGTCCGAACCGTTGTAATCCAATAATGCAATAAAACTGCGGAGAGACGTTGCAATGCAATGTCTCTCCGCAGTTTTATTACCGCCTCAACGTCCGCAGATACGCTATCAAATCCGCCATCTGCTGGTCACTCAGAGCGCGCCCTGGCATCACGCCAATCCGCCCCTGGTTGGTGGTTCGGATGAAGGCGGCGACATTCTCCTCGGTGCGCGGCGCGCCGTTGGGCAGCATTCCGCCGTAGTCCACCCCTGGCGGATAGACCGGTCCTTCCGGCTGCAAGACGCCTGCCATCCCGGTGCCAACCCGAAACTCAGTAGTGGTCGTATGACAGGCGCTGCACCCGGCGCGTTCAAAGACGATCCGCCCGCGCGCCGCATCGCCGACGATTGGTCCGCTGGCAGGCGCATCGGGAGACCTGCCGAGCGTATTCGCCGCCAGCAGCAACGCTCCCAGCACCAGCGCCACGCCGATTGCCATCCGAATCAATGGTTGCATATCGTTACTGCACCCGCGCCTGCCGTCGCAACGCGATCAGGCTCAGGGCGACTGCGCCAACGCCAGCCCACCCCCACGCAGCGGAGTGTTTGCCGCGTCGCGCGGCGCGCACCCCCTTCGCCATCTCCGGGATCGACTTCAGCCGCTCCTTCGCCTCGGCTTTGCGCCGTGCGAACAGTTCGGGATCGGCGCGCAATTCCTCCGCCAGTTTGCGTTTGTGCATGATCTGTTCTTCAGTGATGTACTCCTCAAAGGAGCGCAGCGGCGCAAGCCGATACCCGTGTTTGCGGAAGAGGCGGTAGATCTCCTTGACCCGCTCAGGCGAAATGTTGCGCCCCAGCGTGTAATCCTCGAAGCGCCCTTCCATTGCCAGCAGCGACGTTTCCGCCAGACAGGCGTAGACCGTCTTTGGCGGCAAGCCAATGTCGTACCCGATCTCGACATCGCCGGGGATGATCACCTCGCCGCTCTCGATCACCAGAATATCGGGGCGGAGCGCCGCTTCCGCCGGGTTGATGTCCGGCGGGCGCGCCACGTCGCAGATGATCGCGCCCGGCTTGCACTCGGTCACGTCCAGCACCCGCTGACCAAAGGCGGAGGTGGCGGTGATGATCAGGTCGCACTCGCCCGCCAGACTGTTGGCGTGGGTCGAGATGACGACGCGCGCACCCGGCGTTTCGCGCTCGATCAGGCGCTTCAGATCGATCAACTTCTCCGGTTCAATTGAGACCAGCACGACGTCCTTCGTGGCTTGCGCCGCCAGCCGCGCACAGGCGGAGCCGATTGAACCGGTCGCGCCGATGACCATAATTCTACCACGGCTCAGGTCGTGATACCCCATCATGCGCGCTGCAATCTTGGCAGTCTCCAGAGTTGCGGCGACGGTCAGGCTGTTGCCGCTGGTGATAGCGATGTCGGCTTCGTTAGCGACGGTGATGCCTGCATCGCCGACGACGCTGGTGAAGGCGCCAAGCCCCATGATGCGCGCGCCGAGCCGCTCGGCGAGGTGCGCCGCCTGATTGAGCAGATTGTAGGTGAAGCGCGGGCTGTGCTTCATCATCTGGCGCGGCGTTGCGCCCAGCGAGATCAGATAGCCCTCGATGCGCTGCCCCGTCGTCGGCGAACGCCCGCCGGTGATCTTGCCGACGTAGATCGGCGGCACGTAAGCGGCAGCGGCTTCAACGATCGTATCGGGAATGTAGCGCGTCCAGTAAAACGGCGGGTAATCGTGAATGAATTTGACGCTCAGCGGGTGAATCACAAACGCGAACTTGTTAATGCCAACCGCTTCCGGCTGTAACGTCACAACTGCTGGCGCCCAGTCCAGGTCCGCCAGCAGGTCGAGGTAGGTGTCCTCGGTCAGCGGCGTCTGCGGATCGGGGCGCAGCGCCGCCAGCAGCGCCTCGATGGTTGCCGCAGAGTGACGCGCAATCTCGCCCTTGCCGCTGAGGGACGGCATCAGCGTAATCAACGTTTCGACGCCGCGCTCGCGCAGATCGGCGATGTCTTCATCCGTGGCCGCTTCGACGATGACCATCTTCCGATCCAGGCGTTCCGGCGCGAAGCGACGGATGGCGGCGATATTCCCCGCCAGAATGTCTGCCCAGACGAAGCTGCCCTGATGGTGCGGCGCGCCAGTGATGCCAGCGATGGTCTCAAATGAGGCTTCCCTGAGCGCTTCGAGCGTCGGCGCCGCCGCCTGATCAAGGGTTTGCGCGCTCCCGACGCCTGGCGCGTCGGGGAGACCGAAGAAGATCTGCGGGTCGGCGAAGCGCAGCGCCGGAGTCCGGCGCGCCAGCGCCTGCGCCAGCCCTTCGTGATTGACGCCAGGAACGAACAGCACGCGCTTCTGGTTGAAGATCAGCGGATGGGCGCGTTCGGCAAGAATGACGCCCCAGCGTTCAAGTTCGGGACGCACGCCGCTGCCGTCGACAACCGGCGTCGCTCGCGCCGCAGCGGGCAGATCAGCGCCAATGGCGTGCTGGACCTGCGCATTGCCCAGGCGTAGCACGGCAGGCATGCCTTCCAGTCCAATCGCGTCAACTGCGCCGTCATGCTCGGCGATGAGAGCGCGAGCGCGCGCAATGTCGCCGCCGCAGCCAATGCGGCGCACCTCGACTTCCTGGTTCAAAAAGGTGACTGGCGAGACCATGTCGCCTTCGCCAAGGTGAATGATAAGGACTCGCTTCATAGATTTCCGCCTCCTCGCAGCGCCGCGACCGGCGGCGCCTACGAACGCACTTATTGTCAGGGTAGCACGGCGGCGCATCCCGGCGCGGAAACAAATGGCGACGCCGGGTTTACAACCTGCTACTTTTTGATGAGAGATGAGCGGCAAGGGGCAAGAGGCGCAAGGGGCAGGGGCGTCGCTTTTCCTCGTCCTCCAGGCTCTCTTAGGACGATCCACGAGATGTTGGACAATCTTGTGATTAGCGCTGGCTTCGACAGGCTCAGCCAGCGCCAACCGATCCACAAGTGCAAGCGTGATTGTGCGGGTTTAGTTGATCTTCCCATCAGGTGTAGCGTTTTGCCGTCCCATCAGACCGCGGGAGTTGTTCTCCGTCCCAATGTATCATCTCCGGTTCAATTGGGCGTAAATGTCCCGATTCTGGCGGTAGATGCGCACGAAGGCGCGGAATAATTCATCGTAAGTGCGCCGGTGCTCCTGGCGCGGGTAGAAGGTCGTCGCTACCGGTGCGCTGATTTGACCAAGGGATTGGCATCCAATCGCCGCCGCTGCAATCAGCGCCGCGCCGCGCACATTGGCGAGGAGCGGATGAGCCGCCTGATGAATGGGACACCCGAGCACATCGGCGAAAATCTGGCACCAGACGGCGGACTGCGCCCCACCGCCGGTCATAATGATCGCGCCGGGCGAACGTCGTATGAAACGGCGCACCGCGTCGCGCAGCCAGCGCATATTGTAGGCGACCCCTTCCATCACGGCGCGCGCCATCTGCGCCCGCGTCGTCGTCAGCGACAGGTTGTGAAACCCGCCGCGCAGCGTGTGATCTTCAACCGGGGTGCGCTCGCCGTAGAGCCAGGGAGTGAAGATCAGCCCGCCGCTGCCAGGCGCTTCGCGCTCTACCATACGGTTCAGCGCCGTATAAAATCCATCCGGACGCGACGTTGCAAGCTCATCCTCGGCAAACAACAGGTTGTCGCGCAGAAACGTCAGGCAGGCGCCAGCGCATTCCTGCTCGTTGGTCAGCAGGTATTTGCCGGGGATCGCAGAAGGCAACGACGCCATATTGTGAATCAGGTCGGTGCGCTTGAACGGTACATGGCAAACAAGCCACGACGATGTGCCGACATACAGGTTGGCGTCGTAGTCGCGCACGGCGCCTGCACCCACTGCCGCCGAATGAATATCCGCCGACCCGACGGCCACCGGCGCGCCTGGCTCGATACCGAGATGTTCGGCGGCTTCTGGCGTGAGCGAACCCAGAATGTCGGTTGCGCGCCGCAGGTCGGGCAGTTTCGTGCGCTCAACGCCGGTCAGCGCCAGCAATTGTGGCGCGTATGCGATCCGATCAATTGCGCGGTTGTCGGTCAGCCAGTGAAGCGTGATTGAATCGAACGATGCAGCGCGCACTCCTGTGAGTCGCAGGTTGATGTAATCCTTCGGTTCGAGAAAGACGCTTGCGGCGCGGTACACATCGGGATGCGCCCGCCGGAGATACAGGATGTGCGCCAGCGGATCCTTTCCAGCGAGACCAGGTGCGCCGCCAGTGAGTCGGATCCAGGTTGCCAGTTTTGCCAGCCCGTACCCGGCGACGGATGGACGACCCGCGACCAGAGTATGGATATCCGGCGCGCCGCGCGAATCCATCCAGATAATTGCGTTGGTCAATGGGCGGTTATCGGCGCCAACCGCGACCGTGCCCGACCACTGCGCCGTTGCGCCGACAGCAGCGACGCGGGTAACGCCGGTTGCGGCGGTCAGGCGGCGCGCAGCCGCGCCAATTGCCTCCCACCATTCGACGGCGCTTTGCTCAGCGCCTCCGTCCTGCAACAAATGCAGATGCACCGGCTCGAACTCCCATGCCAGAATATCGCCGCTGAAAGTCGCCAGCGCCACCTTGGGACCGGAGGTGCCCAGATCGATTGCCAGAATTGGTTCGTCCGACGTCATTGTTTCTGGACGTGTATCGCGTTGCTTTCCAGCGTTTCGCCAGACGTTTGATGCAAAGGCTCGCAATTGCTTTGCGCTTTGCGTCTTTGCGCCCTTGCGTCATTTTCCCGCTAAGTACGACGATGCGCCAAAGACCTCATCGACGCTCACGCTGAAGCCTTCGAGCAACGCCGATGTCGCCTGATCGCCGCGACGGAAAACGCCGCAGGGCGCATAGGCGTCGTCGGTCAGCGACAGGACCGTGATCGTCTCATCCAGCGGATGGACAATCCAGTACTCAGGAATCCCTGCACTGGCATAGTCGCGCACCGTATCGACAGTATCGCGCTCTGGATCGTCCTCGCTCACCACTTCCAGCACCAGGTCAGCGCCGGACCAGTAGCGGTTCTGCGCTCGCGGGTCATCGGCGCGCAGCAGGAGCAGCAGGTCCGGCTCGCGGAACGCCGCTGGACCGACCTGCAACCGGAGAGGCGCGAAGAGAACCAGCCCGCCGCGTGGATGCAGGAATGCAAAGAATACGCGGTACAGGAACGCCAGGATCATCTGATGGCGTTGCGGAGGCATCGGCAGCACCTCCAGCCTGCCGTCGGAAAATTCCACCAGACAAGACGTATGGTCGGTCAGTTTCAGATATTGCTCGACGGTCCAGAGACCCTGCAGCGGTGCAAGATCAATGGCAACGCCATCAGTTTCGCGCACCAGCAGCATTGGTGATTCGCGGATAATGGTTGTCATCACGTCCTCCTTTCTGCACCGCCTGGTGAACTGCCACCGCAGCGCGCAGCGCTTCGCAGCCAGCAACCAGCCCGGCAACCCCCGCACCGATGATTACCACTTTTTTGGTCGATGCGACAGACCATCAACCGCTGCGATCCCTCGACGGATGATGTTCAGGCGCCCAGTCGTCGAGGGTTCTTTCGACATGGACGCGCTCCTGCGAGGTGAAAACGGATGCGTGGTGCAAGTGTAGCACAGGATGAGGAGAGGCCAAAAGCTGGCGTGTTACCGAACGAAAATGAAAAAAGTATTGATTAAGATGAAGGTCTTGATATATAATCGTTCACACCCAAACATCGGGAGAGCGTGCATAACCTCGAGAAAAGCCTGCTCCGGTCAAAGGCGACTCTCCGCATTTCCTCGCAGCAGGCAGCAGTATTCAGAGAGGAGGAACCCATGGCACTGGGCGGGTACGCGAACCGGATTGCCCACGTGGATCTGACGGCCGGGACGGTGGAGTATCGCGGCATTCCCGAGGATTGGGCGCGCAAGTACGTTGGCGCGCGCGGACTTGGAGTGCGTTACATGCTCGAGAACGGCCCACAGGTAGACCCCCTTTCTCCCGACAACCTGCTCTGCTTCATGAACGGACCTCTGACCGGCACGGAAGCGAATATGAGCGGGCGCATGGCCATCGTCACCAAGTCGCCACTGACCGGCACCGTCACCGACAGTCACCATGGCGGTTGGTCAGCGGCGCGTCTGCGCTGGGCTGGCTTCGACGGCGTGCTGGTCAAGGGCAAAGCCAGCAGCCCGGTCTACCTCTTCATTCAGGACGGCAAAGTTGAGATCCGCGACGCCTCGGAGGTCTGGGGGAAAGGCGTGCACGACACGGTGCGATTCTTCCGCGAGCGCTACGGTGAGAAGGACCTGAGCGTGATTGCCATCGGGCAGGCTGGCGAGAATCTGGTCCGGTTCGCCTGTTGGGTCAATGAGGATGATCGTGCGAGCGGACGCGGCGGCACCGGCTGCGTGGGCGGCAGCAAACTGCTCAAGGCAATTGTGATCAAGGCGCCGAAGAAGATGCCAAAAGCCGCTAACCTGGAGGCATGGAAGCCTGCCCACAAGCGCGCTCTGGCGACGATCATGGACGAGCGGAATATCACCAGCCCGCGCAAGGGCGGTCTCTCGGTGTATGGCACGAACGTGCTGATGAACATCACCAGCGCGATGGGCGCCCTGCCGACGAAGAACAGCATGCTTACCTCGTTTGGTCCGAGCGCCGAGAAGATCAGCGGCGAGTATGTCAAAGAGCATATCCTGGTCGATGATCCGACGTGTCATGCGTGCCCCGTGGCCTGCAAGAAAGAGGTCGAGATCAAGGAGGGTCCCTGGAAAGGGCTGCGCATGGAGAGCCTCGAGTACGAGCCAGCCTGGTCGCTTGGCGCGAACTGTGGCAACGACGACGTCAACACCGTTGCGAAGCTGATTGACCTGTGCAACGACTATGGCATGGACGCTATTGAGACGGGGCATCCTATCTCGATCTACATGGAAGCCACTGAGCGTGGCTACACCAACGGCGATGGCGGTCTTGTCTGGGGCGATAGCATGGGGATGGTTGAACTGGTGCGCAAGATCGCCTTCCGTGAGGGGATTGGCAATGTCATGGCCGATGGCGCCGATGCGACCGCCAGGCACTTTGGTCATCCCGAGCTTGCGATGACGGTCAAGGGTCAGGGCGTCCCAGCCTACGATCCCCGTGGTCTCAAGGGTATGGGTGTTGCTTACGCCACCAGTAATCGCGGCGCATGCCACCTGCGCGCCTACACTCCTGCCGCAGAATTAGGCGTCACGCCTCTTGGCGCGCTCAAGGTTGATCCGCTTGCCTGGAAGGGCAAGGGGGAGCTGACAAAACTCTTCCAGGACCTCCACGCTTTCTCCGACAGCCTGGATCTGTGCAAGTTCAGCGCTTTTGCCGAAGGCGCCGAGGAGTATGCGGCTCAGTATGCAGCGATGGTCGGGGTGGAGTGTACGATTGAGGATGTGCTCAAGATTGGTGAACGCATCTATAATCTCGAGCGCTACTACAACAACCTTGCCGGCTTCCGTGAGGGCAGCGACTATCTGCCAGCGCGTTTTCTCAAGGAGCCGTCGACCATGCCCGGCTCGCAGGGACACGTCTGTGAGCTTGATGAGATGCTTGCCGAGTACTACGCTGCCCGTGGTTGGGTGAACGGCGTCGTCCCGGAGAGCAAGCTGCGCGAACTGGGTATTATTGAGTAGCAGGCAGTCGAAAAGAAGCGGGCGCTGCCGCGCCCGCCCCGCCTTATTGTATCAAGTGAAACGAAAATGCAAGTGAATTTTTATGCAACCCTGCGCCCGATCGTTGGCAGTCGCACCGTGGAATTTGATCTCGGCGAGAATATCACGGTGAAACAACTGGTAGACGTTGTGGTGACGCGTTTTCCCCGACTGCGCGAGGAGCTGCTGAACGCCGACGGCAATCTCTACCCCCACGTCCATGTGTTTGTCAACGGTCGTGATGCGCCGTACCTCCCAAACGGGGTTGAGACGCTCATCCAGCCGGGAGATACGATTGACATTTTTCCCGCCGTGGCAGGAGGGTAGGATCGATACACCCGGGGTGCGGCGTCAAACCTGCGTTTCTTCGCCCATCCGCTCCACACGATAGCCACCCAACGCTTCGACGGCGCTGCGATAGGCGGGATCGAAGAGCATCCGGCGCAGCGGCGCCAGCAACTCGCTCTCCCAGTGGCGACGCGGAATGGCGAGATCGTAGCATTCGCTAAAAAGAGGGACAAAAGTAAGCCCAAGCGCGTGCGCAGCCGCTCTGATCCCGAGACCCACATCGGCGCTGCCGCTTTGCACGGCGGCAGCGACCGCCATATGCGTGAACTCCTCACGCTCATAGCCGCTAATGGTCCCTGGGTTGATCCCTTCCTGTCGCACATGGTAATCCAGCAGCACGCGCGTGCCCGAGCCGCGTTGCCGATTGACAAAGCGCACGCCCGGTCGTGTAAGGTCACGCAGGCTGCTCAGGCCCAGCGGGTTGCCCGGCGCTACCAGAAAGCCCTGCTCGCGGTACGCCAGGTGAACCAGCACGATCTCTTCGTCGGGCAACAGACGACGGACATACGATATGTTATACTCGCCCGTTTCCTCGTCGAGGAGATGGATGCCAGCGAGATGGGCGTCGCGGCGCTTGAGCGCCATCAGTCCTCCCAGGCTGCCCACATTGGCCGAACTGAGGCGTCGTCCTGCGCCAGCGCGTCGCAAATAGCTCGCCAGCAAGTCGAGGGCCAGGTCGTGGCTGCCGATAGCGACAATGGTGGACTCGATTTCGGTCTGATCGCGCAGGAGTTCGACAGCAACCTCAGCCCCGGCATGGAGACCTTCGGAGAAGCGGGGAATACGTGCAATCCCATCGGCGCGGACCAGTGACATCACCACGCCCGCTCCTCGCGCCAGCGGCGTGGCAATGAGACGCCCGTCCACCCGTCCCAGGGTGACGCGCACGAACTCGTCCTCACCTATTGGCGAGAGCAGCTTGCGGCTGATCGTGGCGGTCACCGCAGGTCGTGGCGGAGGGGTGAGACCCTGAAGCCGGTACAGCAGGGGGCGGAGAAATAGTTCGGCCGTGAGCGCTGCCGACACGGGGTAGCCAGGCAGACCCAGGACTGGCTTTCCCGCCGCCACGCCAAGGATCACCGGATGACCAGGACGAATGGCGACGCCATGAACGGCGACCTCGCCAAGTTCGCCGAGCACAGTCGCGGTATAGTCTTCGGCGCCGGCTGACGAACCGGCGTTGATCACAATCACCTCATGATCGGCAATCGCGCCTGCGACGGCGGCGCGCAGCAGGTCCTGCCGGTCAGGCACGGGGGGCAGGCGCGTGGCTACTCCGCCCCATTCTTCTACCATCCCGGCGAGAATCAGGGAATTGAACTCGATAATCTCGCCAGCGCGCAGGGTCTGTCCACTCGCCTCGCGGGCAGCAGCCGCCTCAGGCGTGACCAGCTCTGTGCCGGTAGGGATGATCGCCACCCGCGGGCGCCGCCGCACTCTCACGGTTGCGTGTCCGGCAGCCGCAATCGCGCCCAGGTCGACCGGACGCAAGGAGACGCCTTCAGGGATGACCAATTCCGTGGCGACGATGTCCTCACCCATTGGGCGCACGTGCTGCCAGGGCGCCACGGCGGCGGTGATCGCCACAGTTGCGTCGCCAAGAGTCTGAACGTTCTCGGCCATCACCACTGCATCGGTGTTGGGCGGTAGAGGGTCGCCGGTGTCTACCCAGATGGCCTGATCACCAAGCGTGAGCGTTAAGGGCGATGAATCGGTGGCGCCAGCCGTCGCAGCGGCGCGCACGGCAATGCCATCCATAGCGGCGGCATGGTAGTGGGGCACTGAGCGCGCCGCCCATATCGGGACAGCGGTGATGCGGCCACGCGCCTCGGCAAGAGGAATAATCTCTTCGTCCATCAGTCGAAGACCGCCAGCGCGTGCAAGAGCGGACTCGAACTGGACCAGGGCGTCTTCCAGGGCGCGGTCTTCGAGGTAGTAGCGTCGTCGTGACATAGAACTCTCTACCATTGCTCAGAACAGTGTGACCTCAACTGGCGAACCAGCGTACAGTCCGCTCAGATCGAGGGGAACGCGCACCAAGCCGTCTGCGTGAACCAGGGTATAGATCAGATTTGACTTGCCGAAGACCGGATTGGCGTACAACACGCCGTCGCGTCGCTCCAGGCGCACTGGCACGAAATCTTCGCGGCCAGGCTTCGAGGCGATATTGAGCGTCAGAACAGCCTGAACGGTCAACGGATCAGTCTCAGGAGCGCCCTGGAGATGACGCAGCGCCGGGGCGACAAAGAGACCAAAGGCAATGATTGCTGAGACGGGGTTGCCAGGCAACCCAAAAACTGGCCGCTTTCCGGCTGCAGCAATAATTGTAGGCTTGCCAGGGTGAATAGCCACGCCATGCACCAGCACTCCTGGCGCACCCAGCGACTCAATAATGCTGACAGTATAATCCCGTGTGCTCACCGAACTTCCAGCGGAGAGGACAAGGAGATCGGCGCTTTCCAGTGCAGAACGAGCCATCCGATCCAGGATCGCCGGATCGTCGGGGGCGATGCCGCAAAGAACAGGCTCGCCCCCGGCGCGCCGAACCAGCGCGGCGATGGTGTAACTGTTGATGTCGCGCACCTGCCCTGGCGCTACCTCAGCGTCGGCGGGAACAACCTCGTCGCCGGTGGCAAGGATGGCGACGCGCGGGCGGGCAACGACCGGAACCTGCACAATGCCGACCCCTGCCAAACCTCCGAGATCCTGCGGACGGAGACGGTGACCGCGAGGAAAGAGCACATCACCTCGAGCGACATCCTCGCCGACAGGAATGACATTTTCGCCGACGGCCACGGGGCGCACAACCTCTATCGCTGTCGGGTCAAGATACTGGGTATACTCAACCATGACAACGCTGTCACTGCCGGAGGGGAGCATACCTCCTGTGTGGATCAGCGCTGCCTGCCCGGGACCGACAGTGAATTTGGGCGCTCGTCCCATTGGCGTCTCGCCACAGATCGTGAGATAGGCTGGAAGGCTCTCGCTGGCGCCGTAGGTGTCTGCAGCGCGCACGGCAAAGCCATCCACCGTGGAGCGCGGAAAGGCGGGCAGATCAACCGGTGAGCGTAACTCCTCAGCCAACACCCGGTCAAGTGCGTCGTGAAGCGGGATCAACTCGCGATGTGATAGTGGTGCGATGTGGGCGCGGAGGCGGGCATTCGCCTCGGCTACGGTCACAACCTGAAACAGCTCAGGCATAGGCGCTCCTGATCGTGTTGGGCTGCTTTTGCAGCATTATACCATCTTGGAGGACAGGTGGCGGGTGCAAAAGTGACAGATCGCAGGTGTGAAGGTCGCAAAAGGCGCTACCCTACCCCTTAACCCCCAACCCCTGATACCAGTTCTCAGTTCTCGGTTCTTGGTTCTCAGTTCTTGGTTCTCGGTTCTCGAAGAAAATTCAGGTACCATGATGGCATACGGTTCCTTATACAACCATCCAGCAACCATGATCCCAGACGCCATTCTCTCCGGCGCGACGATCTATCCTATCATCGCTGCGCCAGTCGCTCGCGGCGCCGTCGCAATCAGCGGCGACCGCATCCTCGCTGCAGGTCCGGCGGATGACATCGAGACGCTGGCAGGACCATCCACGCGTATCGTGCGTCTGCCGCCTGAATATGCTGTCATTCCGGCATTCCACGATTCGCACCAGCATCTGCTGAGTTATGTGCGCAGCCGCACCCGTGTGGCGCTGTGGGATACCACGAGCATCGGCGCCGTGCTGGAACGGCTGCGCGCGGAGGCGGCGCGACGCCCGCCAGGAGAATGGATCGTCGCCGTGGGGCACGACCAGGGGCGGCTGGCGGAGCGGCGCCATCCGGCGCTGGCGGAACTCGACGCCGCTGTTCCCGGTCATCCGCTCCTGATCTACCGCGCGTGCAACCACGTGGCGCTGGCAAACTCGGCGGCGCTGGCGCGCGCGGGCATCGCCGCCGCCACGCCCGATCCGCCAGGCGGGCGGATCGAACGCCGCGAGGATGGAAGTCCGACCGGCGTGCTGCTCGAATCGGCAATGGCGCTGGCAGCGCGTGC
Organism: Chloroflexota bacterium; assembly: GCA_030550675.1. Classification (GTDB taxonomy): domain Bacteria; phylum Chloroflexota; class Chloroflexia; order Chloroflexales; family Roseiflexaceae; genus Roseiflexus. The sequence goes on from JAUQOW010000018.1 coordinate 21,568, forward strand.
GGTCGAAGCGCCAGCCATCGACTGGCGCGCCGGGGTGCGTGATGCGGCGCGTGAATATCACAAACGCGGGATTGTCGCGATTGGCGAGGCGGCGCTCGGTCATGTCGCCGGTTTGCACGACCTTGAGATTGTCAATGAAACGATTCGGGGCGGAGGCGCAGGGCTGCGCATGTACGTCCTGGCGTATGGCGCCGTTGCCGAAGCGATGCTCCAGGCGGCGGAAGCGGGCGAGCGGCAAGAGGCATGGCAGGACGATGCCTGGTTGCGCTTCGGGGCGATCAAGTATTTCGCCGATGGGACGCTTGGCGGCGGCACGGCGTGGCTCAGCGAAGGATACGGCGACGAACCGGACAACTGCGGTTTTCCGCTCGTTTCAGCGGAAGAACTCGACGCACGGGTATTGCGTGCGCATCGCGCCGGTTTCCAGGCGGCGATCCATGCCATCGGCGATGCCGCCGTCGCCATGGCGCTTGATTCGTATGAGCGTGCGCTTGCCGCATATCCGCGTTTTAATCATCGCCATCGTATCGAACATGTCGAAGTCGTGCATACCGGGTTGCCGGAACGCTTCGCGCGTTTGGGAGTCATTGCCGCCATTCAGTCCTGCTTCACCTATTGGGAAGAGGGGGATGTGACGCGGCTGGGTTCCGGGCTGACGCCGTGGGGTCATGCCTGGGGCGCCTTGCAGCGCGCCGGGGTGGCGCTCGCCAATGGGTCGGACAACCCGGTGTTGCCGGATTTTGCGCCGCTCCAGGGGATCGCAGCGGCGGTGACGCGCAGGGCGCACAATGGTCGCGTGATTGCCGCGCATCAGGCAATCGGTTTGATGGAGGCGCTACGTAGTTACACATGGGGCAGTGCGTATGCCGCCTTTGCCGAACATGAGCAGGGCGCGCTGGCGCCGGGCAGGTACGCCGATATTGCAGTGCTCGATGGTGACCTGCTCAGCGTTGAACCTGAACGCCTGACAAATATTTCCGTTGTGCTGACGGTTGCCGGCGGAAAGATCGTCTATGAACGGTAGAGCATCATATGTCGTGGACGCTGCTGAAAACATCGCTCCGCTACATCCTGCGCCACCCCTGGCAGTTTGGTCTGGCAGTGCTGGGGGTCGCGCTCGGGGTCGCGGTTGTCGTCTCTATCGATCTTGCCAATGACAGTGCGCGACGGGCGTTTCTGCTTTCAACAGAGACGCTGACCGGGCGTGCGACTCACCGGATCGTCGGTGGACCTTCAGGGATACCGGAGGATGTCTACCGCCGGTTGCGGATCGATCTGGGAGTGCGCGCTGCGGCGCCGCTGGTGGAAGGCGAGGCGGCTGCGCCGGATCGCAGCGGGTTGACGCTGCGCATCCTGGGGATCGATCCGGTCGTCGAGGCGCCGTTCCGCCCCTGGCTTGCCGGTGCGCCCGGCGAGGGCGCAGCGCTCGACCGGACATCGTCGGCGCAGGAAGGGTGCCAGGGATTCGGGTGCTACGGATTGCTGATGACGCGCCCTGGCGCTGCGCTGATCTCTGCGGAGACAGCGCGTGAGTTCGGCATTGTCAGCGGTGCGCGCCTGCCGCTCATGATCGGCGCAACCACCGTTGAGGCGGAGATTGTCGGGTTGCTGGAGCCTGCCGATGACGCCAGCCGCCGTGCGCTGGACGGGCTGTTGATTATCGATATTGCGACCGCGCAGGAGTGGATGGGGAAAGCCGGCAGGTTGAGCAGCATTGACCTGATCATTCCCGAAGGCGCCGCAGGAGAGACGCTGCTGCAACGAATCTCAGCAACGCTGCCGCCGGGCGTGCGCATCGAGCGTCCTGAGCAGCGCAGCAACGCCATTCAGCAGATGACGGCGGCATTCGAGCTGAACCTGTCCGCCCTCAGCCTGCTGGCGCTGGTGGTTGGCATGTTCCTGATCTACAACACGATGACGTTCTCGGTGGTGCAGCGGCGCACCATGCTGGGAACGCTCCGCTGCGTAGGGGTGGCGCGTCGCCAGATTTTTGCCCTGGTGCTGGGGGAAGCGCTGATCATCGGGTTGATCGGCGCGCTGGCGGGTCTGGCGCTCGGCGTGGCGCTTGGGCGCGGGCTGGTCGGGCTGGTGACGCAGACGATCAATGATCTCTACTTCGCCGTGACGGTGCGTTCGGTCGAACTGTCGCCCGGTGTCCTGCTGAAAGGGTTCGTTCTTGGCGTGACGGCGACGCTGGCGGCGGCGGCGGTTCCGGCGACGGAGGCGACGCTGACGCCGCCGCGCACTGTGCTACGCCGTTCGTCGTATGAAGAGCGGATGCAGCGGGCAGTGCGCGCAGCGGCGTTGATCGGCGTTGTGCTGATCCTGATCGGGCTTGGATTGATCGCTCTGCCCGGACGCAGCCTGACCGTGAGTTTTGGCGGGTTGCTGGCGCTCACCGTTGGCGCAGCCGCGCTGACGCCGCTGGTCACGCAGGGGCTTGCCAGTATTGTGCGACCGGTCGCGGGGCGCGCGTTCGGACTGCTGGGGCGAATGGCGGCGCGCGACATTGTGGCGTCGCTCAGCCGCACGTCAGTCGCCGTCGCCGCCTTGATGATCGCCGTCTCGGTCACGATCGGCGTCGGTCTGATGGTCAGCAGTTTTCGCACGACGGTTGAGCGCTGGCTGGAAAACACCATCCGCGCCGACATTTTTGTTTCTGCGCCAAGTTCGCGCGGCAACCGTCTCGAATCGCCGTTGCCCGACGAGGCGATAGCCCGCATTATCGAAGCGCCCGGCATCGAACGCTACCGCCGTTACCGCAGCGCCACCATCGACAGCAGCGTTGGTCCGCTGTTGACGATTGCCCTGGATGTCACCCAGGCGGATTACCGGGTCTTCCAGTGGGTTCATCCCGTCAATGAAGACACGGTCTGGCAGGCGTTCGCTGGGGGCGCGGCGCTGATCTCGGAGCCGCTGGCGTATCGCCACAACCTGCGTCCCGGCGATACGCTGACGCTGCTGACTGATCGCGGCGAACGGCAATTCCCGATTGCTGGCGTCTTTTACGATTACGGCAGCGATCAGGGCGTGGCGATGATCGATCTCGCCGTGTACCGGACGCTGTGGGATGATCAGGCGCTCTCGTCGCTCGGATTGTATGTCGCGCCCGGCGTGGACGTTGACGCGCTGGTGCGCGACCTGCGCGCGCGGATGCCGCCTGGTCTGGCGGTCAACATCGTCTCGAACCGCGGGTTGCGCGAAACCTCAATGGCGATCTTCGACCGCACGTTTGCGATCACCACGGTGCTGCAACTGCTGGCGACGATCGTGGCGTTCATCGGCATTCTTTCGGCGCTCATGGCGTTGCAACTCGAACGGGCGCGCGAGATGGGGGTGTTGCGCGCCAACGGGTTGACGCCGCGCCAGTTGTGGGGGCTGGTCGTCGGGCAAACCGGGTTGATGGGGTTGTTCGCGGGAGTGCTGGCGATTCCAGTCGGGGTGATGATGGCGGCGGTGCTGGTCTACGTCATCAATCGACGTTCGTTTGGATGGACGCTTCTGTTCGAGTTGAACGGCGGGTTGTTTGTGCAGGCGGTCGCGGTAGCGGTCGTGGCGGCGCTGCTGGCGGGGTTGTACCCGGCGTGGCGCATGGGGCGCACCTCGCCAGCGCTGGCGTTGCGCGAGGAGTAGGGGTGAGGAGAACTGAGAACCAAGAACCAAGAATCAGGGACTGAGAACTGAGAACCAAGAACCAAGAATCAGGGACTGAGAACTGAGAACCAAGAACTAATAGGGAGATCAAATAAAACCTGGATAATCGAGCCTGCACCTTTGGAGGAGCGGTTGGCGTGGGCTGAGCCTGTCGAAGCCCACGCCGATCACGAGATTGTCCAAGATCTGGTTGATCTTCCTGTAAGAATCAGAAACTGAGAACCAGAAAGCGAAGAATGCACACAAACGCTCAGAGCGTGGTGTCAGGGGCGTTGGCGAAGAAATCGGCGATGCTCGCCTGGATCGGCAGCGTCGGTGATGTCAGAACTCCATCTGGCAAAATCGTATCGACATTCTTGAAGAGGTCGGCAGCCGGGTCTGGCGCGCTGCATACGATTACATCACGTTCAGCAGGGCGGACGATCCAGTATTCCGGCACGGCGGCGCGCGCATACGCATTGCGTTTGATCTCCAGGTCCTGCTCAGAGTTGGACGGTGACACAACTTCCACGATAAGGTCTGGCACGCCGTAAATGCGCCGATCACGGATAATGCTCAGATGTGCCGTCCGCACGACGAGGATATCCGGTTGCACCGGGTCACAACCAGGCATGAAAACCCCAATCGGCGCCCACAGGGTTACACCGACTCCCTGATCATCAATTTGCGCGAACAGGGTGCGCACGATCTGGCGCACGATCCACTGGTGAAACGTGCTGGGCGCCGTTGTCATATACAGAACCCCATCGATGACTTCATAGCGATTGCCGTCGTCGGGAAGCTGCTCCCAGCGCTCACGGCTCCAGTCGGCGCGCAACGAACGCAGCGCGCGTTCAGGACCGGCGTGCACCATCGTCATCGTACATCTCCTCCACTGTTTGCCGACGACAGCGCCGATTGCAGGGTCGCTGCCGTGCGCATCTCGTTCAAATCGGCGCCCAGACCGACAAGCGTTTGCGCAACTTCGGGACGGATGCCAGCCAGGATTGTCGCGGCGCCCATCAAGCGCGCCGCTCGCGCCACCTGGATCAGAGCGGCGGCGACGTGGCTGTCAATAACGGCGACGCCGGTCACATCAATCACCAGGATGCGCGCGCGGGTTCGTTCCAGGGATCGCAGCGCAGCAGCGAGCAACTGCTGAACGCGGTTTGTGTCGATGCTTCCGATGAGCGGAATCACCAGCGTGTCATCGCGGACGGGAATGACCGGCGCTGCGAGTTCTGCAACCATCTGGTTCAGGCGCTGTTGCGCTTTGAGGCTTTCTTCTAACCGTGCGACGACTGCGCGTTGTTCGTCGACAAGACGGCGGTACGCGGCGGTGCGCTCTTCGACGCGCGCTTCCAGCGTTGCATTGGCGACTGACAGTTGCTGACCGACTTCCTCCGCATGCTGGCGCGCCTTGTCAGCCTCCTTGAGCGCCGACGACAGGCTGCGCGCTCCGATGAAGGAAATGAAGGCGCTGACCGTCAGCAGGACGGTAAGGTGCGCCAGGGCGAGGTTGAGATTGATTGCGGTACGGGTTTCAGCGGGAACTCCTGCCAGAACGCCCGCAATGCCAGCCAGACAAATGCCAAGCACGATCCAGATCTGGCGCGGGGGCAGCAGCACGCTGGCCAGCAGGACGCTGACAAGGAGATAGAACAGATTGAACGGCGAGTTGGGATTGAGAAACACGCCGCTCACAGCGCCAATGCCGCTGACAATGATGACAACATAGGCCCCGGCGCTGACAAACCCCTTTTTGCCGAGCAGCGCCGCCGAAGCAAACACCAGCGTCGCCAACCCAAGGTTGATAAAACGCCCTGCCGATGGCTGGATCAGCGTCAATGCCATCCCAACGCTCAACAAAAGCGCAACCACGCCGAGGGACAGGGAGACCAGAATGCGTCCGCGTCGCTGGTCATCAGGGGAGCGGGCTGTGACATCGGTCAGGGAGGAGAGCAGGCTGGTCATCGCATCGCCCTCTGCTGAATGTGAACGTAACGATTGCACATGTGGACTCGATTGTATCACATCCTGCAATATGTTGATAAATGGTAAATATCCCTGTTGCCTTGTTCCTCTTTCCCCTCGCCTTTTCGCCGTCCGCGTCGTTTCTCTTTATTCTGCTTGCAGTATAATAGTTGCATTCCGGTTCCATCTCCGACATACGATACGAGAGCGTCGCATGAACAGCAGCCGTGACCGCATGCTCAATCGCATCCGCGCCAGTCTGCGCGCAACGCGACCGTTCCTGGAAGCGGAGGCGGCGCGCGCGCCGCATGCTCCGCCGCCCTTCGTCCATCCGATTACGCACGACGACGTGGTGCAGCAGTTTGCCGCCGAACTGACGAAACTTCAGGCGTACCCGCATCCCTGCGCCGACGACGAAGCGGCGCTTGCGACCATCGCCGACATCCTTGCTCAACACGAGGCGCAGGAAGTCATTACGTGGGATCTGGAGAAGATCGACCTGCCGGGACTCGCGGATCTTCTTCAGCAGCGTGGCGTAAGGCGGCTCGATGGGCGGATTGCAGGCGATCCCGCGCAACGTTCAACGTTGCTTCAGGCGCACGAGCGTGCGCCCGTGTGCATTGCCGGGGTCGATGCCGCAATCGCTGAAAGCGCAACGCTCGTTGTGCACAGCGGCGAAGGACGGGCGCGCATGGCGTCATTGCTTGCGCCGGTGTTCATCGCCGTAGCGCGTCGAGCGCAGTTTGTGCGCGGTCTGGGCGAGGCTATCGAGCGCATCAAACAGAAGTACGGCGAGGTGTTTCGCAATGCCAGCGCGCTCACCCTGATCACTGGTCCAAGCCGCACCGCTGACATTGAGTTGACGCTCACCCTCGGCGTGCACGGACCGCGCGAAGTGCATGTTGTTATTATTGGATAGTATCCACTTCCCGCAAGCGCCGACCTTGCGGGATGCTGTTCGCCGTCACGCCTCGACTTTGACGCCGCGCCAGAAGGCAATATATCCGGCGATGCGACGGGCTGCCTCTTTAGGTTCGGGATAATACCACGCCGCGTCGCGGTTCACGGCGTCGTTGACGACGATATCATAGTAACTTGCAACCCCTTTCCATCCGCATACCGTGTGGGTCGCACTGTCGCGCAGATACTCGCGTTTGACCGACTCAGGCGGAAAGTAGTGGTTGCCTTCGATGACAATGGTTGCATCGCTCTCGGCGATAACGACGCCGTTCCAGATGGCGCGAGCCATAATCCGTTCCTCCAGGGATTAAGATAGAGCTGGAGTCTCGTCTTTCCAGCGTGCTATAATTCCAGTACGTAGCAAGCCGTAGAAGCGATCTCATGCCTGGAAACGTTACCCGCTCCGGTTCATTCGGTCTGGTCAGCGGCATTCCACAGGAAAAAAGCGACCTGACGCTGGTCGTGATGCCTGCCAACCCGTTCGCGCCCGAAGCGCGCAAGGGGCAGTTGCACGTCGTTGTTGAAGCCGACCAGGACGTGTCGCGCGGGCGTGACGCCTGTCTGCTCGTCCTGCGCACCATTCGCCGGGTCTTTTACGAGGACCCGTCGTTCTCTGTCACGTCCTCGCTGCGCAAGGCGATCCTGGCGGCGAACCGCGCGCTCTATCAGCAGAATTTCAACGCGCCGCCGCAGAAGCGCGCGGTCGTCGGCTTGACGTGCGCCGTCATCAAAGATCGCGATCTGTTCATTGCTCAGGTTGCGCCAGCGCAGGCGTATGTCATGGCGGAGGGTCGATTGCGCGCGTTGCCCGCCAATGCGTCATGGGGCGGCGCTGCCATCCCGTTCCGTTCGCGTGCGCTTGGCGTCAGTCTGACAATCGAGCCGGATCTCTACCGCGCCGTGTTGCGCCCTGGCGATGGCGTGCTGATCTGCACGAGCAACCTGTCGGATCTGCTCTCGCGCGAGGAAGTCACCCGCCTGTTGCGCGCAGCGGAGCCGAATGATGCGCTTACCGGCATCACCGACCTGTGTCGCCGCCATCAGATCGCCGATGCTCACGGCATCGTCGCCATGACGTTTGCGCGGCTCAGTCCGGCGGCGCAGGCGTCGCCGTTCAGCGCTGCGGGGATGAACGAGCGGGCGCGCCTGGCGCTGAGCGGCGTCGCGGAACGCCTGGCGCGCGCAGGGGCGGACATCGTCTGGCTGCTGCGCGGTCCGGCTGAGCGTGAAGCGCGCCGGCGCGCCGAGGTGAGTCGCGCGCGTCTGGCGGAGGAAGAGCGACGGCTGACCCGCCCCCACGACGAGCCGCCGTATTCCGCCGATCCGCTCCCTGTGCCACGACCGCTCAATCTGGGCGATCCGCTGAGCAAGGATGCGAATCATCGCTCGTCATCGGCGGTGCGCGCGTCGCCGGAGATGCCCGCCGCGCCAAGCGCCTTGCTGGGAGAAGTTTCGTTTCGCGACGCGCCAGCGCCGGAGCGGGTGATCGATTTGAGCGATGTGGCTGGACAGGCAGTATTCGGGCATCACGCGCGGGCGAAACGACCCGGCGCGCGTCCGTCCGCCCGCCCGTTCGAGGATCGTTCCAATCCATTCATCCGTCTCGGCGACAGAATCACGCAATGGTTGCGACCGCGTCCAAGCGCGCCGCCTCGTGCGCTCCCGCGCCAGCCGCGCACGACCGGTCTCAGCTATCGGCGGCAGAGACCTCCATTTCCCTGGGCGCTCCTGCTGGCGCTCGTTTCGCTCATCAGTCTGCTTATTCTGTACGGCGCCGCGTTAAGCCGGGAATATGCGCTGCGCGAGGCGGACAACGCACTGACGGAAGCGGAACAGGCGGTGGCTGCCATTCGCGGTGCGCCAGATGAGGCGACTGCTCAGGAACTTCTGATCGAAGCCGAAGAGTCGCTGGCGGCGTTGCGCAGTTCAGATCTGATAACCGCAACCGCAGCACATCGTCAACGGTATGAGGAGTTGGTGCGCGAGTATACCCGTGCGCTGGCAGCCGTGCAAAAACAAACCTACTTCGATGACCTGACCGAGGTGACGCGCCATCCGTTGCCAGGGGGTCTGTTCGATGCCGTTATTGTGCCGCCGCCGCCGCGCACAGTGACTGATACCCTGTCGTTCGGCTCGATCTATATGCTCGACACGAATGCGGGCACGCTCTATCGCGCACCGCGCGGCGGCGGCGCAGCGCAACCGTTTCTGCGACCGGAAGATGTTATTGGTCCGCTCAGCGTGGGACGGGTGCGCGCCGCCGCCTGGCGCATCGACAATATTGTCGCCGTGGCGCAGAGCGGCGACAGCGGACCATTTACCTTCTATTTTCGCAGCGGCAATGAATGGCGCTACAGCATCCTGGCGGGCAGCGAGGAATGGGGGCGCGTGGGCGAACGCTTTCGGGCGGTCAACTATGAGGGCAATCTGTATGTTCTTGGCGCGGCGCGCAGCAATGTGTTGCGTTACCTGAGCGGCGAGTACGGATCATTCCCGCTGCCCTGGATTCAGAATGACGGCGGGCGTGATGTGGGAAGCGCCATCGATCTGGCGGTGGACGGCAAAATCAACCTCTTGATGCCGGATGGTCGCGTGCTGATCTTTGCAACCAACAGCGCTGGCGAGCGCGCCTTTGAACGCGAGATACCCGTTCCGCCGATCCGTCCGCCGCTGGTGACGGCGACCCGTTTCTTTGTGACTGGTCCGCCGGATAGCGGTTCGATCTTCCTGGTCGATAGCTTCAATGGACGCATTATTCAGATCGACAAATTGACCGGCGAGTTCATTCAACAGATCAGCGCCCCGCCCGATGGACCAATTGCGCTCGATCAGTTGTTCAGCGTTTTTGTCGACGAGAGCGGCAGTCGACCAGTGCTCTACATGGTCAATGGCAGCCAGATTGTGCGCGGTTCACTGCCTGACCGTCCCCGTCCTTTCCGCGAACCTGGATCGCCAACACCAGTCGTTACGCCATAGGCGATCTGCAATCTGCAAGGAGTCTCAATGGAATCAGCGACGACCACATCGACTCCCCCTACTGCCAATCCGCTGCGTTCGGGGATGCGCATGCAGCGCACGCCTCCGCCGTGCGCCGTTGTGATTTTTGGCGCCACCGGCGACCTGACCCATCGGAAACTTATTCCGGCGCTCTATCAGCTTCAGCGCGAACGGTTGCTCCCCCCCGGCTTCAGTGTGGTCGGGTTTGCGCGGCGCGACTGGAGCGACGACTATTTTCGCGAGTCGTTGTTGCAGAGCGCGCGCAAACATTCCCGCACCGGGATTGATGAGGCGTTGTGGCGCGGTTTTGCCTCCGGCTGCTTCTACATTCGCTCGGCATTCGATGATCCGCAGGGATACGCCGAACTTGCCAGTCGCCTCAACCAACTCGATGCCGAGCGCGGCACCGGCGGCAACCGCCTGTTCTATCTGGCGACGCCGCCGGAGGCGTATGGCGAGATTGTGCGTCGACTCGGAGAAAGCGGTCTCAACCGGTCGCCCAACGGTGGATGGACGCGCATTATTATCGAAAAGCCGTTCGGTTCCAATCTGGCGAGCGCACGGGCGCTCGACCGCGTGGTACATCAGGTGTTCGAGGAACGACAGATCTATCGGATCGACCATTACCTCGGCAAGGAAACCGTTCAAAACATCCTGGTCTTTCGCTTCGCCAACGGCATTTTTGAGCCGCTCTGGAATCGCCGGTATGTTGATCATGTTCAGATCACGGTGGCGGAAAGCGTCGGCATTGAAGGGCGCGGCGGCTACTACGACCGCACCGGCGCACTGCGCGATATGGTGCAGAATCATCTATTGCAACTGCTGTCGCTGACTGCGATGGAGCCGCCGGTCGGCTATCGCGCCGATGCCGTGCGCGATGAGAAGGTCAAGGTGCTGCGCGCTGTTCGTCCCATCGAACCCTCGGACGTCGAACGCTCCACCGTGCGGGGTCAGTACGGACCTGGGGCGGTTGGCGGCGTGCCGGCGCCCGGCTACCGCGAGGAGCCGGGAGTTGCGCCGGACTCGCTGACCGAGACCTTCGTGGCGCTGCGGCTGTACATCGAAAGCTGGCGCTGGGCGGGGGTGCCGTTCTTCCTGCGCACTGGCAAACGCCTCCCCAAACGCGCCAGCGAGATCGCTATCCAGTTCAAAATGGCGCCGCTTATGCTGTTCGAGAATGGTCCGCTCAGCGGCATCGAACCGAATGTCCTGGCGATCAAAATCCAGCCCGATGAAGGAATCTCGCTCCGATTCGACTCCAAAGTGCCCGGTCAGTCGAACATCATTCGTCCGGTCATGATGGAATTTCGCTACAACGCTGCGTTTGGCGTCGAGTCGCCCGAAGCTTATGAGCGATTGCTGCTCGACGCCATGCTGGGCGACTCGACGCTGTTCATTCGGAGCGATGAAATTGAGGCGATGTGGTCGCTCCTCGATCCGGTGCTCGAAGGGTGGGCAGCCGCGCCGCCGCCGGACTTCCCGAATTATGCCGCCGGTACGTGGGGACCGGCGAGCGCCGATGAACTGATCGCGTCGGTCGGCGCAAAATGGAGGCGATTGTGACCGAAATCATCACCACGCCATCGGTTATTCTCCCGCAGGTCGATGCCTGCGCCATCGAGCGCGAACTGGCGCGTCTCTGGAGTGCAGCGACAGAGGCGCACTACGCCGAGGGCGAAGCGCTCATGCGCGCCTGTTTGTTCAATCTTGTCGTCCTGACCGATGCGACGAACATTGCACACATCACCAGCATTGTCGCCAGGTTGACGGCGTTGCGTCCCAACCGCGCCATTGTGACTGCGCTTCTGAACAACGAGGAACCCGAGGTCCCCGCACGACGCCTGGAAGCCTGGGTGCAGGCGCACTGCGCTTTCGTTGCACCGGGTCAACCGCAGGTCTGCGGCGAGCAGATCACCATCATGGCGCCACGTGACGCTGAAACGCATATTCCGGGGATTGTGCTGTCCCTGCTGGAACCGGATGTGCCGGTTGTCGTCTGGTGGGCGTCTGAGCGGACGCCAGGCGGTCTGGCGCTGACGCAATTGCAGTCAATTGCGGATCGTCTGATCCTTGATACAGCGCAGATGGATGGCGCCGCTGCGGCGTTAAGGGCGGCTCAGCATCTGGTTGCGGCAGGCGTGGCGGTTGGCGATCTTGCATGGGGGCGGTTGACGCCGTGGCGCGAACAAATTGCACAACTTTTCGACGCGCCGCCGGCGCTGCAACGGTTGTGGTCGCTCAACCGGATCGTGATCGAATATCGACCGCGCGGAATGACGGCGGCGCTGCTGCTTGCCGGCTGGATAGCGACGCGCCTTGACTGGCGGTTGTCTGGAAGATGCGAAACGGGCGGGATATTAACGAGGACCGATGGCGGCGAGATCATGCTGGAGTTTGTCAGCGTCGAGACGGGATCAGCCGACATCCTGGCATCAGTCACGCTTCAGACGGCGGACTCCCGGTTCTCCGTCCATTGCAGCGCGTCTGGCGATCACCTGACAGCAAGCGCAACTATCGACGACCTGGCGCCGGTGGAGCGCGCGGTCCGGCTGCCGCCGCTGGACGCCGCCGCTTTGATTATCGACGAACTGCGCCTGGCGCGGCATGATCTGATCTACGAAGCAGCGGTGCGCCAGGCGCTGGAATTCGCGGAGCGCCTGGCTATGCCAGCGCCTGAATGACCATCTCGATAATCCGATACCCCGCGTAGACCCCAAAGATCGTCACGACAATCACCGGAATCCACACCGCGCCGAGCGTCAACACGCGCTCGGCGCCGCTGGCGCGGTCAGGGATAAACCCCGGAATAATCTGCTCCTGGGTGGAGCGCGCGCCGCCGAAGAGCGTCACCAGACCGAGCGCAGCGAATGCAATTGCCGACGCAATCGCGATGAGCACCCCAAGGATGAACATAGCACGCCTTTCTAGGTATAGACCAGCTGAGATGCACAGGTCGAGCCGCGCACCAGCAATTCGGTGGGAAGAAGATGGTGAATCGGCTCACTGTCTTCGTCATCAAGGGCTGCCACCAGCATCTCGGCTGCCAGACGCCCCTTTTCCTCAATGGGTTGACGAACAGTTGTCAACGGAGGCAGGGCGCGTTCGGCTTCCGGCAGATCGTCGAACCCCACGATCGAGAGTTCTTCCGGCACGCGCACGCCATGCGCCTGCGCCGCTTCAAGAATGCCCAGCGCGGTAATGTCGCTCATCGCCACAATCGCTGTCGGCGGCGTCTCCGCCTGCCAGAGCCGGGTAAACGCCTCAATCCCGCCCGCACGACTGGTCGGCGCCGCTATAACCTGAATATCGGGATCGTCAATGGAGCGACCGTACATCGCCAGACCGTCGCGGTATCCCGCGAAGCGCGCCGCCAGGGTGCCGGTAAACTCCTCGTACCGCTGATGCCAGGACTCCAGGCAGACCATCGCAATCCGCTGGTGCCCCAGACTCAACACGTGCAACATTGCTGCACGAGCGCCCTGCCGATCATCGACATTGATCGACGGAATGTCATGGGGGGCATCGCCATCAACCATGACAAACGGAACGTGTCGCCGCCGCAGTTGTTGCACCTCGCCGCGGTCAATTTCCAGACCGACCACAATAAACCCATCGACGGTCGCGTGCGGGATGGCTTTGAGCATGGATCCCCACAGCGGCGGCACGAGCATCAGAGTCATGCCAGCCGCGCCACAGACGGCGCCGACTCCGCGCAGGAAAATGGGAAAGAAAGGGTTGACCATGATCGTGGCGATGTCCTGCGGCAGCAGAACACCCAGCGCATTCGTGCGGCGCGTCGTCATGCTGCGCGCGATCGGGTCGGGCGAGTACCCCAACCGTTCGGCGATGGCGCGAATGTGATTGACGGTTGCTGGTGAAAGTTGCGAGGGATCGTTGAACGCAAACGACACAGCCGTTTTGGAGACGCCAGCTTCCTTCGCGATCTGGCTGATCGTCACCTTGCGCTGTGCTGTGCGTTTTGCGCCCATGCGTGATCCTCGTAGAGCAAGTTGCGGCGAAG